>DBQN01000013.1:0-8915 GCA_002305255.1 Firmicutes bacterium UBA1393 | reverse complement strand
GTGTTCTGCTCGACCAGGAGCACAGTGATTCCCCGCTTGACGATGACGTCTTTGATGAGGCGGAAGATCCTCTGCACCACCACCGGCGCCAAGCCCATCGACGGCTCGTCTATCATCACAAGCTTCGGCGCAGCTACCAGCGCACGCGCGATCGCGAGCATCTGCTGTTCGCCGCCGGAGAGCGTGCCGCCATTCTGCCTCTCCCTGCCCTTTAGCTCGGGGAAGATGTCGAACATCTCGGCGATGTCAGCACTGGCCTGCTTGCGGTCGCGCCTCAACACTGTGCCCATTTCGATGTTCTCAAGCACTGTGAGCTCTGCGAAGATCTGCCTTCCCTCGGGCACCTGCACGATCCCTGCCGCAACGACCTCATCGGGGTTACGCCCTGCAAGCTCTTTGCCCATGAACTTGATGGAGCTGCCGGAGTCGGAGCTCACCAGTCCGGAGATGGCGTTGAGCAGAGTGGTCTTGCCTGCGCCGTTAGGGCCGAGCACCGATACTGTCTCCCCCTGGTTGACATCGAGCGACACTCGGCGCAGAGCCGGAATCCCGTTGTATGACACGCTGAGGCCTCTGATTTCCAGCATGTTATAGCTCCTCCTTGCCGAGATATGCCTCGATAACCCGAGGATCCTGTTCGATCTGGTGGAACGTGCCTTCGGCCAGCTTCTGGCCGAAGTTGAGCACCACCACATGGTCGACGCACGTCTCAACGAACTCCATCGTGTGCTCGACGAGCAGAACCGACAGGCCGGTCTTCCTTAGCCTAAGGATCAGGTCGGTGACGGCCATGAACTCGTCACGGTTCATGCCCGCGGCCGGCTCATCGAGGAGCAGCAGCTTCGGCTCGAGGGCGAGGGCGCGCGCGATCTCAAGGCACCTTCGGAAACCGTAGGGCAAGTTGCGCGGCATCTCGTCGCCCTTCTTACCCAGCCCCACCAGCTCGAGCAGTTCGCGCGCCTTATCGCGCTCGCGGCTCTCCTCGCGCTTGAGCTTACCCGTGTTGAGCAGCACGTCGGCCAGACCCGAGCGGTACATTCCCGCCCTAGCCACCTGCACGTTCTCGAGGGCTGTGAGGCTCTCAAACACACGTATCTGCTGATACGTCCTGGCAATGCCCATGCGGGAAATGGCATGGGGCGACTTGCCCGTGATTCTGTGGCCCATGAACTCCACGCTGCCCGATGTTACGGGAAGCACACCCGAGATCAGGTTGATGGTAGTGCTCTTGCCCGATCCGTTCGGACCGATGAGCCCTGTCACTTTGCCCTCGGCGATCTCGAAACTCAGGTCGTTGACTGCGACCAGACCGCCGAACCTGCGCGTCAAGTTGTTGAGTTTTAGGAACGACATCAGCTCATCCACCTACCTTCCACCTGACTTGGAGTCGCCGCGCACTGCCGCTGCGCTGCCGTTGCCTGAACCATTGCCATTGCTGCCACTGCCGCTGCCGCCGATACCGAGGCGGGCGCCCAGCCGGTTGTAGACGTTCTGCACCGCCGGCGCGATGCCTGACGGCAACATGATTACCAGCAAGAGAATGGCAAGGCTTGAACCCATGAGGTAGTAGATCTCCCAACCCTTAACCCTGAGCAGCTCCGGTATGATCGTGACCACCAGGCCTCCGACCACGCCGCCGTAGATGCTGCGCAATCCGCCCACAACCGCCATGGCCACGAAGTTGGCCGACTCGGAGAACACGAAGCTCTCCGGGCTCAGGAAGTTCGAGAGGTGCGCATACAGACCACCGGCTATGCCGCCGTAGAGAGCCGACAGGCTGAACACCAGCACCTTCATGCGCTTGGTGTCGATGCCGGCAGTCTCGGTAGCCTGTTCATCGTCGCTCATCGCCTTCATTCCCCTGCCGATATACGAACGAGAGAGCCTGTATAGGGCCAGGGTCATCAATCCGAGCACAACCGCGCTCACGTAGAAGAAGCCCACCCTGCTCAAGGGCTGAGTGCCGAGGGTTATCGAAGGTATGCCGGGGAATCCAAGCGGCCCTCGGGTCAGGCTATGCCAGTTCACAATGAGCATCCATACTATATTGCCGAAGGATATCGTGACCAGCGAGAGGTAGAATCCCGACACCTTGAACGAAGGCAAGCTGAGCACCATGCCTACCAGCAGGCATATGGCTCCGGCGCTGATAATGCCCAGCCACACAGGGAATCCCACCCTAACGGTGAGCAGTGCAGTCGCATACGCACCTATGCCGTAAAAGGCTGCGTGCCCCAACGACATCTGGCCGGCGAAACCTGTCAGGGCGACTAGGCCCGTGGCCACCATACAGTTGATCAATGCCCTGTTCAGCATGTACACATGGTACTGGTTGTCGTCGACCAGCGGGATCACGAGGAACAATGCCACCGCCAGCAGAGGTATGACCTTCTTGAATCGTTCCATGCTTGCTCCTCCTTTCTACGCCTCTGCCTGCTTGCGCAGAACGAGGAAGATTATCAGGAACAGGAACGTGATAACGTCACGATAGGTTGACGAGACGAAGAGCACTACGAAGTTCTCTGCAAGACCGATCAGCACACCGCCCAGAAGGGCCTGATACGGTCTCTTCATCCCGCCCATCACGGCGCATGCAAAGCCCTTGACGCCGATGATGCCCGAACCTAGGTCAAGTGACACAAAGTAGACCGGGATCAACAAGATACCTGCCAGAGCCGTTACCCCAGTGCTCAACATGAACGACAGGTTCAACATCCTGTCCACATTGATGCCCATGAGCCTGGCGGCGCGAGGATTCTGCGCCACTGCTCTGAGCGACTTGCCCGTCATCGTTCTGGTAAAGAAGTACTGCAGAGCGATGACGAAGACCGTAATGTATGCCAGCACGAAGAGCGAGTGGTACTGGATCACGACATTGCCCAAGAATATGGGGAATCTGTCGCTCCCAAAGAGGCCCTGGAACGGCAGCGGAACGCCGCCCCACACCACGATGACTGCGTTCAGCAAGAACACAGAGAGCATCAGGGTGGCGATGATGAACTCGAGCCTGCCGCCCTTACGCTTGGCGAGGGGCGCGTACACGAATCGCTTCAAGAGCAATCCGTAGAGCGCGACCGACATCACCGCCATTACGATGGCCAGCGCGAACGGCAGCTTCCACATCACCGTATATGTGTAGCACAGATACGCGCCCAACATAGCGGATGAGATGTGCGCGAAGTTCATCAGATTCGTAGTCTGGAAAAAGAGCACGACTCCAAGACCGATGAGACCATAGAGAAGACCTATTGCCGATCCTGCTACGGCATTCTGGATTACGAGACTCAGCATGTGGGCCATCACCCCCAATATTGCAGGTAGGCAGTCGCACGCCTAGCTGGCGCACGACTGCCGAATACGCCCTGCTACAGCATCAGGCTACCGGAATTACCGAATAGCAGTGATGATATTCCAAGTTCCGCTCTTGAACTGAGAGATGAGCGAGAAGTTGGTGAAGTTGTGCTTTGCATCGCAGGTCAGCGGGCCCTGGACGCCGGGGAAGTCCTTGAGCTCGGTGAGACCCTTGCGGATGTCTTCCTTCTCGAAGCCTACCTTCTCGATTACGTTGGCGAGGAGGTACATGCCATCATAGTAGGCCTGTGCGGGGTCGCTGGGCAGCGACTTCCAGCGGGCCTGGTACTTCTGCACGAACTCCTGCACCTTGGGATCCTGGTACTCGGGGGTGAAGCCCTGAACCGAGATCACGCCATCAGCCGCTGCGCCGGCCAGATCGGTGAACGCGGGAACGCCCCACGCGGAGAAGCCGAGTACATCTACATCCCTGAAGCCGAGCTGACGGAACTGCCTCATGATGACAGCCGCCTCAGGCTCGTGAGTGAGGCCGATGAGGGCGTCGGGAGCGGCCTGCCTGATGTTGAGGAGCTGGCCGGTGGCGTCCTTCTCGCCTTCCTTGATCTGCTGCATCGAAACGGGCTTTATGCCGCGCTTGGCGAACTCGTCAACTGCCACATCCTTCGCGACCACACAGTAGTCAGTGGAACCGAAGATGATGGCGGGCTTCTTGACGCCGAGGTTGTCTACTGCGTACTTGACGAGGTTCACAACCTTGACTTCGTCATCGGCGCGCAGACGGAACAGCCACTCGTTGCCGACCTTGTCGAAACCGAACGAGGGCGAGGTGGCTCCCACGAGCATCGGGACCTTGTTTGCCTTGGCGATGTCATGGACTGCCAGCACGCAGCTGGACATGTTGGGGCCGAACATCGCGTCTACCTTGTCGTTGAGGATCGCCTTGTTGACCACGTTAATCGCGGTTGCAGGGGCTGCTGCGTCATCGTAGATAACGTACTCGATCTGGCGTCCACGTACGCCACCCTTGGCGTTGATCTCCTCAACGGCCATGATGAAGGCGTTCCTGATGTAGTCGCCCAGGATAGATCCGGACCCGGTGAACGGAGCGACGACAGCTATCTTGTACACGGGCGCCGCCATCGATACCATGGATGCCGACAGGATTGCCAGAACCAGAATGCCGAGTAGGAATCTCTTGCGCATGCCTTTACCTCCTTGCTTATTGTGTTCTCCAGTTAGTTGGACCTGAGTTCGCGTTACGTCCGCCTCGCCGTCTCTCACTGCCCCTTAGGCGTCTTCGGCGCCGCTGCCCCCACGCCATGCGATTGCAGATAGTCTACGGCCAACTGCGCGAGGAGTCTGACACCCAGCCAGAGTATGCTCTCGTTGAAGCTGAACTTGGAGTGGTGGAGCGGATAGCGGCACGTATCGGAATCGCCTACACCCAGAAGATATATGGCCCCGGGCACCTCCTGCGCGAAGTAGGCGAAATCCTCCCCTACCATGGACGGTCGCGTTACAAACGCCGAACGGCCCTGGCCGAGCACGCGGCCTGCCGTGGCGACCACGAAGTCTGCCATCTCCACGGAGTTGATCACAGGCGGATAGCCAAAACGGTAGTCGAAGTCGTAACTGATGCCGTGACACTCAGTAAGCCCTTTGAGACGGCATTCGATCTTGTCGCAGATGACCTTCTGCAGCGGCGGGTTTACAGCGCGCACCGTGCCCCGCAGCAGTACCTCTCCGGCAATGGCGTTGTACGCGCTCCCGCCCTCGATCCTGCCTACGCTCACTACCGCGGGCTCAGTAGGGTCGAGCTCGCGGCTGACGATTGTTTGCAGATCAAGGATGAAAGCAGCAGCCGCAGCAATGGCATCTACACTCTTGTGTGGCGTGGCGACGTGGCCGCCGCGCCCGCGAATGGTGACTGCGAACTCATCCAGCGATGCCATCGCAGGCCCCCGGTGCACTTCGACGTGGCCGAACGGCGTGTCAGGCCACAGATGCGCGGCGAACATGGCCTCTACATCAGGGTTGCGCAGAGCGCCGGCAGCAATCATCGGAGCAGCCCCGCCGTTGCGCTCTTCCGATGGTTGGAAGATGAACCTGACGTTTCCCGCAAGCTCGGAGCGGAGCTTCGTGAGAACGGTGGCCGCCCCCAGCAACATCGCCGTGTGGCCATCATGACCGCACGCATGCATCACGCCTGGCACTGTCGACGCAAACGGCAGGCCCGTGTCTTCTGCGACGGGCAGAGCGTCCATATCCGCCCTGAGACCCACAGTGGGCCCTGGCAGTGCTCCCCTGAGCGTTGCGACGATTCCAGTTCCTGCGACGCCTGTATGCACTTCAAGGCCCAGATGGCGTAGGACTTGCGCTGCGAGCTCGGCAGTTTTGTACTCCTCAAATCCTGTTTCCGGGTGCGCATGTATCTGTCGCCGCCAGGCAACAACGTCGCTTGCGCATCCTTCCGACAGTGCTGCGATCACTGCGTCATCGATTGCCATGTCAGTACCCGCCCCCAGCGCAAATTCACCTTCACCATGCAAAGCCAGCCGATTCGCCCAGCCAGAGGCCGACTCACGACCAGTTCTGCACTAGTGTAATTCCACTGAATGATGCCACACTCCTTTATTCGGTTCACACAAAGATATTGGTAATATGTTATGTGACGACCACTAAGTCCGGGCTCGGCGCGGGGGCCTCGCAGGGTGCGCGGGGCACCGGAGCTCGCTGGGGCGCAGCCCTGTGGCAGCCTGCCGATGGCACCCGAGGCGCAAGCGATGCCCAGCGATCGAAAATGGCAGGATTTCGGGCGCCCACGCTACGAGTTGCACACTTTTCACCGCTTCAGCTCCTGAAGTGCAACGATACCGGTTGTCTGCCACCTACCACCAGCCAGGGCTCTCGGGACGTCGCCTAGGCACGCTCTATCGCCGCTCGCGACAATCACCGTCGCAGCAGTTAGAGCTATGAATGGAGGATATGCCCCGCTGGGCATATCATTCCTTCTGACTCCCCAACTGTCGCGACCACTAGGTCATCNNAGGTCATCGCCGCCCGCCCCCCGACCGAGCAACTCGAGATGACAGGATTCTGGGCGCTCACGCTACGAATTGCCTACTTTTCACCGCTTCAGCTCCTGGACTGCCAGGGAACCGGCAACCCTCCACCTGCCTCCGACCGCGACCACCAAGTCGCTGTCGGCTACATCGTGCCGCCGACGGCGAGCAACGCTCTCTGGGCATCTGGCCGAGCCCTCGCCCGACAAGATTAACGAGCGTTATGGGGCTCATGCAGGGATAGCGCGCAGAATCTCGAAGTACTTTAAAGTTCCCCGGACTCTGGTATGAAGAAAGGAGACCGAAACGTGAGAAGGCAAGTACTTACGGCACTCATGGTAGCACTGCTGTTGGCCTTCACCTCAGCAGCGGCGTCAGCAAGGGAGTTCAAGCTTGGCGAGATCAAGGTAGGAGGCAGCGTATCCTACGGCACCCTGTTCATCACGGACGAGTACTCGCAGTGGGAAGACTCTTTCTCAAGATACTTATCTACGGCTCCTCTCGTGGCGGTCAATGCCAGCTATCAGCTCCTGCCACGCGTGGCATTGCTTGCCGATTACTCCCTCTGCATCAAATCGCTATCGAGGCCTTACGGCGTCGACTGGGATGGCTTCGATGACGACTTCGAGAACGCCTCGTACACCAACCTGGGCCTCGCCGCATCGATCAAGCTGACCGACAACCTTTCCCTGATGGCGGGCTGGACCCGTTTCACTTCCGGCTACAACGGACTCGTCGACATAGACGATGATCTAGAACCGGATGCAGTCCTGAACTCCGGCAGCGGTCTCAAGGTTGGTGCGGCACTGAACGTCCCTCTCACCGACACCGTGTCGCTGGATGCGCGGTATGCGTTCCTTCCTCGAGTGCGATACGCCACTACTGTCAACGGTGAGCCGTGGGAAGACGTCTACGTGGGGCCCGGCCATGAGATGAGCGCGAACGTGACCTACGTGACTCCGTTCGGCCTTGGCGTCAGTCTCGGCTTCCGTACAGAGCTTTACAGCGGCCGTGAAGTGTACTATGACGACTTGGACATTTACGACTATGACTTCGCTAGTTTCAGCGGAGGCGTCGTAGGGCTGTCTTACAGTTTCTAGTGGCCGATGATATGACCCGGTGAAAGGAGACGAGCATACATGTACAAGCGGATATCGGCGGTACTCGTTATTCTACTCGCTCTGTCGATCAGTTCAGCAGCATCAGCTAAGGGGTTCGAACTCGGCCAGATCGGAGTAGGCGCCTGCGCCACATACGGCGTGCTGACGATCTCGGATCACCAGAACTACGACACATACGGATTCCTCACTCCCACGATCGGAGTGAACGCCAGCTACGAGGTGCTTCCGGGCGCAAGACTGCTCGGTAGCTACACAATGAACGTAAAGTCGTTGTCGAAGCCGTATCTCGCCGACTGGGTGGGCAATGTCGATGATGTCATCGATCCCGTATACACGAACCTGGGAGTCTCTGCTGCCGTAGCCGTCACTGACCACGTCGACCTAGTTGCCGGCTGGACCAGATTCACATCCGGCTACGGTGACAACGATGGCACGGTTGACGTCGTCAACGTAGGGAGCGGTTTCAAGATGGGCGCTGCCGTGAGCGTCCCGATCATGCAAGGGCTTTCGCTGAGCGGCAGCTACGCCTTTCTCCCGAGAGTGAGCTCGGTCACCATAGAAAACGAGGAGTACACTGAGACCTACGTTGGACAGGGTCATGAAGCCATTGCCGGGCTGACCTATACAACCAAGCTTGGTCTGGCTGTGAACCTCGGATTCCGCTTTGAGCACTATGATGGGGTCTCGGACTGCTGCATCGAAGATAGGCATGACCTCGTCGATCATATCGGAGGCGGCCTGGGGATCTCCTATACCTTCTAGACAACTCACTCGGACACGAAGAACGTCGAGTGGAACGGTAACGCCGGGCGAGCAGCCCGGCGTTACATCGTTGTTGGCCTCTGTTGAAGGTGAAACCGCGCAAGTGGCGTACTACTAGCCTCGTGAACCCAGTGGGTGCCAGGGAAGGAGGTGTACCACATTCACGGCAATCACGAGGAAGAAAGCGCCCTTGTCAAGGGCATAGTCGAGGCCCTGACACCGCAGATGAGTCTCGCACGCATCAGAACGGAATTCGTCCGCGATCGGCTAAAAGAGACCAGCTGGGATGACCGCGGTTACATCGAGATCCTGATGCACCTCGAGGACGCTGTGGACGTCATCAGGCAGGGCAAATCCTGGGGCTGGTCAGGCGCAATGCTATGGAACAGGATGAAGAAGGACTTCCCTGTCGAGTACGAATGCATCAAACTCGAGATGATCGATGGGAAGCTTACGTCGCCCGAGGAGTCTATGAGACTGAAGACCTCTCACGTTCGCGAGACCGCGCGCCGTGAGGCCGAGGCCGTTGAGCGCAGTCGACGCGAAGCTGAAGCGCGACAGGAGCGCCAGGCAGAACTGAGGGAACAGTGGCGCGAGCTCGGAGGCCGCGACTAACCCCCAGGCCACCCCGTGGCGAGGACCCCTCACCTCGCCGCCG
>DBQN01000079.1 GCA_002305255.1 Firmicutes bacterium UBA1393 | reverse complement strand
CCCAGCTGTGGGTCGTTTCAGAGGCCGATCGACCCAGGGATGGGTCGGTTGGGGCCGAAACCGACCCATGCATGGGTCGCCCCCCGCCTTCGGCACGACCGGCACGGCGGCCTGGGTAATAAAGGAAGGGCGGCGCCATGCGCCGCCTTCGTATTAGAGCTGCTAGAGCCGTTTTGGATCGTGGCGACGTCGGCGAGTCGGCTGTGCCGGTCTCCCGGCGGCCCAGGGCCGGGCGGTAGGCGACCCAGCTGTGGGTCGCTCTTGGGGCCGGCCGACCCATGGATGGGCCATTCGGGCTCAAAATCGACCCATGCCTGGGTCAGCCCAGCTACGAGGTGCCGAAACCGACCCACCGGCGGGTCAGGCCAGCTAGAGGTGTATTTCGTTCGCTGCCCCCCCGGCCCCCGGTCTCACCCCGCCAGTGGCCTGCCCGCTCACCGTGATGGATCACTGCCGCGAACGGCGCTTCTTGTCTTCCCTGGCAGCGTGGGCTATGTACGCGGCGCATAGCCGGCGTAGGGTCTTGAACACAGCGCCGTCTTGCTTGACGGGCAGCACTGGCACGGCGGGGGCGAGGGTTGTGAGTTTGTCTACCATTTTGACGTAACTGAGGTCGGCCGTGGATACCTCGATCAGGGTGATGCCCTCACGCGCGCACATGCCTGCCTTGGCGTCGTCGCGCATGATCTGTCGTGATAGCTCCTCGTCTGTCGGAGCGAAGTCGCTGATGCCGAAGTGCTGCCGGCCGTGGAACTCTACCACCAGCTTGAGCAGGCGATACCATCGGTCCATCTCGAGGCGGCCACCGCCGTCCATGGCGGCGAGCCACGATGGTCGCGCGTTGTCGTGGAAGTTGGGATCGCCGATGATCATGTCGAGGATGTTCTTCATCAGCCACTCGCCGACGTTGACGATCTCGTTCCGCACCTTGCCCAGCTCAGCTGCGACCAGCAGCTCGACTTCGGGTGGCATCCATGCGACCACGATGGTCGGACCGCCCTCGACGCCAACACCCCGAAACGCCCAACCCTGCTTGAGCAGGTGCTTCACTGAGCGCCGGAAAGTCTCGCGCGGCAACCCGGCCTGTGCGGACGCCCCCCGCAGTGAGGTGCTGGGATGCGAGCGCAGGTAGAGGTAGGTGCGAATGTCGGCGGCCGTGAGGTTAGTGTCAGCCGCCATAGCAGGCACGACGATGAGATCGATGATCCTGGAGAGCGTCACGGCTTCACACTCCCAACGGTGTCAGTCTGGGTCGGACGCAGGGACTCGCGCCTCCTGCCCGCACTCGAGCCGGGCCATCAAGCCCACCAGCGCACCCACCACCCCCAGTATATACCACGACTGGGAATCGCGCCATGCCTCATGCGCTCTTTGTTCCCTGCGCACTGGAGTGCAGGCGCGCTCGCCGGCAATATCATGCGATGAGGGACTTACGAGTTCGTAGGAGTGATCTTCATGCTGATTCACGTCGTGGCCAGGGGCGACACGCTCTGGGTCATCGCGCGCCGCTATGGTGTAAGCGTTGATGCGATCGTCGCTGCGAATGCCATAGCCAATCCCGATGTGCTGGTGGTGGGGCAGGCGCTGGCGATCCCGCCCCCCGGAGCGGGGCTGCCGCCGCCTCCGCCCGCCGCCCCCATCCAGTACACGGTGGTAGCAGGCGATAGCCTGTGGTCCATCGCGCAGCGCTTCGGCACCACCGTCGCCGCAATCGTCGCGGCGAACAACATCGCTGACCCGTCTCGCATTGATGTGGGGCAGCTACTCATCATCCCAGCCGCGCCGGCACCGCCGGTGCCCCCGTTCCCTCCACCACCAGCCGGTCCGATCCAGTACACGGTGGTGGCAGGCGATAGCCTCTGGTCGATCGCGCAGCGCTTCGGCACAACCGTCGCCGCCATCGTCGCCGCAAACAACATCGCCGACCCCAACCTCATCAGCGTGGGGCAGGTGCTGCTGATTCCGGTGACCGCACCGACGCGTCCCGTCGTCGAGACCAACGGCTACATCTTCCCACTGTCAGAGGCCACTTTGCGCCGGATCTTGACGCCGATCGCACCTTACTTGACTTACGTAAGCGTGTTCAGCTTTCCGGTAGACGGGCTAGGCGGTCTCACATACACGGCCGGCCAGGCTGCAGCTGCGGTGCGTGTCGCGCGCAGCTTGGGGATAGTGCCGCTGATCGTGGTCTCAAACTTCGACGGCACCAACTTCAACCCCGACCTCGCTCGCACGGCGATGACGGGGGCGACAGGGCAGTCTACCATAAATGCCATCGTGAACACGGCTGTGGCTGAGGGTTTCGGCGGCGTCAACGTCGACTTCGAGAACATGTATCCTGCCGACCGCCAGCTCTACACGTCTTTCATCGCCGCGCTCCATGCCGCGGCGGGCGCCCGCGGGCTGAGCCTGTCGAATGCGATGGCGCCGAAGTGGGCCGACTGGCCGACGCTGCCATGGGTGGGCACGTTTGATTATGCAGCGCTCGCGCCGCATCTCGACTTCACTATGTTGATGACGTATGAGTGGGGCTGGTCAGGAGGGGAGCCGATGGCCGTTGCGCCAGTCAACCTCGTCAGGCGGGTGCTGGATTATGCAGTCACGCAGATCCCGCCGGGCAAGATCCTGATGGGGATTCCGTTGTATGGATATGACTGGCCTGTGCCTCTTCCACCTGGGAGACTGGCGAATACCGTCACGCCCGCCCAGGCCACGGCCATTGCCGCCGCCACGAACACTGACATCAACTTCGATGCGACGGCGCAGGCACCATGGTTCCGCTACACTGATGAGACCGGTACCCGGCACGAGGTGTGGTTCTCCGATGTGCGCTCATCGGTGGCGGCGCATGCATTGATATCCGAGTATGGTCTGCGCGGGGCGAGCTACTGGAACCTCGTTCTCGAGTTCCCGCAGAACTGGCTGGCCCTGGCCGACCGGTATCAGGTGCGGAAGCTCTAGCACTTCGAGGCTATGCGGCGCGGCTCGGGCACTGCGAGCTTGAGGATGGTGAACGATGCGACGCCCGCGGCGAGGGCGGCGGCGAACATGACCCTGAAGCCCCACATGTCGGCCAACCAACCGGCCAGGGCAGGGGCCAGGGCGCGGAAAGGCATCATCAGCAGCATTGATGCAGAGATGTACAGCGGCACGTCGGCGTGGGTGGGCGAGAACTCACTCCAGATCACGTTCTGGCTCACTAGCTGGCCGCTGATGCCGGCGCCGCCCAGAACCAGGGCGATATACACTCCCGCCAGTGAGGGCATGAGCAGCGCCGCGCCTGCCGCGCCGGCGAAGCTGAGGGCCGCAAGTTCGAGGGAGCGTTTGTGGCCGTAGCAGTCGGCGACTCTGCCGAAGGCCGGAAAGCACACCACCCCGACGCCCACTGCAATAGAGGTGAACCGCGCGACCTCAATCGAACCTGCTCCCAGCTCGCGCACGGCGTAGGTGGAGTAGAACGAGGTTGCCATCAGCCCGAAAGCCATCACAGCCAGGGCAGCTACGGCCCGCATGTAGCCGGTATTGCCGCGCACGGTGTGCATGGCGCGGGATCCGAAGGACCAGAGGCGCGCCTCCGACCGCCCGCGCGCGTCGCCGGCGGGGCCGCCGTTGGNNCGTTGCCGCCGTTGCCGCCGTTGCTGCCGTTGCCGCCCACGCGCCCACCGCCGCCGCACCCGACCGGCCCAACGTCATCCGCCGGTTCGCGCGCCCACACGAAGGGCACGAACGATGCCGTGGTGATGATGAACGCCGCCACAAAGAGCATAGCGTAGTTCGCCGGGAAGGGCAGCTTCGTGAGCACGACTCCTGCCGCCTGCGCCGCCGCCACGCCCACCAGGCCCTGAGCGGCTCCGGCGGTACCTATCATCCCGCCGCGGTTCTCCGGGCGGATGCACTTTGCCAGCATGCTGTGGTACGACGGGATAGACAGCCCCGAACTGCCTGTGCACAGCGTCCATGCCGTGAGCAGCCACGCCACGGCCACGGCCGGTCGCTCGCGCGCGAACAGCATCAGTCCCACCGCGTTTGAGAGCAAGAACACCCGCTCCATGGCGCCGGTCCGCAGCAGCCAGGGCTTTTTCAGCGGCCAGTTCTGGATGCGCGACGCCGCGAACGTGCCCGGCAATGACTCGCCCAGCGACGCCAATGCCGGGAGCAACCCGATCACGAAGTTCGACGCCCCTAGCGTGGCAAGGAGCAGCGGCATTATGGTGGTCAGTGATACGATGGACATCCCCAGGCGAAACCCGAAGGAATCGCCGAGGAACACCCAGTAGTTGATCCTATCGTCTCGAAGAGTCACAGAACGCCGTCTCCACTTCATCTACGAGGGTGCCCACGTAGTCAATGGCCCGGGTGATCGATGCCGCGTCTTCCAGGTCGACGCCGGCGCGCTTCATGACATCAAGCGGTTTCATCGAGCCGCCGGTGCGCAGAACCTCCAGCCAGCGGTCGCGGGCAGAATCGCCCTCCGCCGCCAGAGCCTGGGCCATGAGAGTCGAGAACGTCAATCCTGCAGAGTACGTATATGGATAGAGGCCCATGTAGTAGTGAGGCTGGCGCATCCACGTAAGGCGAGCGCCCTCGTCTATGACCACTGTACCGCCCCAGAACTCCGACAGAATCTCTCCCTTTGTTTTCGACAGCACCGTCGCCGTGATGGGTGTGCCCGCCTCGGCCAGGTCGTAGATGCGTCTGAGCAGCTCAGCTTCGAGCATGTGCCTGACGTAGTTGTGATAGTAGGTGCCGAGCACTTGCATGGCGACCCAGCGGCGCTTGCGTGGCTCCACCGAGGGCTGGCTCAGCAGATGCCTTGCCAGCAGGGCCTCCATGAACGTCGACGGACCCTCCACGATGAAGCGCGACATCTCCTTGTTCGCGTAACGCTGGGTGCGCGCGGTGAACACATCAGCCACGGCGTGGCCAAGCTCGTGCGCGAGGGTGAACATCGACCTCGCCTTGTCAGACCATGTCGTCAGTATGAAGGGATGTGCGTCGTATGCATCGGCGCAGAACGCGCCTGTAGACTTGCCGATGTTGTCAGCCCTGTCTATCCAGCGATCGGCCAGCGCCGTCGCTACGATGTCGCTGAACTCCTTGCCCATTACCTGCACTGATGCAAGGATCTCGTGCCCTGCCTCCTCGTAGGTGATGCCGGGATCGCAGTCGGGGTCTAGCGGTGCCTCGATATCACAGTAGAGCACCTCGTCGAGGCCGAGCACGCGCTTGCGCAGCCCCACATACCGGCGCATGTGCGGCGCCATCTCGCGCTGCACCACGTCGAGGAGGTTCAGGTACGCCTTCATCGAGCTCTCCTGCTGATGCAAGAACATGTGCGTGGCACTCTCAAAGCCCCGCGCCCTGGCAAGCACCACGTTCTTGCGCACCTCGGCGCCGAACGTGCCCCCCAGCACCTCGCGGTAGGAGGCCAAGCCCTTTGAGAACGAGCGGTAGGCGTTGCGCCTCAGCACAGTGTCAGACGACTTCTCGAGCAGCACCTCGTACGTCGCGAAGCTCACCGGGTGCTCGCGGCCGGCGGCGTCGGTGGCCGGCTCGAAGTGCATGTCAGAGCTCTTGCATCGCTCATACAGGTTATATGGTGCCGTCATCAGTTCGCCGAGGGAGGCGAGGACTCTTTCAGTCTCGGGAGACAGGACATGGGGCTTGTTGGAGAGTATCCGCATGAGGTAGCGGCGGAACGGCTCGAGACCGGGTTCTGCCGCGATGTAACCTTCCACGGTTCCGGCGGGCAGCGCCACGATCTCCGGCTCAAGGAAGGCCATGCCCGCGCGGATGCGCGCCACGGCGGCGTGGGCCCGTCCGGCGATGGCCTGGTTTGCCGGGTCAGTGCCGTCGGTGGCGATGAGCAGATGCGCGTAGAGCACCACAGGAGATGCCTTACGACCGAGCGCCTCCGCCTCTTCCATGCACTGCAGGAAGAGCGACGCCCCTTCGTGCAGGCGGCCCTTGAAACGACCGAACGATGCCACGTCGGCATCGAGCGATGCGAGGGCAGTCTCCCAGTGGGCAGACGTAGCGAACAGGTCTTCAATGCGCCAGGTGAGCTCGGCAGGCACTTCGGCGCGCTTCAATCGTTCCGCCATTGCGATTACCTCCATTTCATATACTCGTTGCAGTGACCTCGGCGAACACTGCGTTATTGAACAGCTTGCGCAGGCGCGGCATGCGGTTGCAGTCGCGGCTGAGCTGCAAACGGTTGGTGAGCAACACAGTCACCAGCGAAAGCGACGGCGTGATCCACAGTCCGGTGCCGGTGAAGCCGGCGTGGCCGAAGGAATCGGGGAAAGCCCAGTCTCCCAGGGACTTATCGGCCGACGGCAGCTGCCATCCAAGGCCGCGCATGTCGCCGCCGCTGCATTGAGATGTGTAGCATCGCTTCGCCGCCGCCACGGCAGCTCCGCTGAGCACCTGGCGCTCGTCGGGGCCGGCCCCTTCGTGCAGCCACATGCGGCCGAACGCGGCGATGTCGCGGGCAGTGGAGAAGAGGCCTGTATTGCCAGCCACTCCCCCGAGCCAGCCGGACTCGTCATCGTACACAACGCCGCAGGCCGTGTCGGCAATAGAAGAGCCGGGGGCGGCGATGTGCCTAGCGCTCCACTCGTCGAGCCACAGTCCGCGCTGGGTGAAGGCGGCTGCATATGCGCTGGCTCGCGGGTTCGTAGAGCGCGATTCGGTGGGCACGACGCGCCCACAGGCAGTTGCGGGGAGCGGCCTGTCGAGCGGGAAGAAGCCTGTGTCGGCCATGCCGAGGGGCTCGAAGATGTTCTCGGTTGCGAAATCGTGTAGACTGCAGCCCGCAACCGCCTCAACGATAGCGCCGAGCACGATATAGCCTGCACAGCTGTAGTTCACGTTTGTGCCGGGCGGCGTGAGCAGGCGCATCTTCGAGATCACCGAGACCGCGCCGCCGACAAGCCCATCACGGCAACCGCCGTTGGCATCCGCAGGGCCCGGGCAAGGCATGCGATAGGCTGAGGCAAACAAGTCGGCCTGCTGGGGAAGGCCTGAAGTATGCAGGAGCAACTGGCGCACAGTGACTAGGCCTAGCGGCGTGCCGGCAGCCTGTGGGAAGAAGAGTTGCACAGGGTCATCGAGGGCAAGGAGCCCGTGATCCACCAGGAGCAGAACTGACGGTGCCGTCGCCATCACCTTCGTCAGCGATGCGAGGTCGAAGATGTAGTCAAGGCGCATCGGTCCGACTGCGGCCTGGCTGGCGGGGGCGGCAGATGGAGGCCCCGACGTCGCCGTCGACGCCGCTGCCGGTTCCGGCTCCGGCCAGGCCGTGCCCGCGGCCAGCTCAAGGACGGGCCTATCGTTCGCGATGACCACCGCCACGGCACCGCGGAAAGCGTGCCTGTTGGGATCGCTGCCTGTGGCGGCGGTAATGACCTGGGAAGCGTAGTTGAGCACCATCATCACTCCTGAAGGTTGTGTGTTATTCGGCAGCCGACATGCCGTTCCTGCACTGTGCGGCTGCGTCACTTGACCGTCGTGCTGAATGAGACCTGTAGCACCTGCCCGAACTCAAGCGAACGCTCGGGGGTCCAGGTGATGGACTTTACAGTGCCATCAGGCCCTGCCTTGAGCGACACCGACGCCGGGTCACCGCTAACGGATCCGTCAATGAACACGTTGCCGGCAGGGATATCGAACGTGGCACTGATGTCGGAGGGAGCCTGGGTGCCTGCATTGAACAGGTAATAGGTGTAGGTCAATGCATCGCCCGGCAGGGCGGCTTGCTTGTTTACGGTGGCGAACACCTTCACGTCCGGTTTCGATTCCGTAGACGACAGGGCAGCGGCTGCAGCCATCACCGGTTCATGCGACCAGCACTCAACTGTCGCAGTGCGAAACGTGAGCAGACGACGACTGTTGGCAGGGGCCATCGTCGGATCAGCCGTAACCGCCACATAGTGCACGCCGGGTCGGCCTGCCGCTTCGTGCAGACCGGCAGCAAACGACACTCCCGGGTAGTCGGTATTTAGCGCGAGGAACCTGGCCAGGCCGCCAGTGCCCTCAGCAGCCAACGAACGGGCAGCTGCCGTCGACGGCGTGTTCTCGTCGCTCGCCGCCGCCCATGCTCCGCTGCCTGCGAAGGCCAGCGTGTAGCGGTAATTGCGGGCTGTCTGCGGATCACTGGTTACGTCGAGAAACACCACCGAACGCTCACCGCCTGCCACGCCGAGCTCTAGGTGAAGCCAGCTTGAGCCTGTCCAGGCCAACATCGGAACCGTCCAGCCCGGCTGGTCGTTACGTCGGTTGACAGTCTTGCCGTCCCACCTGGCGACGCCCACAAATCGACCCGCGGCATCGGTCACTCTCACTAGATACGCTCCGCCATCGGTGCCGGCTTCGGGTGACGGGATGCCATCGGAGGTGTAGGGCATCAAGGCGAAGCCATCCTCAACTGCGGCGGGTGCCAGCGCATCGGTAGCCACAACTGATTGCGGGGCGGCAGCAAGCGTCAACGCTACCAGAACAAGTATGGCGAGTCTCCTAAGTGAATTCATCATTCAGCTCAACTCCAAGCTGTACGAATCGTCTTGCTTCTAGCTAGATAGACCACCTGGTGATCGCTCTGAATCGGTGCTGGGATGGATTGCCTGAGGTCAATAGTGATGCCGGCGTCGCCGTAGTGCTTTCGCACATGAGGGCGATGCACGGAGGGATGACAGATGTCGGTACTACCTAAGTATACATCATCGCGATCGCGAGTGTAGAACGGGCGACAAGCCGCACGCCTGGCAGCCTGGCTGTTGCCCGACAGTCGCGATGTCTACGGCCTCAATGCTTAATGCCTGTCCAAAGCCTATTCTTCGCGCGACCTACGGTTGCTGCCGCACAAGACGGACAAGGGGCACTAACGCTGACGCGGACGATGCACTCGGCTCTGCCAGATGCCGACGTGACTAGCTGGCGATTTTCGGTCGAAACATCAAACACGCAGGAGGAGTATCGATTAATTCACAGAAGTAATGTAGAAAATCTTGGCGAAAGGTCAACTGCCTGATGCAGATGGAGTACACACCATTCGCGGTGCCGTACGTGATCAGCGGAGTGATCACGCTGATGGCGGCAGACCTGGCCTGGGCCCGGCGGGGGAGACCAGGTTCAACGGCGATCGGACTGTTCATGGTCGCGCTGTCTGTCTGGTCGTTGGGGAGTGCGGCTGAGCACTGCAGTGTCACGCTTCAGGGCAAGTTGTTTTGGGGCAACGTCCAGTACATCGGCATAACCACGGCACCCGTGGCGTGGCTGGCAATGGCTATAGGCTTCTCGGGTCGGCAAGATGTGCTGACCAAGAGGAAAGTGACGCTTCTGCTTGCGATGTCGGCGGTCTTCGCGATACTGTCCTTCACGAACCCGTACCATTCGTGGATGAGCTATGGAGTGCACCTCGATGTCAGCGGCCCGCTGCCGGTTGTGGCCAAGGAGTACGGCTGGGCCTTTAGGGTCATGGTCTTCTACAATTACTTCCTGATTCTCCTCGGCTTGCTGGCCATCACGCGAACGGTGTTCGGGCTGCCCAATCCCTACAGGGGGCAGGGGCTACTGGCTCTAGTGGGCGTGTCGGTGCCGTGCGTGTACAACATCGTCTACCTCATTGGGCAGAGCCCCCTTCCGAATGTCGATTTCACGCCCGTCTCCTTTGCTCTGTCGGGCATCGTTACGATAATAGCCATTCTCCGCTACTACTTGCTAGACATCAGGCCCATAGCCCTATCGGCAGTTGTGGAGGGCATGGACAGCGGAGTCGCCGTGGTAGGTGCGGAGGGCCTGGTCGTCTATGCTAATCCGGCGGCCAGGAGGATGGTGAGACTGCGTACCAGGGACCTGGCCAATGTCGGCCCCGCACAGCTATTGCAGTGCTGGCCTGAAGCGGCAGCCGCGCTCAAGGACATGATGAGCCATACGGGTGATCAGGTGGTTGACGTGCGGCACGGCGACGACTATTACGAGATCCGCGTGTCGACGCTGTTTAGCCAGGCCGGAGCGCTGGTCGGAAAGACGCTGGTGATAAACGACATCACAGAGCGCGTGCAGAGCCAGGATCAGCGCCTTCGCGACAGCGTGGCTCTCACTGCTCACCAACAACGCGAGCTTCTGGCGCGCGAGCTTCACGATAACATCGGCCAGACCCTAGGCTACCTCAACGTCCAGCTTCAGGCCACCCGCGAGAACTTGATCCACAACGGCGGAGCGAGTGTCGAGGAGGATCTGACGAGGCTCGTGGAGGTAGTTCGCGAGACCTATTCAGATCTGCGCCAGCACATCGTCAGCATGATGGGCGACGCGGCACTGCGCTTTGAGTTCAGACCGAAGCTTCTGGCGCTGCTGGACGGGCTCGAGCAACGGAGTGGCGTTAGGATCGACCTTGCCATGCCCGCCGACTTCGATGAGCATGCCCTCGGCAATGAAGCCGGCTTTCAGATCCTAAGGATCATCCAGGAGGCATGCACTAATGCAGTGAAGCACGCCTCAGCAGGCAAGCTCACTGTGAAGTTCGAAACAGTGCAGGGCCTGCTGCAGGTTTCCGTAAAGGACGATGGGTGCGGTTTCAATCCCGCCGTCCAACAGCCCGGCAAGGGCAATATGGGCCTTGGCATCGGCATCATGCGCGAGCGGGCTGAGAGCCTGGGCGGTGATCTGGCAGTAGTATCTGCGCCGGGCAAAGGAACCGAAGTGAGAGTGTGCATCCCATTGCAGCGTGAGGAGGAGGCGAACTCGCCATGAGAGTTCTGATAGTAGACGACCACATGCTTTTCGCAGGCGGATTGGCCAATCTGCTGAAGCTGCGTGGGATAGATGTGGTCGGAACTGCCTCAGACGGGTACGAGGCGCTTCAGATGGTACGGAGCAGCGCTCCTGACATCGTGCTGATGGACATCAGTATGCCACGATGCGGTGGCCTGGAGGCCACCCGTCTCATAAAGGCAGAATTCCCGGACGTGAAGATCGTCATGCTCACTGTGTCGGAAGGCGAAAACGACATCTTTGAGGCAGTGAAGAGCGGGGCTTCCGGGTATCTGTTCAAGAGCGTTGACGCAGACGATCTCATCACGATGCTTGAGGACCTCCAGCGCGGGGAGGTGGCGTTCTCTCCCGGGCTCACCGCTAAACTGCTGGAGGAGTTCCGAAACCAGAGCGCGTCTGGCAGTCGGTTATCCCAGCCATTGCTCATGCCCAGGCAGATGGAGGTGTTGAAGCTGGTGGCCTCGGGGATGACCTACAAGGAAGTAGGCAGCGCCCTGTTCATCAGTGAGCGCACAGTGAAGTATCACATGAAGCAGATCCTCGACCAACTCCACCTCAATAATAGATCAGAGGTCATCGCGTATGCAGCCCTAATGCAGATAAGCAAAATACAATAATCTACCGCGAATTCCGAGGGTTTTCAAGTGCAGTCGAGAGTGACTGCACTTTTCTTATACCTACAGTGTACCCCAACTATACCTGCGAACAGTGCTGCTTGCTGGAGGTTTTCAATAGAATTCAACTTAGATCGACTTATGCGGGTTGCACGCAGTGGTGAAGCAGGTCGATTCGGTGCGTGCAAGCTTCTTTTCGGAATCATCTACACGTCACGTCGGATTGTGATAGGAGGAGATGCCTGAGTTGAGTGTTCAGTGTCACCTGGTCACGTCGGACTCAACGGCGATGATCACGCTTGTTCTCTGTTCTAGCGAAGGGAGTGAACTTACTAGATGAGACAATACCGGCGAGGGTCAATCTTCCTGGCAACCTCCGTACTGATATTGATGCTGCTTGCATTGAGCGGAGTGGCCTCGGCGGACATAAGTTCTGTCGAGATATGGTCGACGGTTCCGGCGATCGGGTCCTCCGTGCGGCCCGGGGCCACGATCGAAGTGAGCGGCAAAGTCACGACTACGCAGGCCGAGGTTGTGTCTTTCACAGTCTCTGTAGGCGACTCCACTGTGTCCTTCGTCAACCAGGTGACCGTGGACAGTACTGGAACCGCCTCCTTCACGCTTCCCATTACGCTGAGTTCCGGAGAGCTGGAGGGAACTAAGGATCTCACGGTTACGGCCCAGGGCTCGAGTTTGACATCGGCAAGCGATACGCGGCTTCACGCCTTCCTAGTCGATGACACTCCCCCGGCGGCGGTGGCTGGAATTCCTCTCCTTTCAGATCCTGTGGCTTCGCCTGGAAACGACGCCACTCCCACCTGGACGTGGACCGCAGTAGATGATGGTGGGAAGCCCATAGTCTACTGCGTACAGATCAGTAGAGACGGTCTAGGCTTCGCCGAAGTACCACCGCTCACAGTGACGACGACATCTTGGACGCCAGACGATCCGCTGGGCTTGGATGGCACTTACACCATCCGAGTCGCCGCGTTTGACTCGGCGGGCAACTCGTCGAACTGGAGCGCGATCAGCGCCCCATACGTGCTTGACACGGCTAATCCGTTAGTGACCCCCGTCCTCACCCCGGTAACACCCGGAACCAATCCGACTCCCACATGGATGTGGTCAGGCTCGGACATTGGATCCGGAATCGATCGTTACCTGGTGTTCGGGAACGGCGCACTGTGGGCTGAGACCACAGACACGTCGTTCACGCCGACGGAGCCACTGTCAGACGGCTACTACACCCTCACTGTCAAAGCAATCGACAACGCAGGAAACGAGAGCAGTGCGCTCGAGTTTGCCCCTGTGCTGATCGACACTGCCGCCCCAGCCATTCCTGACGTCGTTCCGCTAGCGGAGGGTTACAGAACCTCTCCGATATTGATCGACTGGAACGACATCACGGATGGAACTAATGCCATCACGTACGAACTGCAGGCCTCCCGGAATGCCGACTTCTCCGGGATCGCCTTCCAGACTTCGCCAGCGGTGTCGAGCTACACCCTGTCACTGGCACCAGTCGCTGACGAAGGCCAGTGGTGGTTCAGGGTGAGGGCCATCTCCACCTTGAGCTCGGGCGGTATCAAGACCAGCGGCTGGTCGGCAACGCTTACCACGATCTTTGACACCACTGGCCCGGACGCGCCGGCATTGACGCTGGTGTCGCCTAGCCCTACCAACGAGTCGCCACAGACGTGGAGCTGGAGCAATCCTGATGGCGCAGTTGGCTACAAGGTGAGCGTTGACGGCGCACCTGAGGTTGACGTCGGTAACACGAACACCTATTCCACGTACTTCGATAACCCCAATAGCACGGTAACGTATACACTCTCGGTGCGTGCCTACGACTGGCTGGGCAACGAGAGCCCGACCGCTTCGGGCAGCGTTACCGTTGACAAGGAGGCGCCGGCAGTCCCAACGGGCCTCGACGCGGGGTATGAGCGCACCAACAGCACGAAGCCTATGTGGATGTGGAACCCCTCCACCGGTGATGTTGCCGACTATATAGTGCAGCTCGATGGCGGAGCAGTCATCAACGTAGGCAATGACCCGTATTACTTCGCTCCTGGGCTAGTCGAGGGCTGGCACTATCTGAGAGTCAGAGCCGCTGACGCCCTGGGTAACCTCAGCGCCTGGACAGATGAAGTGGGCGTGGAGATAGATATCACGCCACCTGAGGTTCCTGGAATGCCGACGACTAGCGAAGCACTGACAAATAACCCAAGGCCGACATGGACCTGGCAGTGGAGTGCTGGGCAGTACGGTGGCAAAGGCCTTGACGCCTTCGATGATGTCGCCTGCTTCAACGTGTATCTGGACGGCGAGTATGTTTGGACTGAGGACCTTGTCCCTGAGGATCCCGAGTACACTCCGTCCTACACGCCCGATTTCGACCTGTCAGATGGCCTCCACATTCTGGAGGTTACGGCTCTCGATGACCTCTACAATGAGAGCGCCAGGTCGACACCGGGTCACGTCGTAATAGACACGGTAGCTCCGGCGGTGCCGGTCATGCAGTCGCTGCCGGCCTACACTAACGCCGATTCGCTGACGCTGGTGTGGACTGCGGTTGACGGCGCCTCCCGCTACAGAGTGCGCTACGTCATTGGAAACAGCGAACCAATAGACGTGGTGACCTGGCCCAATGTTCAGACGCTGACCATCGACATCAGCGGCGCGGAGGACGGGGCCGAGGTATGGGCAGCCGTTAGGTCGGTTGATGACGCAGGCAACGTCAGCGCAGCGTCTAGCAGGGAGACTACCATAGTCGACCGTACCGGTCCGACGGTTACCATCGAGCCGATGACGACGCCGACGAACGACCCGAGACCGGTCTGGCAGTGGTCATCACCGGAACCGGATGGCCCAACAGATGCTCCAGTGGTCAAATACATCTACTCACTGGACTTCTCGGCGCCGCTTGATGTCACATACCAATGGCCGTTCTACGCCTATTGGCCAAGCTCCGATCTGGCCGACGGCGCCCACGTCCTGATAGTGATTGCGGTAGACGCCGCAGGCAATGAAAGCACTCCCGATACGTCGATTGTGATCATCGACGCAACGGTGGCGACGCCTACAGCGCCGGTGGCGAGCCCGAACCCGACGAACCAGAACCCTGTGTGGACATGGGAAGCGGTGGAGGACGCGCACGGTCCTGTGACCTACAACGTCTACCT
>DBQN01000019.1 GCA_002305255.1 Firmicutes bacterium UBA1393 | reverse complement strand
ACCTGGAGCCTCCGTCGCTTTACCGCTGTTTTTCGACTTAGTGCGCGGCTTTACCTCGATTTCGACAGAAGAGGCCGCCGTTATCTTGCGAAATCGGTGTAAACGGTTATCCGCGGTCAAGGGCGTTTCCAGTATCCATGTTGACCGCAGCGCTGCCCTCGATTGATGCGCAAGCATGGTTAGGCGCATTAGTGCTTCTAGCAGGCTAAACGCAAAGATGGACACCACTTGGACGCTGTCCGGTGATGTCCATCTTCATTTACCCAGCCTGTTGGCTGTTAATGTGGCTGGTGCCGAAGGCGGGATTTGAACCCGCACGGGATTAACTCCCACTAGACCCTGAATCTAGCGCGTCTGCCAATTCCACCACTTCGGCAAAGCTGTTGTCGAGCTACTGACAATGTTGATTGTAACACGGCCTGGCGCTGCGCGCAAGCGCGTTCTTGATTCGTTCATCGCTCCTCTTTATGCCTTCGGCGCCTCCTGCTTCCGGGATGATCTCGATCATCATCACCCCAGTCCAGCTGTGTGTAGCTAACTCAGCGACGAGAGCTTCCCAGTCGATGATGCCGTCTCCCACAGCTAGATGCTCGTCGTTGCCGCCGTGGTTATCGTGAGCGTGGATCTCGGCCAGGTGAGGCATCCACAGCTCTGCACACTCGGCAGGGTTGAAACCCTGGAGTACGGCGTGGCCGGTATCGAGGAGTAGCCTTGTTCCCTTGGGGCACTGCTCGCGCATGGCAAGCAGGTCGGCCGGGGAGTCGAGGAGCCGCAATTCTCCCCAGTCGGTGTTCTCGAGCATGAGCCCGATCCCCTCAGCGTAGGCAACTTCTCCTGTCTTGGCGATGACCTCGAGCGAGCGCTCCAACGCCCTGGCCCGTTCGACATCGGTACCTGATCTGTAGCCCACGTGAACAACGATGGACTTCGCCCCAACACGTGCGGCCAGACGCGCAGCTCCGACATAGTGCGCCTGCACCAGGGCCTTCCCCGGCTCGTAGGTGTCGGCGGTGTTGACCACGTGGGGGTGCAACGTGTATATGAGACCGTGCTCAGCAGCCAGTGCCTTCAGGCGGTCCACAGTGTCGCCGGTCACTGTGCGGTAGTCGAATCCCGGCGTTGAGCAGCACAGCTCAACGTGCTTGTATCCCATGTCAGCGATGTCTCGGACGGCGTCCACTATGTGCATCGGCTCGAGGGCCAGAACGGATGCCCCAATCTTCAATCTACAGTACCTCCTAGCACCTTCGGTTGCATCTTCATCTGCGGCACCCGCGATACTCGACTGCCTACGGCAGCCCTAGTCGCAAGGCAGTCAGGGATCATCCTCAGCCGCTGCCCTGCGAAGCACGAGCCGCATCGTGGTCGCCAGGGCCTCTGCCTGCGCACCGGCATCATCCAGCCCACTAAGTCTGGCCGATATCATCTCCGACCTGAGCCTCGGCACGTCTGCTACCGTCAGGTCTCTCGCCGACGGCCCGGCGAGCTCTTCCAGGAACTGCTCAAGCCGCGCACGGCTATCTTTCGCGGCCGCTGCCACGACCGGCCCAGCCTGTGCAGCCACGTCGTCGAGGTAGCCGATGCCGCGTTCGTCACCGTAGTGCTCCACTGCCCAGATGGCTGCCAGTACGTCCGCCTCATCATCGGAGTAGAGGCCCAGCATGATGAGCTCCCAGTCTCTGGCCTCGCCATGCCAGCCCAGCAGCTTGACAGCGGCACGCCGCACCTCCGCGTCATCCTGACTCACCGCGAGGCGACGGGCAGCCGGCAGCGCCGGTGTCCACGCCGCATCCCTGAGCATGCCCAGGGCTACTAGCAGCGAAGTGCGGTCAGTGGAGGTGTTGAGTACGTCGGTGAACCCGGCCATGAGCTGTTCCGTACGGGCGATGTCGAGAACCGCAGCACCACCGCCGGCGCTCACGCCAGCACCGACACTGGCGCCAACACCAGCGCTGCCACCGGCGCCCGCACCCGCACCCCCGCCGACTGGCTGCGCAACCGCGCTCCCGGCCAGCAACACTGCAACAAAAATCGCGCCCGCAATCGCCTTCCGCATGCTCACACCTCCATGCCCTAGTCGGGGCCGCGCGCCAGCACCGCAGCCGCCGTTGCTACCGCCGACACCGCCGGAACGGCCGCCACCGCCGCAACGGCCACCGCACGCCTGGCCCTTCGTCTTCCTCTAGGTGTCTCTACGCCTGAGCTGCCTCCGCCACCGGCATCGAACGTGATGCGACTATGTCGATGCCTGTTCCAGCCACGTTGGCTATGACAACCTGGCCTCCCTTGACCGGCGCGGTAAGCTGCGTCGCGCAAATCGCGGCTAGCACCTCTGCGATCTTCTCCTTCGGCACAGGCTGGGCCGACTTGACGGGCACCAACGGCAGGAACCCGCCGCTAACGCGCACCGTCGACGTCACGGTGCGCTTCGGTGCGCACAGCTCGTCGAGGGCGTACTGAGCTCCTCGCTTGCAGCCGTTGCCCTCAACCGATGTGACCTTGCCGTCAACCATCTCCGCCTTGAGCCTGCACCCCACTGGGCAGACAATGCATGTCAGTTCGCGTGTTTCTGCGCTCATGACTTGTTTCCTCCTTGTGCGGCGGTGTCGCGCTTCGTCACTCTCACGACGAGCTTGTGACCGGCGGCAGCGGCCGCCTGGGCCGCTTCGCGACTGACGGTGCCCTTCGGGATCGTCAGCGCCACCATCTCAGCGGGGCGCACCACGCGCTCGGCCTTGCTGTACACGACCTCGTCTTCCAGCACTGCCTCTACCCTGACCCTATCCGCCGGCGCGGTCACCCGCATCGACAGGCGCACATCGCGCGCCTCAAGGTTGTCAGTGTGCACGAT
Source organism: Firmicutes bacterium UBA1393 (assembly GCA_002305255.1). Taxonomy (GTDB): domain Bacteria; phylum Bacillota; class DTU025; order DTU025; family DTU025; genus UBA1393. The sequence goes on along the minus strand of DBQN01000019.1, from coordinate 6,822 downwards.
CTGGGGCACGACGTAGCGGATGCCTTCGCCGGCAGCAGTCGAAATGGTCTGGCCCGACGGCTGCCTTCCCGTGACGAACCGCGCCGCGCCCTCGCCTGCCGCCCAGGCCTCGCGCGTAACGTTGTCGACCAGGTCATGTATGTGCACCACGTTTCCACAGGCGAACACCCCGGGGATGCTGGTGCTCATCTCATCGTCGACGACAGGACCGTTGGTGACGGAGTCCAGCTTCCCGCCCGCCTCCAGGGTAAGCTCGTTCTCTGGTATCAGACCTATCGACAGCAGCAGCGTATCGCACGGGATCACCCACTCAGTGCCCGGTATGGGCCTGAAATCCGCCCCGACCTTCGACACCGTTACCGCCTCGACGCGGTCTTTGCCGTGAACCCGAGTCACCGTGTGGCCCAGATAGAGGGGAATGCCCTGGTCTTCAAGGCACTGGACTATGTTGCGGGTCAACCCTGACGGGAACGGCATTATCTCTAGCACCGCCTCGACCTTGGCTCCCTCCCAGGTCATGCGCCTGGCCATGATGAGACCGATATCGCCTGACCCCAACACTACCACGCGCTTGCCGGGCATGTAGCCTTCCATATTCACATACCTTTGGGCCGCGCCCGCGGTGAACACGCCGGCAGGCCGCGCGCCGGGAATGACGACGCCGCCCCGGTTGCGTTCCCTCGCGCCCATGGCCATGACGACAGCTTTGGCCTGGATCTCCATGAGGCCTTCGTGTTCGTTGATGGCGTGGATCTTGCGGTCGGCCCCCACATTCAGCACCATCGTGTGGAGCATCATCTCCACACCGGCCTTCTTCGCTTCCTCTATGAAGTACTCTGCATATTGTGGACCGGTCATCTCTTCAGCCAGGAGCTGCAGGCCGAACCCGTTATGGATGCACTGGTTGAGGATGCCTCCGAGTTCGCGGTCTCGATCCATCAATAGCACGCGCTGCGCACCCTGCTCTTTGGCCTTAGCCGCTGCCGCCAGACCGGCTGGGCCCGCCCCGATCACTGCCACATCGCACTCGATCTTACGCATGTGTCTCACCCTCCCCCACGTGCCCTTCATCGGCGCACTTGCCGCACGAACAACTACACTGCTGCTTGCCCGGCCCCACCAGCACTCTGGAGGTCCCGCCCTTCTTGGTCACGGCGTCGGGCGAGATGCCGAGTTCGCGAGCGATGATGGCCACCACCCGCGGGCCGCAGAAGCCGCCCTGACATCTGCCTGCGCCGGCCCTGGTTCGGAACTTGATTCCATCCAGTGTGGTGCATGGGACGCTGCGGTGCAGCGCCTCGACGATCTCGCCCTCAGTGACACTCTCGCACCTGCAGATGATGTGGCCCCACCTCGAATCGCGGGCTGCAGCCGCCGAGCGCTGGTCATCGTCCATCTCCTCAAACCTGGCTGGACGCGGCCGAATAGGATTGAAGTCAGGCTTCTCGACTAGCTTCAGCCCGGCCTCGCCCAGCAGGTTGACGATCTCGAGGGCGATGGCAGGAGCGGCCGTCAGTCCGGGAGACTGAATGCCTGCCGCGTTGATGAAGTTGGGCACTCCATTTGCGGGGCCGATAACGAAATCGCCAGACGGCTGTGCAGTCGCCCTGAGCCCTGCGAAGTTGGTGATGTTGTCTCTCAATGGTATAGACGGCACCAGCCTGCGTGCTCCCGTGATCACTTCATCGAGACCGGCGGCCGTAGTATCCAGATCCGACGTGCCCTCGACGACCTGCGAGTTGGGTCCTACGAGCAAGTTGCCGTCTACCGTGGGCGTAACGACGATGCCTTTTGAGAACGCCGTGGGCACCGGGAACAGCGGATGGCGGGCAAGGTGCCCGGCCCTCTTGTCGAGCAGGTAGTACTCGCCTTTGCGCGGCACGATGTTGAAGTCGCGTGCTCCCACCATGCCGGCGATCTCGTCGGCGAACAGGCCGGCCGCATTGACAACAAACTGCGTATCGATGGTTGTGTCGGGAGTGTGCACGCGCACGGCACGCCCGCCTTCAACGTCGATTGCAGTAACCGGCGAAGACAGCAGTATTGTCACGCCGTTATCGACGGCGTTCTCTGCGTAGGCGATGGCCAGCTCCCATGGGCTGGTGATGCCGCCGGTGGGCGCCCACAGCGCTGCGATGGCATCAGACGAGATGAACGGCTCCAGTTCCACGATTCTCTCGCGCCCGATGATCTCCAGCCCCGGAACGCCATTGGCCTTGCCGCGCTCTAGCAGCTCGTTCAAGTGGGGCACCTGGTCAGGAGCCGTGGCCACCACGAGGGTGCCCGTGTTCTTATACATAACTCCGAGTTCCTGTGTGATCCTGGGATACATGGCGTTTCCGGCAACGTTGAACCGCGCCTTGTTGGTGCCCGGATCGGCATCGTAGCCTGCGTGCACAAGCGCTGTGTTGGCCTTTGTGGTTCCCCATGCAACGTCGGCCTCGCGCTCGACGAGCACCACGTCTACGTCGTATCGGGAAAGCTCCCGTGCGATACCGGTTCCCACGACACCGGCGCCGATGACGACGACGTCCGTCCTAATAGTGCGTCTATTCAACTGAGACCTACCCCCTCGTCGCTTTGTCCTCACTGTGCTGTGTCAGACTGCTCCCAAGCCGTCGCCCGCTTGACAGCCCTGCGCCACCCGGCATAGAGCCTGCTGCGCCGCTCCTCGCCCATATGCGGCGTGAACTCACGGTCTTGCTTCCAGAGCGCCGAAATTTCGCGCTTGCCTTGCCAGACGCCAACGCCCAGCCCGGCCAGGTATGCCGCTCCGAGGGCTGTCGTCTGGATCACCTCAGGTCGCCGCACTGTGACACCGAGTATGTCGGATTGGAACTGCATCAGGAAGTCGTTCTGTGTCGCCCCGCCGTCGACGCGCAGGTCACGCAGGGCGATGCCGCTGTCGGCACACATGGCGTCGAGAACGTCGCGGGTCTGATAGGCGATGCTCTCGAGGGCCGCGCGCACGACGTGCTCGCGCCCGGTTCCCCTGGTCAGGCCAACAATGGTGCCGCGAGCGTAAGCGTCCCAGTAGGGCGCACCCAGACCAGTGAACGCGGGCACCAGGTATACGCCGCCTGTGTCGTCGACGCGCGAGGCATACGCCTCCGACTCCGTCGAGTTGTCGATGATCCTCAGGCCGTCACGAAGCCACTGCACCACAGCACCGGCCACGAACACGCTGCCCTCGAGGGCGTACTCCACCTCATCGCCGACCTTCCACGCCACCGTCGTGAGCAGGTTGTTCTTCGATGACACGGCCCGACTGCCGGTGTTCATCAGCATGAAGCACCCTGTGCCGTAGGTGTTCTTCACCGTTCCGGGGTCGAAGCAAGCCTGTCCGAACAGGGCGGCCTGCTGATCGCCGGCCACACCTGCGATCGGCAGCTCAAGGCCGAACAGCGCCGCATCAGTGTGACCCACGACGCCGCTTGAGGCAACAACTTGCGGCAGCATGCACCTGGGTATCCCGAGCAGGCGCAGGATGTCATCGTCCCAGTCCATGGTGTGGATGTTGAAGAGCATCGTGCGGGAGGCGTTGCTGACGTCGGTGGCGTGCACGAGGCCGCCTGTCAGACTCCAGATCAGCCAGCTGTCGACCGTGCCGAAGAGCACCTCACCGCGGCGGGCCGCGTCGGCGAGGCCGCTTACGTTGTCGAGCAGCCACTTGACCTTGGTGCCGGAGAAGTAGGCGTCCACCACGAGCCCGGTACGAGCGGTGATGTCCGCGGCGTCGCCTGCAGCGCGAAGCTCGTCGCACATGCCCGCGGTGCGGCGGCACTGCCACACGATGGCGTTGGCGACAGGGCGGCCTGTCGACCGTTCCCACAGGATGGTGGTCTCGCGCTGATTGGTGATACCGATTCCCGCGATGTCCTTCGCGTCCACATCAGCCTCGCGCAGCACCGCGCGGATGGCGTCCAGCTGAGTCTGCCAGATCTCAACAGGGTCGTGCTCGACCCAGCCTGGCCGCGGGTAGATCTGGGTGAACTCCGAACCGGCCATGGAGAGCATGCTGCCCCTGTCATCGAATAGAACCGCGCGTGAGCTCGTCGTGCCCTGATCGAGCGCCAGCACGCACTTCGCCATCGAACGCACCTCCTTGCTTCATTCGGCAAACGCTATCTAGTTCCCAGGCATAAAGTAAAGCCCTCCCTCCGGCGAACCCGCGTTCCGCCGGCGGCAGGACTCTCCAAATCTCCGTCCTCATATATGAAGCCATGTGGCCTTACCTGTGATACCTGTGGATTCATCATAGCATACAGAGACGATGCGTGCCAGCCCAATCCGATGGAGTAGGGCGGGACTGAGTCGGGCGAAATGTGGATCAAGCCCGCACGCCTGCCATGAACATGTCGAATACCTCGGCGCTTATGTCATCTACCGAGCTGGGTTCAGGGTCCATCAGCCACGTGTAGGCCACGGCATGCACCATGCCCATGAGGGCGAAGGCCATGGTTCTGGCATCGGTTGCCCGTCTCACCTTGCCCATTGCCATGGCCTGCTCGAGCATGGTCTCAACTCGCGCCGTGAGCAACTGGGTGCCGTCTAGCACCGCCGTGCTCAGGTTGGGCCCGAGCATTCCGATCTGGCCGGCCAGGAACGTCAGGAACTGCCGCTCCGTGCTGTAAAAGGCGAAATGGGCCTTGACAATGCCCGCGAGCGCGGCGAGCACCGCCTCGCCGGTGAGCTCGTCGACGGACTGGGCAGTGGCCTCCTCAACGAGAGACGTGAGCCGGGCGATTCTGCCCGACACGAGCTCATCCATCAGTTCGTTCTTGCTGTGAAAGTAGAGGTAGACGGTGCCCTTTGCGATGCCTGCCACTTCGGCGACCTTGTCTACGGTGGATGTGTGGAACCCGCTCTCTGCGAAAACTCGAAGTGCTGCTTCCAGTATCAGGGCCCGTTTGTCGTCGGAAGACGCCACCGGAGAGGACGCCATGCGATCACCTCCATGAGACCAATGACGATAGTAGTCGGTCTGGTCTACCTGACAGATGCGGCCAGCTCTTTGATGGTCTCCACTGCGAAATCCATGTCTTCCATGCTGACGTGTCTGTTGGTAACGGCGCGGATGCCATGTGGCGGCATGGTGCTGAAATGCACACCCTGCTCGGCCACGGCGGCAGCAAACTGCGACGATGTCATGCCAAGGCCACTGATATCGAAACCGACTATGTTGGTTTGCACTGTACGCATGTTCACCGAAATGCCGGGTATCTGGCTCAGCCCTTCGGCCAGCCGTCTCGCAGTGGCGTGATCATCAACCAGTCTGTCTACCATCTGCTCCAGAGCCACTATTCCTGCCGCAGCCAGGACCCCGGCCTGCCGCATGCCTCCGCCCAGGATCTTGCGGTTGCGGCGTGCCCGCGAGATGAACTCCTCGGTGCCCGCGAGGATTGAGCCCACAGGCGCCGACAGCCCCTTTGACAGGCAGAACATGATGGAGTCAACGTGAGCGGTGATCTCTGTAACAGGAACGCCGAGGTAGTGAGCGGCGTGGAACACCCTAGCCCCGTCCATGTGAATTCTCATGCCGCGCTCGCGCGCGATGCCCTCCAGGGCCGACAGGGTCGCGATGTCGGTAACTGTGCCGCCTCCCCTGTTGTGTGTGTTCTCCACTTCGAGCAGGGTTGGAGGCGCGTAGTGGATGTTAGACTCCCTGATGGCGCGCTTGACGTCGTCAGGGCACATCACGCCGTTCTCCGACGAGACCAGGCGCGGGATGGCCCCGGCCACGGCCGACATGCCGCCGGCCTCGTAGTAGTAGAGATGGCACTCGGACTCCATCACGACCTCATCGCCCCTGCGGCAGTGGGTCATCACAGAGAGCAGGTTCCCCATGGTGCCAGAGGGAACGAACAGCGCAGCCTCCTTGCCGACCTTTCTGGCTGCCAGCTCTTCGAGGCGCTTGACAGTGGGGTCCTCCCCCCAAACATCGTCGCCAACTTCTGCCTCGAACATGGCCTGACGCATCTCATTCGTCGGAAGAGTGAAGGTGTCACTCCTTAGCTCTATTCTTCTCATGATCAGGGAACCTCACTTTCGCGTTCTGCTTACCGATCACGCCTTGTCAAGTGGTGTACGTCGCTGCGGCGGTTGTCGTGTGGATCGGAACCGGAGACTCAGTTGGATCGATTCGCGTCTCTATCACCTGTAGCACCCTTGTTGCCCCTCGGGCGGCGGCGCGCCGTCGAGGCCGCGCGGGCGCATGCCGGCGAATGTCGCCGCTGTGGCGGCTGTGTCGGCGGTGCCGGCGGTGCCGGTCGTGGCGGCCGTGCCAGCGGTGCCATGGTCGTCACTCGTCGAGCGGCTGGCGGTCGGCGCGGAGGAGACTGCGTAGGTCGTAGGTCAGCGGAGGCCCCGGGGCGCGGGGGTCGGGGCGTGGGCGCGGACCTTTACATCGATTTAGCAAGATAGCAGAGCCCTTTCCTCTCGAAATCGGGATAAAGGCCCGCCCTATCTGTGAGAATCGGGGCAAAGCTCTTGGGTCACCCGGTCACACCGCCAACCTCGAATCGGGCCCGCGAACCGCACTCGCTTGAGCTGGGGCTCTGCAACCAGCCTGGTCGGACGGATCTGGGCTGAACGACGGCGAGTCGCCGGGCGCCACCCTTTNNNNAAATCGGGATAAAGGTCCGCCCTATCTGTGAGAATCGGGGTAAAGCTCTTGGGTCACCTAGTCGCGCCGCTGACCCTGGGTACGGCCCGCGAACCGCAATCGCTTGAGCTGGGACTCCGCAATCAGGCGGGCCTGGTGGAGCCGAGCTGAACGACAGCGAGTCGCCGGGCGCCACCCTTTACATCGATTTCGCAAGA
>DBQN01000068.1:1313-2951 GCA_002305255.1 Firmicutes bacterium UBA1393 | reverse complement strand
TGACGTTCAAGCACCACAGGTTCCATCCGGTCCGCGAGTATCTGGAGTCGCTCCGGTGGGACGGCATCCCGCAGGTCGACACTCTGCTCATCGACTACCTGGGCGCGCCGGACACCGAGTATGTGCGCACAGTGACGCGCAAGTGGGTCTGCGGAGCCGTCGCCCGCGTCATGCGGCCGGGCATCAAGTTCGACCACATGCTCGTTCTCACCGGGCCCCAGGGCATCTACAAGTCGACATTCCTGCGACTTCTGGCCGGCGATGAGTGGTTCACCGACTCGCTGCAGGATGTCGAGGGCAACCAGGCCATCGAGAAGCTCATGGGATCGTGGATCGTCGAGTTCGGAGAGCTCCAGGCATTCAGCCGGTCCGAGTCCAATGCCATAAAGCGGTTCGTCACGAGTCAGGAAGATCGGACACGGCTCGCCTACGACCGGCGACTCAGCTACATGCCGAGGCAATGCGTGTTCGCGGGATCCACCAACAAGCGGGAGTTCCTCAAGGACGAGACGGGCAACAGGAGATACTGGCCGGTCNNCGTGGTCAAGGACTTGCCGCTGGAGCGGGACCAGATATGGGCGGAGGCCCTGGTGCTGTGGCGCGACGAACACGAAACGTTGTATCTGAGCCCGGAGCAAGAGGCGTTGGCGCGGGCCGAGCAGGAAGCGCACAGGGAGGTCAACGAGAAGGAAGGGCTGATCCTCGACTACCTCGAGAAGCCTTTGCCGGAGGGCTGGGACTACTGGGACCTGCACAGGAGGCGGAGTTACCTGCAGGGCGTGGACGTGGTCCAGGGCACGACGCGGCGCGACCGGGTCTGCGTGTTGGAGATATGGTGCGAGTGCCTCGAACAGCCGCGAGCGAGTCTGCGGAGATCCGAATCCCTCGAGATCGCCGGCATCATGAACAGTCTGCCGGGTTGGCGGATGGCCGAGAAGCGTAGATATTTCGGCGATTACGGTCTGCAGCGGGGGTACGAAAGGGTATGAATATGCGGGGCGGGTGCATCAACGACGGGCAGCAGCCACAGGGCCATGTGACAGACATGACAGAGAATATGACAGAGATTTCGCCTCTGTCATACGCCGAAATAGGCGCCAACCTGCGGATTCAGGCCATTTGTGACAGACATGACAGAGAATATACTACTAAGATTTCTAGGTGATATAGGCAGATGTGATCAGACCTAAACTGCCTAATTAGATGATTTGGTAATATTGAGATTTCTGTCATGTCTGTCACATTGGCGGTTATACACACCCCGTAAACCCGTGTCATGCAGGAGAGCGAGACGGCCGCGACCGTATGACAGAGATGTGACAGAGATGGATCCAGCCTAGATATACAAGATCGGCGGTGGTCGCAGTGAGAGAAGCCGACATCGAGCATCAGTTGTGCCGGGCAGTTGAGGCGGTCGGAGGCAAGGCCTTCAAGTTCACCGCGCCTGGCAACGCGGGGTTGCCTGACCGGGTAGTGCTATTGGGCGGATGTGCCCATTTTGTAGAGCTGAAGGCCCCGGGGGAACGGCCGCGGCCTCTGCAGCTATATCGGCAGAGGCAGTTCGCACGACTCGGGTTCGAGATACACGTAATCGACAGCATGGACGGAGTGAGCGAGTTTGTCAGTGCGATTTCAGCC
>DBQN01000068.1:0-1231 GCA_002305255.1 Firmicutes bacterium UBA1393 | reverse complement strand
CCGCGTGCTGGTCATCGCGCCGCTGAAGGTCGCCGAGGACACATGGGGCCGGGAGACCGCCAAATGGGAGCATCTCAGACACCTACGGGTGAGCAAGGTGCTGGGCTCGGCCTCGGAACGACTCGCAGCCCTCCAGGCCGACGCCGACGTCTACGTGACAAATCGTGAGAACGTGGTATGGCTCGTGGAGACCCTGGGCGACAAGTGGGACTTCGACACGGTGGTCGTCGATGAGCTGTCGAGCTTCAAGAATCACCAGGCGAAGCGGTTCNNACGCCGATGCCTAATGGTTACATGGATCTGTGGTCCGAGGTGTATCTCCTGGATCGCGGAGAGCGGTTGGGCAAGACCATCACCGGCTATCGGAACGAGTATTTCAGTGTGCTGCCGAGGCCGGGGTTCCAGATTTACACTCTGCGAGCTGGTGCAGACAAGCTGATCAACCAGAGGATCCAGGACATCTGCCTGTCGATGAAAGCCGCGGATTACCTGAAACTCGCCGAGCCGATGCGGATCACAGTGCCCGTGGTGCTGTCCGAGAGGGAGATGGCGAGATACCGGACGATGGAGCGTGATGCGGTGCTGGCGATCGGCGACAGGGAGATCACGGCGGCCAGCGCAGCGGCCGTGACCACCAAGCTCCTGCAGCTGGCCAACGGTGCCGTCTACGATGGAGATCGTCAGGTGGTCCACGTCCACGATCAGAAGCTGGAGCGCCTGGAGGAGCTGATCGAGGAGGCAAACGGCCGGCCGGTTCTGGTGCTCTACAGCTTCAGGCATGACCGGGACCGGATCAAGGAGCGCATCGGCGCCGGCGCGAGGGAGCTCCTGACCGCGGCGGACATCAAGGACTGGAATGCCGGCAAGATCGCCGTGCTGCTGGCGCATCCCGCAAGCTGCGGACATGGGCTGAACCTCCAGGACGGCGGAGACATCATCATCTGGTTCGGGCTGCCGTGGAGCCTGGAGCTGTATCAGCAGGCCAACGCGCGACTCCACCGGCAGGGCCAGACTGGCAGCGTGAGGATATACCANNCAGACACAAGAGGAATTCCTGGCAGCGCTGAAGGCGCGGCTAGAGATTAGGGAGGCGACGATATGACTGACGAGCAGTCACAAGCCGTGGATAGACTTGAGGCGATTAGCGACCTACTTGAGCCTGTGAATCGGGCGGTAGTGGACGAGCTGCTCCTCGCTGTGACCCAGCTGCGAGGAGGTGTCTGGAATGGCA
>DBQN01000035.1:21840-23264 GCA_002305255.1 Firmicutes bacterium UBA1393 | reverse complement strand
CCGCGCCCCGCACCGTGTGACCGAGGTCCCGCGCAGCCGGCGATTCGCCGACCTCGGCCTCCAGATAGTGGCATTGTCGGGCGGGAGTCGTCCAGATGGAGGAGATCTGGCGGAACTAGCCTCCAGCCAGAGGCTGAACCTCGTGTAAGTTCGGTTTCACCGACTCCCTTTACCTCGAGCCACCAGTCGACTAGACGGTTGTCATCAAAACAGCAGGTAGAAGGAGTGTGGAAGGAATGCCCTGCGGGGCATTCCGACGACTCTCGTCTCACCTTCGCGCACCATCGCCAGTTCGCCGACCTGAACCTCCAGATAGAGGCTCTGTGGGCCAGAAGTCGTCCAGATAGACGAGAACCAGTCATCAACGCCTCTGCTTGGAGGTGTCGCCTCCGCCTATCCTGATAGTCGGGATCGCCGACACTGAGGCACAACACTGTCCCTGGGAGAGCTTTGCCATCGCAGCTGCTAGATGCGTTGTGAGGAATGTGCATAGCACTGCCTGCCGATCCCACGCGCCCGGCCATCGCTCAACGAGCCGGTTGCGCCGGGTTTCGCCTCCATATGGAGGCCATCTTGAGCCGAACTCGTCCAGATAGACGAGGACCGGCTCCTTCCGCCTCACCGCAGAGGCTATGCCCATCCACAACTACGCTAAACCCACCTGCTGCAGCTCTGCAGCAGCTGCACCAGGCCCTTACCCTACTTGCCTGCGCGATGATGACAGCCGCCCGCATGACCTCAAGGTCCCACGGGCGGCTGCCTCTATCGATGGCCCCGTATGCAGTCGCGTCTCTGTCAGCATCGATAGTGCCCTGACGTGAACAGCAAGTATATGGCCGACTCTTCACCTGATCATCAACGGGGTTCTCGATATCAGTGAAACATGACGTGCACCAGACCCATGTCAGCGACAACTCACCGACAGCTCACGCGCCGCGTCACTTCAGCCTGGTCACAATCCCTCCGCATCTCCCCATGAACGCCTGTATGAGCGGCCCGGCCCCAAGCGCGAACACCGCGGTTCCATAGCTGACGGGCCCTCCCATGATCCAGGCAGCGATGGCTACTGACGAATCGATGATGATCCGCGCCAGCCGTATGCTCATGGAGGCCCTGCGCGACAGCCCGAGCATCAAAGCCTCACGCGGGCCGGCACCCATGCGCAGCGACACATACATTGCGATACCCATCGCATAGACGATGAGACCGATGCAGAACACTATGGGCTTCGCGGCGGTAGCAGTGACATGAGGTAGCACCGCGAGAACCACGTCGGAGAACGCGCCGATCAACACCATGTTCATGAGCGTGACCAGCGTCGGCTTTTCGCCAAGCATCCAGGCGGCAGCGATCAACACCAGTCCCACCAGCTGCGACGCTCTGCCGAAGGTTATGCCCGTGCGCTCGCTCATCACCTGCTCGAA
>DBQN01000035.1:7803-21760 GCA_002305255.1 Firmicutes bacterium UBA1393 | reverse complement strand
TGGCCGGTCACCCAGTCCGACTCGTCGGATGCCAGGAACACCACAAGACCAACATGGTCTTCGGGATGGCCTATTCGCCCGGCAGGCGTACGGGTCTCAATCGACTTCAACACTTCCGGGTGCTGCGTGTAGAAGGGCGATGTGAACGGAATGGTCTCCGTGGGGCCAGGGGCTACCACATTGACCTGGATGTTGTACGCCGCAAGCTCCATTGCCGCCACCCTCGAGAAGGCTATCAGGCCTGCCTTGGCGGCTGAGTAACCCGAATGCCCTGCCTCCGGCCGCGTGCCGCCAACCGAGGCGAAGTTGATGATCTTGCCCCCGCCGTTCTGCTTCATCATGTTGCCGAATACCTGGCTGGTCATGAAAGGCACTCGCACATTGACGTCCCACAGGTCCCCAAGGGCGTCAACCGAGTGGTCGAGGAAGGGCGACCGGTAGATGCCACCCGGGCAGTTCACGAGCACGTCTACGCAGCCCAGCTGCCTGACGGCCTCATCGGCANNGCCGCAAGCTCCGGCTCTCTCCTGTCAACCAGCATCACGCCGGCGCCGGATTCTGCGAAGGCCTTGCCCACCGCCCGGCCGATTCTCCCTGCTCCTCCAATTATCACGGCACCCTTGCCGGCCAATCGTGTCATCTCGTCGTCACTCCCCATCAGCGATGGTCTGCATTGCCACTGCAGCGTCGCATGCTGCCAGTATGGCGTTGTCGTCGCTTGGCGCGGGATCCGGTCTCAACCCTTTGGGAAGGTTCGAACCCACCGTGCAGATCGTCGCGGTCCTCAGTCTCAAAACAGAACCAATGACCATAAGGGTTGCAGCCTCCATCTCCATGCCCAGCACTCCCGTGCCTGCCCACCGAGTCACCATGTCAGAGTATTCAGTGTTCGGCGGTTCGGAAGCAATCAACCATGGTTTGGTGGCGTAAAACGAATCCACTGTGAGACCGATGCCCACGTGCCACCTGAATCCCCTGGCCTTACACGCGTCCACCAGCGCCGCGACGTACTCCCAATCCGAGACTGCCGGATAGTTCACCGGGGCGTACGCGTCGGCTGCCCCGCTATACCTGATTGCTCCGCTCAGAATGGCGAGGTCACCCGGATTAACGGCCGGGTCGATCCCGCCGCACGTGCCAACGCGAATGATGTTCGACACACCGTGCTGCGCAAGTTCCACGATGGCGATCTCGCACGATGGTCCGCCGATGCCGGTGCAGCAGGCCGCGATCTCGACGCCCCGATACGAGCCGGCCACGCACAGGTATCCCCTGCAATCGGCCACAGTGCGCGGCGAGTCCCAGAACGAGCGCATCTTCATGACGCGCTGCGGATCGCCTGCGATAAGACAAGTCGGGGGCAGTGTGTCGGCATTCAGACCCAGATGTGTCTTGTTGTGCATCGGTCCGCATCCCTTCTCAAACTGATTGTGTGTGTCTACTTGAAACCGGTACTGGCTATCCCCTTCACGTACTGCTTCTGCACCAGCAGGAATAGCAGCATCGGCGGCAAGCTCGCCGCGAAGGCCGAACTGAACAGGTTGGCCCAGTGCGACGCTTCTGCCGTCACGTGGCTGGCCACGGCCACCTGCACCACCTGATACCTGCTGGAATAGGCGGCCACCAGGGGCCAGAACATCGAGTTCCACTGGAACAGGAACATCATTACCATCACCGTCACCACGGCGGGGACGCTGAGCGGCAGCACCAGCCGGGTGAAGATCGTGAACCAGGAGGCGCCGTCTACGCGGGCGGCCTCCAGAAGTTCCGACGGGAGTTCCTCGAAGAACTGCTTGAACAGGAAGATGCCGAGGCCGTTGCCGACGGCCGGGAGTATCAAGGCCCAGTAGGTGTTGTGGAACCCCATCCTCCTCACGACCAGGTTCAGCGGGATCACGATGGCTTCGAACGGCACCATGAAGGTAAGGAGCACCAGGAAGAAGAAGACCGACTTGCCCGGGAAGATGAACTTTGCCAGCGCGAATCCCGCCATCGCGCTCACCATCACGCCGAAGCTGATGGTGCCGACGCTCACGATGAAGCTATTCGCGATGGCGCGGCCGAACCCGAGCTTCGCGAAGATGTTGACGAAGTTCTCCAGCGTTACCGTCTCAGGGATGAAGGTGCGCCAGGTAAGCGGGTTGGCATACTCATAGAGCGACCCGGCGGGCCTCAGGGCCGAGGCGAGTGTCCACCAGATAGGCACGATAAACACAAGTGCCAGTGCGACCACGAGCAGCGTGGCTCCCAGCCTGCTCACGAGTTTCAGTGTTCGCATCACGTCAGGCACCTCCGGATCGGCGTCGAATCCAAATCAGTAGTCGAACCTGGCGCGCGTCACCCGCAGCTGCACCAGGGAGATGAGCAGTATCAGAACAAGAAGCATCGACGATATGGCCGTGGCGCGGCCCATGTCCACATTCACGAACGCGCTCTTGTAGGATTCATACATCAGCATGTTGGTGGAGCCCATGGGCCCACCTCTGGTGAGGATGAACACCGGCGCGAAGGTGAGAAAGTTGAACGCGGTATTCGACACCAGCACGAATGAGGTCGTCCGCGAGAGCAACGGGAGGGTGATCTTGAGAGTGCGGGCGAGGCCTCTGGCCCCGTCGATCTCCGCCGCCTCGTAGATCTCGTGCGGTATTCCCTGCAACCCTGCCAGGAAGAACATCATCCAGTAGCCTGCGCCCCGCCACAGCGCCAGCGCCATGAGGCACCAGAGCGCCTGCGAGGGCGAGGTGAGGAACGGCTGCGGCGGCAGGCCAAACAGCCTGAGGATGCTGTTGACCAGGCCATAGTAAGGATCGAGCATGACGCTCCAGATCACTGCCACAACCGACATGGAGATGGCCGACGGAAGGAACACCAGCGTGCGCATGAAGCCGATGTGCCGTCCCGGCCTGTTGAGCAACAGCGCCATGGAAAGCGATACGACCACGGTGAGGGGGTTGATTATCAGCGAATACAGCAACGTCACCCTCATGGACTTCCAGAACACAGGGTCATCTTTGAGCAGGTAGACATAGTTCTCGAAGCCCACGAAGAATCGGCGCCCTGATATCGTAGACTGCATGAAGCTCTCCACGAAAGACACCGCTATGGGCCAGAGCTTGAAGAGGGACAGGAATATGAATGCAGGCAGGATGAACCAGAACGCGGCCTTCCCGTCCTTGAACATGGTAGCACCTCGAATTGGGGGCGGAGGCGGCAGTAGCCTGCGGCCGGTTCACCGGTTCGGCCCGTTCGGCCGGTTCGGCCGACTGCCGCCGCCCTCGCTAGTTGCTCACGGGTTGCTCACGTCAGCGGCTAACGGTATTTGCGCAGCTCACGGTCGATCCTCTTGGCGGCGTCGTTCAGCGTGGCAGCCGGGTCGGCGCCATAGTGGATCGAGTTGAAGGCCTCTCTGAGCATGAGCTCGTATTCAAGATAGCCCGGTGTGATCGGCCGTGCTACTGCAGTGTTCTTCATCTCGTCGATCAATGTCTTCCACATTGGATTGCCGAACACCTCGGGCAACGCCTCGTAAACGTCAGGGCGCGCCGGCGCATGACCGAACAGCTTGTGCCACAGGATGGCAGCGTCGCGTCCGGTTATATAGTTGAGGAAAGCCAGAGCCGCGTCCTTCTTGGTGGTCTTCGCGTTGATGCCGACATGCCAGCTTCCTGTGGGAGTGACAGCCGTGCCGCCAGCGAAGTAGGGATGCGGCGACATGCCGAAGTCGAGTCCCTTGAACTCCGCAAGCCTTGAGATATTCCATTCCGCCCCGAGCATCATCGCGGCCTTGCCGTTGCCGAAGTACTCCCTCGACTTGGCGGCGTCCGGAATGCCCTGCGGGCTCACCTTCCACTCGTTGAACAGCTTCCAGTAGAACGTGGTGGCCTCGATGAAGGGCTTGGAGTTGATGTAGCCCTCCGTCGTCAAACCGTCAGGCGAGATAGCGTTCGCACCCTTCGACTGGACCAGCGGCAACAGCTGATACGGCCTGTCGATCTGTTCGATGAGCAGACCCCACACGTCTACCTGACCGTCCTTGTTGCTGTCGATGGTCAGCTTGCGGGCCAGTTCAGCCACTTGCTCCCACGTCAGCCTGGTGTCGGCCGGCGGAAGCGCGACGCCGTACTGCTTGAAGATGTCCTTGTTGTAGAACAGGGCCGCCGATGACGTGGCGTAGGGAATCGAATAGAGCTTGCCCTGGTATTTCGCCGTGTCAATCGACGCCGGGAACCAGGCCTTCAAGTCGTTAGCGGTGTAATACTGATCGAGCGGAAGCAGGAAGCCGCGAGCCGCGTACGACGGAGTGAGCGGCCCGTCAACTATGTAGACATCGGGCGTGCCTCCGGCCGGCAGTCTCACCTCAAGTGTTTGGAACAACTGAGTGAACGGCACCAGCTGCATGTCTACCTTGATCTCGGGATGAATCTTGTTGAACCCGGCGATGAGTTGGTCTACCATGTCCTTCGGCCATGCCATCCACACGACTTCCAGGTTGACCGTGGGTGCCGCTGCCCCAACCATGGGCACCAGAAGAGCGATCAGTATCAGAAAACCAAGAATGCGCTTCTTCAATCTGCTTTCCCCCCATCAACATATTGAGGCGGACGGCGGTCCGCCTATCGATGCCTGATTACGACGAATGAGAATCGGTTCGACGGGAAGTAACTCTTTGAGTGAAACACGCGCTTACCACGGTCGTCAACATGCACCTGATCTAGCAGCAAGAGGGCAGCGCCCTCGCTGACGTCCAACTTCGAGGCGAGCGCAGCCGTCGCTGTTGTCGGAACTATCTGACACTCCGCATACTTGATGACGATGCCCAGCTCACGCTGGAGCCCCTCGAATATGGCCTCATGAAGTGCGCCGGCGTCGAAGTTCTCTGGAAGGTACGCAGTGGGTATGTAATCAATGCAGACTGCCACTGGCTGCGAATCGGCGGTCTTGATCGTTTCAACCACGGCTACCTGCTCATTCTCAGTGAGACCGAGTCGCCGTTCAAGCTCCGGACTGGCGGCCGTTGTAGACGACTGCACCAGCACGCTCCCTGGCTGCCGGCCCTCGCCCGCAATGAACTCGGCAATGCTGACCAGGCGCTCCAAGCCGCCCTTCACCAGAGGACGGCTGTCAGTAACGAAAGTGCCAACCCCGTGCCGTTTGGTGACAAGCCCACAATCCTCGAGCGCCCTCAAAGCCTCGCGCAGAGAGTTCCTGCTCACTCCCAGCTTGCTTGCGAGCTCGGGCTCAGTGGGCAGACGCGAGCCGGGTTCGAGAAAACCCTCCCTGATCTGCTCCTCAAGCATCTGGCGTGCTATGTGGGTAGCTGTATGAGCCCGCGATGACTGCAGCAACCCGGCGTCCACCAGGCCATCCCCCCACTCCCGCCGCAGCCGCCACGACAATGGCAGGCGGCGGCCAGTTGTAGGACATCCTACAATTAGACTAACACGAATGGCAGACCCTTTCAACACAGAGAGACCATCCCGATGCCTGAGTCAAACGACAAGGTTGAGACCGCGGGCGTGGCCTCGCCAAGGACCGCCACGGGGCCGCCCCTGAGCTGGCGCAGAGAGGCGCCGGCATCAGTCGGCAGGGTAACGTAATAGGTAGCGCCCCCGCCTCCTGGCAGGAGGCGGGGGCTTCCTTTTCTAATATGGCCTAGCCCGGTGGGGAGCCGCGGCGGCACCAAGTAGTCGGCGCGGGCCGTCGGCGACCCATTATGTCGATTCTGAAAGATAGCGCGGCCCGATACCTCGATTTCCTCAGTAAAGCCAGCCGCTATCTTTCAGATCCGTGGTAATGCCCTGTCGGCCCCCGCCAGGCCCCTAACATCGTCTGGGCCGTCGCGGAGGAGCCGCTGCTCAACGAGGTGGCCTTGACAGGCCGATCCACAGCCGACGACCGGTACGAGCCGCCTGCGACCGATTATCACGATTTCCACAGAAACCGCGGCCCGATACCTTCATTTCTTCAGTAAAGCGACCCGCTATCTTTCAGATCCGTGGTAATACCCTTTGCGCCCAGCCGAGCCCCGAAATGAGACCTAGTATGCTCAGATGAACCCGCTGCTCAACGAGGTGGCCCTAGTGCACGGATCTGCAGCCGACGGACGGCACCAGCCGCCTGCGACCGATTATCCCAATTTCCACAGAAACCGCGGCCCATTACCTCGATTTCCGCAGTGAAGCCGCCGGCTATCTTCCAGAACCGTGGTAATCCCTTTTCGCCCCCCGCCGGGCGCCCACCATCCTCCGGAACGCCCCGACGAACCCGCTGCTCAACGAGGTGGCCCTAGTGCACGGATCTGCAGCCGACGGACGGCACCAGCCGCCGGCGACCGATTACCCCGATTTCTACAGAAACCGCAGCCCATTACCTCGATTTCCTCAGTAAAGCCGCCCGCTATCTTCCGAAATAGTGATATTGCCCTTCCACCCCGGACGGCACTGCCGCGCCGCACCGCCATCGCCGTCCACTCCGCCCCGCCAGCCCGGCTTCCCGATCTACAAGTGCACGACAACCAGACCCGGCACCGCTCGCCTGGCCTGCTCCGCCACCAAGCTCCGGTGGCATCGCAAGGCATCGGCCTCGCTGCACAGCAGAGCCACCGGCCCGCGGCGGGCCAGCTTCGGGATGACGCTATCCGGGCCCAGCTGACCGCGCTCACGCATCAGCTCCGTGAACTGCGCCTCGAACGTCGGCCAGTCCATCGCGCCTGACTTGTAGCTGTCCATTATCTCCTTCGTGGGCGCGAGCTCTGGCACGTGCACATAGCCTATGCCGCAGATCTTCTGCAGAAAGTAAGGAAGGTCTCCACGCTTCGTAAACCCAGCCAGCTGCGAGACGTTGTTCAGCCTGATGTCTACGACGAGCTTGACCCCGGCGTCCCTGAGTGGCTCGAAGAACTGCTCAGCACTACGGCCGACAAATCCAATCGTGAAGAGCTTGGTCGGCCCGGGTTGTTCGATTACCCGACTGACCTCCGACCCGCAGTTCTTGCAGCTACCGATAAGTGTCAGGCTTCCTCTCTCAATCGTCGCTCGAAACGCTACAATCGTGGTCACCCGGCCGCAATTGCCGCAGCACACGTTGCTAAGCAGCGCCTGCCTCGCACGTTCGGGTATGAGGTTCCATGCCTCTCTGGCTTCGTGGGAGAATTCCCCGAGTTGCTCCTCCGGTCGCCCGTCATTGGACTTCAACTGCATCACCCCGCGCCAATCGTTGTGCTGTCAAGTATTCGCCGTCAGCGCGAGAATCCCTCATCGCCGACAGCCCGTCGCGCACTCACCGGCCGGACGATCAACGGAAGCCCGGTGACGCTCGACCCGAGCCGCACCCTAGAGGCCCACTTTGAGCTCGAGCTCTATCTCATCCTTGATGGGTGTCCCACCCTCGCCGAACAGCGGAATCTCCGGCTTGAGCCGGCGCGCCGCAGTCACCGCGTCACGGTGGATGGCTACGATACGAAACCCTGCCCCCTGGTAGAACCTTATGGCCGGCACATTGTCGTTGGTTGTGATAAGCCACACCCGCGATGCCCCGGCCTCGCGTGCGCGCCCCATAACCGCCGTGAGCAGCGCGCGGCCTACACCCTCCCGGGGCCGCAGGCTGTTGAGGGTGACGATCTCGCACTCGTCGCCTCGCATCTCATACGTGACCAGGCCGACACACTCGTCGCCTCCGCCGTCCACCGCAACCAGCGCAGGTAGCGACATCGCGTCTACCAGCCGCCCACGCGTTGCGATGACACACGAACCCCAGTATTCGGTGAGTAGTGCCGCCGCCCAGCTGTGGTCAGCGTCAACGAAGGGACGAATTCGATACTCGCATCCTGGCTTCACGTCAAGATCACCACCCTCTCGCGAACCTAACCCCCGGCGCGCCGCCGCACTCCGCTATCCGCTCGACGCACCTCTCGGCCGCGGCTCGCAGCGCACGCGTGGGCTTCACGTCAGGCTCCCACCACCAGTTCTCCACCACGATGGCGCCACTGTCGCCATCACGCGCAGGCTGGAACCGCGCGACGAACCGGTCGCCCGCCAGCACCGGCAGCACATAGTGCCCATATTGCCGTTGAGCTGCCGGTTTGTAGAGCTCCCACACGTAGTCGAAACCGAACAGCGCCCTTACAAGAGCTCGGTCCCAGAGCAGGTTATCCAGGGGCGACAGGGCTACCATCTCGCCGGCCCCGCCGGCCTCCGCCTCACTGGCCGCTTCCAGCGTCGCCTGCAACGTGGTCTCGTCACACGCCCGCATGTAGAGCGACTGCGGAACGCCGTCCACATTCACCTTGATCAGGTCGCCCCGTGCGACGAGACGGGCGATGGCCAGTCTCCTATCCTTAGTAGATATCTCACGGGTGCCCAGCCAGCCGTCACCGGCCTTGTCCCAAAGAAGGCCGATTCCGCCTATTCGTCGCGCTACTCTGAACTCAGCATATTCATCGTCAGTGACGTTCGGGTCAGGAGCCTCGAACACCTCTCGCGGAATGCACCTCTCTGCCAAGTCATACACCTTGCGGACGCCGTCCCGGTGATGAATCACCAGGTCACCGCGGACGCACATGGCCTCCAGCGCCGCCCGCCCGATCTTCGTGGGGCCCCAGGCCCAGTCGACGATGCGATCTAGGCCCGTATCTTCCCATGTAATCGGGCCCTTCGCTTCGACAGCCGCGCGAACTTCGTCGAACACCTCCGCCACCACCTCCGGAGAGTGGCCCAGTGACGCGAAGGCAATAGCCCGCGTGCGGCGGAAAGACGGCCAGTCCCGCCGCATGAAGATCGCCATCATCTTGTCGAAACCGTCGATAAGCAGGCGGTCTTCGTAGAGGGCCTCATACAGCATCTCAGGCCGGAAATCACCCACGCGCGCAGCAAGCACCAGCTCCGGGCTGCGTCCGACAATGTTCACGGGATCGTATTGGATGCACCCGACCCGGGCAAAGAACTCGGCTATCCCCTGTTTTCCGCGGAGACTGAATGGCGGCATCAAAGACTGGTGGGCCAGCACAAATCGACAGGCCTGCTGCCTGGTGAGACTGAGTTCCGTGGGCATCGGCGGGTCACCCCTTCAGAGACAGAGTCTGGTAGGATTCTATCACGAACATGTGTTCGCCGCCATAGCGAGTTTCCGCAAAGGGCACACAGGGGGCAGTATCTACGGATTTTCCCGATAATTGACTGCATTGCGCGAACGCGTTATCATGAGGTAACGTAACGATGGGAGACTGCACCAGGGTGCTCCAACGCGTGATAGGAGGCGGCATGACATGAGATACGGCAGGAGAACGCATCTTGACGATGATTTTCTGCTTCAGAACATGATGGGCCCGAACAGCGTGCTCCTCCTCGAGGAGCTCATACAGGATATCCGGCTGCAACCCGGGGCACGTGTGCTAGACCTCGGCTGCGGCAAGGGCCTGACGTCGGTCTTTCTCGGCACCGAATTTCAGGCGCAGATATTCGCCACTGATCTGTGGGTCGACGCGTCAGAGAACTTCCAGCGCTTCAGAGAGTTCGGCTTGGAAGACTGCGTCATCCCCATCCATGCCGAGGCCCATAACCTGCCCTATGCACGCGGCTACTTCGACGCAGTTGTCAGCGTCGACGCCTGGCACTACTTTGGTGCTGATCCGAAGTTCCTTGATGAGCATATCGTGCCGCTCGTGCGGCCAGGAGGCACCATCGCGGTGTCAGTGCCCGGCCTCAAGCGCGACCTGGTGAACGACGAAGTGCCCGAGGAGCTCAAGCCCTGGTGGCAGGAGAACATGAACTTCTACTCTAAAGAGTGGTGGCGGGAACTGTGGGAACAGTCTCCCAACATCACAGTGACCAAGTGCTTCTCGCAGCCAGGCCATGAGAAGGCGTGGAGTGACTGGCTACGCAGCCCGAACCCCTACGCCCAGCTAGACGCCGCCATGATGAAGGCGGAAGGCGGGAAGTACTTCGACACCATCGGCATCGTCGCAGTTGTAAAGTGGCGCACAAGCTGGAGCGCGCCACCGGTCCGAGTCGCGACGGCCACGTTCTGAAACAACAGCTGCATAGCGAGGGTCTGCCCTGCGGGGCAGACCTTTCATATTGTGTCTAGCTGCTGAAACGCGGCGCGAGCCGGGCGACCCACGGCGAGCCTGGCTGCAACTCCGTGCCGCGCCTGTCTGATATGATGAGGCTGAAGAACCAAGGGGGAGGGTGATACCGATGCCGGATGCTGCGCCAAAGTGCGTCATATTCCTCGGCGCGGGCGCGTCGAAAGCCGACGGCGCCCCGATCCAGGGTGAGCTGTTCCAGAGCTTCATGAACCGCGAATCCAGAACGCCGCGCGAGGCCAAGATCCGCAGGGAGCTGCTGGCCTTCTTCACCGGAGTGTTCGGCACAGAGGAAGCGGCGTTCGCACCCGGGCCGACCGGGGCGATGGCGTCGCCTGCCCCCGCGCTGCCCACGGCTGAGGAGGCCCTGGGCATCCTCGACCTGGCGCAGATGCGCGGCGAGTCCCTGGTCGTGCAGTCGACGGGCGGCGGAGCCGGAAGCGCCGCCGGCGCCACGAGCGCCGCCAGCGAGCGCACCGTGCTCGGCCCCCAGGAACTGCGCACGCTCAGGGGCTATCTGGTGCTGGCCATGGCGGCCGCCATCGACGACGCCCTGCAGGAGCAGAACAGCTACCACCAGCAGCTGGTCCAACACCTGCAGGCCGACGGCCTTCTTGCGTCAACCAGCTTCATCAGCACCAACTACGACACTATGATCGACAACGCCCTGTCTAGGCTGGGCGAGGGCTCCCGCAGCGCCCCGCCCTCATGGGCAATCGACTACGGCGTCGACTTCGAGAACCTTCGCCAACGCGATGTTTGGAGACTGCCTGTCGCGTCGTGTGTTCCACTGTTGAAGATCCACGGATCGTTGAACTGGCTCTACTGCCCGTGCTGCAACACCCTCACCCTCACTCAATACAAGAAGCGCGTGCGGCGCGTCATGAATGAGACCAGGTCTACCCGCTGCGGGGCATGCCGCACCATGATGCAGCCGGTCATCGTGCCGCCCACGTTCTACAAGGACCTCTCTAAGGCATTCCTGCAGGCCGTGTGGAACCGCGCCGAGCAGGTGCTGCGCGAAGCCCAGCTCGTGGTGTTCTGCGGATACTCGTTCCCCGCCGCTGATATGCACGTGAAGTACCTACTCAAGCGGGCGCAACTTAACCGCAGGTCACCCGTCACCTACATCGTGGCCAACAACCATGCGTCCAAGGCACCCGAAGAGAAGGCCGCAGAACGCAGCCGCTACGAGCGTTTCTTCGGTCGTGAAGTGTTGTACTCGGAGCTATCGTTCCAGGAGTTCGCCGCGCAACCCGCAACCGCATTCGCCCTCGCGTCGCGACCCGACGTCGACAGTAACCATCAGCCATCGCTGAAGGAGTCACCACTTTGCTGACGAACGTGTTCGACATCGTGCAATAATGCACGAAAGAAGAGGGGTGAGCCTAATGGGTCGACTGATCAGGTACCTCACAACCCTGACTGCGCTGTTGATCATCACTACCGCTGTCGCAGGAGCCCAGTTCCAGGCCGTTCCCCGTCTCAACCTCCAAGTGAACCCGTCCCCGGCACTGAAGATCACCAACTCGGCGTTATCGAGCCTGGTCACCATGGGCGAGGTGGATGGCCGTGTCTTCGGCGCCGCGCGCAACCAGCTTGTCGCCCTCGACGAACAAGGCCAGATCACTCGCTCCATCACCATTCCCGTTGAGCGTCCCGCCGGTATCTCCGCCTACACTGCAGGCCAAGCCCTTGTGGGCGACGGCGGCAACAACGCGATCTACTCCGTCGACACCGCCTCAGGCCGCTCCACGAAACTGCTCGACCTGAGATCGACTGACTACGGCTCCCTGATGGCAGGCGACGTGCTTCGCACCGGCGAGCTGACCAGTGTGGCGTTTGACGGAAAACTCGTGTATGCCGCCGTGGCGGCTGGCTACTCAAGCTCAGTGTTCGCCATCGACCCCGCGACCAACAGAGCGGTGCGGCAAGCGTGGTCGCCCGGCGACAAGCCCATGGCCATGCAGTTCTCCGGAGGTACCCTGTATGTGCTCGACGCCGAGAACAGCCAGCTCAGGGCATTCGACTCCGCGTTCAAACTCAACCTCAAAGCCGTGGACCTCAACGTCGCCGACCCGAGAGGCATAATCATCCGCCCCGACGGCGTGAGGGTGTTGACCCCTTCCGAGCGCAGCATAACCACGGTGAAGCCAAGTCTTGAGGTTCTGAAGGTGCCCGAGGTAGCCTCCTCGTCGAGCATCGTGCAGCTCAAGCCAGGCGTGATCAAGGCCATAGGCTCGATCACGCCGCTCGCGCGCGACTACGCCCTGCTGATCTGCGGCGACGTCGCCGAGAGTGGCTTCGATGAGTTCTGGAACGATACTGTGTGGATGTACAAAACGCTGCTCGCAGCGGGTTACAGTCAAGACAACATCTACGCGCTGTATGGCTGGGGCAGCGACTACGCATCGCCTAACCCCAATTACCAGCATGCGGGGCAGGTCACCGATTTCCCCGCCACGACTCAATGGGTGGACAAGGTTCTTTCAGGCATGAAGGACGGCGATTCGTCCCTGGGCATCGACAAGCTCACCCAGAACGACAGTCTCTTCATATGGGTGTTTGACCATGGAGGAGGCGGAGACGAAGCCTACTTCTGCCTGACAGACGGGGCCTACTATGACACGCGCTTCGCACAGCGCCTGAACGCCCTGTCTTACAGAGAGATGGCCATATTCATGCAGCAGTGCCGGAGCGGCGGCTTTGGCGACAACCTGCAGGGTCAGAAGCGGTTCGTATCGACGGCCTGCCGCGCCACCGAGAACGCGCACCGGGCCGACGCAGAATTCGAGACCGTGAATGGCGTCAAGTACCACCACGGCGAATACAACTACTACATCATCAGCGCCCTTGCCCGCCGAACCGCGGCCGGCGCCCCCGTCAACGCCGACTACAACGGCGACGGGCGGATCAGCGCATCGGAGATGCATACGCTGATGGCCGGCAACGAGAACCAGCCTGAGATACCTCAGCTTTGGGACTCAAGCGGCGTTGGAGCAAGATTCATACCCTGATGGCCTATGAAGGCGGTTCCACGCAAAGTGTCCGCACAGGGCGACGCCGTGCGGACACTTCCTATGTTCAAACGCCCTACGCGTTCAGCGTTCCCAGAGCGTGGCTGAGCTTCGCCGTTGCCGGATAGGCGTCTCGGTAGACCTCATACAGCTGGTCATACACCGCCGCGGTCGACACATCTGGCCTGACGGTGCGGCTCATGCGCACCCACTTCTCCTCAAGGGTATCCACGCCGTCGACGAGCCCGACGCCCAGA
This sequence comes from Firmicutes bacterium UBA1393, assembly GCA_002305255.1. GTDB lineage: Bacteria > Bacillota > DTU025 > DTU025 > DTU025 > UBA1393. The sequence goes on along the minus strand of DBQN01000035.1, from coordinate 8,405 downwards.
GCGGCCAGATACGCCGCGCCCAGCGGCGCTCCGATGGGGTTCGACACGCAGGCCTGCTCAAGGCCTGTTATGTCGCTGACGATCTGAGTCCAGAGCGGGTTCCTGGTGCCGCCGCCCACAGCACGGATGCTGCGCGGATGCACCCCGGCCTCGCGCATTACGTCGATGTGATGCCTGATCTCATACCCCACCGATTCCAGCAGCGCACGGTAGATGTCCTGAGTCGTGTGCTGGAGCGTCAACCCTACCATCACACCTGTGCCGAGCTCGTCGTTTACCGGGGTCCTGGCGCCTCCGAAGTGCGGCAGCACGACCAGGCCCTTCGACCCCGCCGACGTGGTGCCGGCGGCTTCGCGCCACTGTAGCTCATAGGGGCTAAGCCCGGTCTCGTCCGCCCGCCTCCTGATATCCGCCCCAAACGTGTCGAGATGCCACGTGGTCAGGGCGCCAGCCGCCGCCGTGGCGCCACCGAGAATATACCTGTCTTTGAGGCAGTAGACTCCACCGAACAGGCTCCGATGTGTGTGGGGCGCCTCGGAGCACGCGAGGATCACGGCCGTCGTGCCATAGGTGAGACAGACTTCTCCATCCTCCGTCATGCC
>DBQN01000035.1:0-7665 GCA_002305255.1 Firmicutes bacterium UBA1393 | reverse complement strand
ATGAGTCCTCCGGCACATACCGTGAATAGGTCGGCGCTGAACTTGCCCGTGAGCTTGAAGGTAAGGTAGCCGGGGGCGCTTAGGAACAGGTGAGTATGTGCGAAAACTTCAGGCTCGTGGTTCCTCACCCACATCGCCTTCGGCATGAGCGACTGCGTGGTGATGGGATTGGCGGTGATGTCGAGGGCGGCGCCGGCTCCCATCGAAGCCTCGATCCTGGTCTCGAGCGCCGAGATCTCCTCGCTTGCCCGGCCGTCGATGCCGTAAAGAATGGCCGGCCTGAGCGGTGTTCCGCGCTCGTCTACAGGAAGAAGACACGGGCCGATGGTGCTGCAGCCCACGCCGGCAATGCTCCGAGGGTCAACACCTGACTCAGAGAGCAGTCTCCTAACCACGTGAACGAACCCGTGCCACCACACCTTCTCCGGGTCGTGTTCGGCCCAGCCCGGGCGCGGCGAGGATGTGACGTGGCCGCACGAGGCGGTGCCGAGCACCTTGCCTGACACCGTGATCAGTGTGCCTTTCGCCCCCGATGTGCCGATATCTACACCCAGCAAGACTGCTTCCATCTGCACCCCTCCAACCTGACACTCCCTCTGAGCCTGAGGACGCCCGGGGGACGGTTGCGGATCCCCGTCCCCCGAGCCTCAACGTAGCTAATCCCAGGGCCATGCGCCCTTTGCGGGCACGTTGGCAGGGCTCACCAGCGGCGCATCTACGTAGATGGTGCTGGTCGGTGCCGCCTTCTCCACGGGCACGCCCTTGACCACGATCTCGTCGATGAGGTCAATGGCTGCCTTGGCCATGAGCTCGAAGGGCTGGGCCACGGTGGCTACGAAGGGCGCGCCTGAGCGGATCAGGTCAAACGCCTCCTGCTCACCGTCGACGCCAGTGACGAACACCTTGTCTCGCCCGATCCTGGCAGCCTGCAGTGCCATGGTGACGGCCATCGCAGGCCCGTCCCACGGGCACCATACTGCGTCGATCTTGTCTCCAAACTGAGTTATGTAAGTCTCCATCTTGGCCTGTGCATCCTGCATGAAACCTGCTGGCGGCAGGTTATGCGTGGCCAGCACCTTGATGCCGGGGTTCTCGAGCAGCACCATGTCAAGGGCGCGCCCACGCTTCCTGGTGCCGTGGTGCTCGCTGAACTTGAATACGATGATGTTGCCCTCGTGGTTCAGACGGTCTACGAAGAATGAGGAGATCTTGGAGCCCATCACGTAGTTGTCGGTGGTGATGTCGGCTATGACGCCCTCAGCCGAGCCGGAGTCGATGGAGATCACGGGGATCTTTGCCTTGTTGGCTGCCTCGATGGCCGCCTTGATACTGGGCAGATCCGACATGGCGACGACGATGGCGTCTACCTTCATCTGGACGTAGTTCTCGATCTGGTCGGCAAGGGTAGGCCACGATCCCTTGGCGTCGGCGTTGATTACCTTCCAGCCCTTTTCCTTGCCCTGTGCCACGAAGGCGTTGGTCACCCTAACCTGCGAGGTAGCCGTCATATTCGCGGTCACGTAGCCGATCGTCGGCGGCGTGGCAGCGTAACCCGCACATACCAGACCCACTAACAGAATCGCGACACATGCCATGGTCAGCTTGAGAGCCTTTGAACGCGTCACTATGGTCCACCTCCGTTATGTATTAGGTTCGAACCCAGTTCGGGAATGAGGGGCAGGGAAACGAGTGACCGGCCATCACCTCCCTTTCTCTTCTCCCATCCTTCTGCGCTACTGCTTGGATCGCGAAACGTCGGGTTAGTGCCTAATGCGAACCGTGTTTCGGCCGTAGCGTCGCCAGCGCCACGGCGAGGACTATGATGATTCCCTTGGAGATGTCTTGCCAGTAGTACGACACTCCCAGGAGCGTAAGGCCGTTGTTGATCACCCCGATGATGAGCACGCCGAGGAACGTTCCGATGACACTGGGGCGGCCGTCGCGCAGCACCGTCTGCCCCAGGAACGCCGCCGAGATGGCATCGAGGAAGAAGCCTGATGCGGCCGTGGGCTGCCCTGAGCCGAGGCGAGATGCCAGGATGATGCCGGCCCCGCCGGCGCCCAGGCTCGAGAAGAGCAGGCCGAGCCCGCGGTAGCGCTCAACCGCCACGCCGGAAAGCCGCGCAGCCGCCATGTTCCCGCCGATGGCGTGCATATATCGTCCGGTACGGGTGCGGGAGAGCACGAACTCGCCGAGCGCCACGATGATGACCATGATGATCACCGGAGCCGGTATCGCGCCGACGTAGCCGCGGCCGATGAAGGCAAAGGCCTCGGGCATCGTGCCGTAGATGGCCTGCCCCTGTGTATAAAGGAAGGTAACTCCGGTGGCGACTGAGCCCGCGGCCAGTGTGGATATGAAGGATGATATGCCCACGCGGGTCACCAGGAGGGCATTGGCGAGCCCGAACACGCCGGCCGCGGCCAGCCCGCCCAGCACACCCACGATAGTGGGATAGCCCTTGACCAGCAGGCTGACGGTGGCCACTCCGGCGAGGGATCCGAGGGATCCCAGTCCGAGATCGAAGTCGCCTGTGACCATGCAGAACGTGAGTCCGGTCGAGATTATGGCGAGCATCGATATCTGTCGTAGGATGTTCAGAATGTTGTTAACACGCAAGAACGAATCTGATGCAAGACTGAAGACCGCCACCAGCACCAGAAAGCCGATGAGGGTTCCGTAGCCCCAGATGATCCTTGTCAACTTGGACTCACGCACCGTCATACACCTCCAAGGGCGTACCTGAGGACTGCCTCGCCGTCTACCTCGCCCTGTTTCACCTCGCCGGCCAGCCGGCCGGCTCGCATAACGTATACCCTATCGGACATGGCCACCAGCTCGCGCAGATCGGAAGAGATGAGTATCACGCCTGCGCCGGCCCGCGCCAGGTTGAGCATCATCTGGTAGACCTCTGTTTTCGCCCCGACGTCGATGCCCTGGGTGGGCTCATCGAAGATGAACACTCGCCCTGCCTTCGCAAGCCACTTGGCGATGACCACCTTCTGCTGGTTGCCTCCGCTCAAGGTGGCGACGGGATCCGTCGCCTTCCTGGCTTTCACCCTCAGCTCGCCCATGAGCTTCTCCACAGGCCCGCGTTCGGCGGCGGTGCCAACTACGCCCATCCGCACGAAATCCCTGAGAAACGGCAGGGTCATGTTCGACATGATGGACTCCACCGCCACCAGCCCGAACTCACGCCTCTTCTCAGGCACCAGATAGATCCCTGCCTTGATCGCTTGCCGAACCGATTTCGGCGTCACATCGCGACCGTCAACCAGCACGCGCCCGGAATCAGGGCGCACTGCGCCGAAGATCAGCGAGGCGAGTTCACTGCGGCCGGCGCCCATCAGGCCGCCCAGGCCCACGATCTCGCCTGCACGAACCGAGATGGACACGTCGTGCACTCCGATGCGCCGGCATGTCAGAGCCTCAGTGCGCAGCACCTCGTTGCCGATGTCGACAGGTTCCTTCACGTACTGGCTGCTCAAGTCGCGGTCTATCATCAGCCTGATCACGTCGCCGGTGGTGAAGCCGCTCACCGGGCCCGTGCCCGCCACCCCACCATTCCGCAGCACGGTGACGGTGTCGGCCAGCTCAAACACCTCGTTTAGGTGGTGTGATATGTAGATGATGCCTATCCCCTGCTCGCGGAAGCGCCGGAGCAGCCCGAACAGGCACTCGATCTCCCGGTCGGATAGCGCCGCCGTGGGCTCGTCGAGCACCATGATCCTGGGCTTGAGCAGTGCGATCTTCGCGATCTCCACCAGCTGCTGGTCACCTGCTGACAGCTCCCCGACGGGCACATCAAGCGGCACCGACACCCCCATCATGTTGAGGGCCTCCTCGGCCTGCGCCCGCATGGCGGCGCCGTCAAGCACACCAAGGCGCGCCGGCTCCCGCCCGAGCAGGATGTTCTGGACTGCCGTCAGCGACGGCACAAGGGCGCGGTCCTGGTAGACCACGCCTATTCCGCATGCGAGACCGTGCCGCGGATCTGCGATGTGCACCTCGGCACCGTCGATGAACACCCTTCCGGCCGTGGGCCTGTAGGCGCCCGCCAACACCTTGATCAGCGTCGACTTGCCGGCGCCGTTCTCACCCACGATGGCATGGATCTCGCCTTGCTTGAGCACGAGATCGACGTTGTCGAGGGCCTTCACGCCCGGGAATTCCATGCAGATCCCCTGCATCTCAAGAAGGGGAGGAGTCACGGTCACCTCACCTCATTCAGGATTGCGACAGCGTCGGCCACCGATGCGCCTTCATGCACTATGGCGGCGAGCGCCTTCATCATGCCCACAGGGTTCGGGTTCTGCCATACATTGCGGCCCATGTCGATGCCCATGGCCCCCTGATCCAGTGCGGCCCTGGCCACCCGGAACACGTCCTCTTCCGTGCCCATCTTGGGCCCGCCAGCGATGATGATGGGCACAGGACAGCAGCCTGTGACGTGCTCAAACGACTCAGGAGTGAAGTAAGTCTTCACCATGTCGGCGCCGTGCTCGGCAGCCACTCGGCACGCCAGGCCCAGGTATTTGGCGTCGAACTGCTTCTCGCGGTCTTTGCCCACAGCCGTGACAGCCAGGATGGGCATGCCGTATGGTGCGCAATCGCCGGCCAGCGCGGCCAGGTTCTCGATGGAGTCGCGCTCATTGTCGGTGCCCACGAAGATCGACGTGGCCATGGCGTCGGCCGACAGCATCAGCGCCTCATCAATGGTGGCGGTGAGGGTTTCCGCAGTTAGGTCAGGCCCGACGATGGTCGTCGCGCCCGATGCGCGCAGCACGATCCCTGCGCGGCCGTCAGGGGTATAGCAGTGATTGAAGACACCTTTAGTAGCCATCAGCGAGTCGGCGTAAGGCGCCAGCAGGCTGATGACGCCGGCCGGCTTCTCGAGACCGGTGATCGGCCCCAGGGCCATTCCGTGGTCTAGCGCCAGCATCACGGCGCGTCCGGTTGATGGGCGGAAGATTCGCGCTAGTCTATTAGCTTTGCCAATACCCATTGTCGATCCCATCCTTCCGTGTCACCTGAAGATCAGTCGAAGACTATTTCCACTTTGATGCTCTCCGGCGTCGCCGCCACCGCAAGCGCGTCGACGATCTCATCAAGGGTGAACTTGTGAGACACAAGCCTGGAAAGCTCGAACGCGTGGCTATTGATCATCTCACCCGCCCGGGTGAAGTGCTCGGGGGCGAAACCGGATCCGCCCACCACCGTGACCTGCTTGTAGTGGATGAGGTTCGGGTCGAACGATGCAGTCTGGCCCTGCGGGAAGCCTCCGAAGAGCATGACCCTGCCGCCCGGACGGGCAAGCGACATCGCCAGCGGCACCGCGCTGACAGCTCCGGCGGCGAGGATCACCTGGTCGGCGCCGCGTCCGTCGGTGAGTGCGCGCACCGCCGCCACGGCGTCGCCTGCAGCCGGGTCGGCGGTCTCGAATCCGAGGGATGCGACTCTGGCGCGACGCAGTTCGTCAGTCTCAAATACAACAACCCGCCCGTGCTGCACATATCTTGCTACCATCGCGTTCAGGAGGCCCATCGGGCCGGCCCCAACGACCGCGACTGTGTCGCCCGCGGTGATGTTCATATCGTCGATGGCATTGATCACGCAGGCAAGCGGCTCAGTGAGCGCCGCCTCTTCCCAGGTTGTGTCGGGTGCCAGCTTGATGAGGCCGCTGGCGGCATACTCCTCGTCGATCCGTATGTATTCGCTGAACGAACCGTTGCTGAGCACGCGCCGCGATGTGCAGAGTTCCGCGACGCCGGCGCGGCAGTAGAAGCACTTTCCGCAATTGATGAAAGGCGCGGCGGTGATGCGGTCACCAACCTGTGCGGCCCGCACCTTCGGCCCGACGGCCACAACCTCGCCCGAGAACTCATGCCCCAGCACACACGGGGGTTTGAACATGTGGTGCCCACGGGCATAGGTCTTCACGTCAGTGCCACACACCATGCTGGCCCTGGTCTTGATCAGGATGCCGTCGGTTCCCACCTCCGGCACCGGCCATTCCTCGATCTCCATCTTGCCCGGCCCATAATAGACAGCTGTCTTCATGATCCACCCACCTTCACTCAATCCTTGTCGCGATCGCACCTATCCCTGCAGCAAAGCCCATGCTGTAGACGAATCAGTGACCAGCACATTTATGAGACCGCCGCGCAGAGCTCCCGCAATGGCCCGCACTTTCGCTGGGCCGCCGGCAACTCCCAGGCGGCGATGTGCCTTCTTGAGCGTGTCAGACGAGATCGCGAGTAGCCGCCTGTTGGCCGACGCGTCCACCTCTGCGCCGTCGTAATCGAAGAACCTTCCCGATATGTCGCCGACCGCGCCGGCCTCCGTGAGCTCAGCAATTTCATCGTCAGTGTAGTAGCCGGTTCGGCGCATGGGCGACGTGCGCGGGCTCTCCCCGATTCCCACAACGGCAAGGTTGAGCTTCTCCCACATATCGACTACCTGCCGTATCGTCAGCTCATCCATGAGGAGCTTCACCGTTTCCGCTCGATCCGACAGCGCCGGGGCGTGGAGCATGCGGTACTCCGCGCCGAAACATTCCGCAAATTCATGTACAAGACCGTTTACCTGATGCTCCGGTGTCACCTCACCTAGGCCGCCAAGCAGCGGGATGACCGTCGCCGAGACCGGGCGCCCGTACGAAGGCAGCGAGTTCACCAGCTCCCGCATGGTGACACCCCACGACAGCCCGACGAGATCACCGGCAGAGATGAGCTCCGACACCAGCTCGGCCGCGGTTGCACCGAGCACCTTTTTGCCCTCGGCGGCCAGCTTGGGGGCGTTGACGACGCGGCATTCCAGGAGGCCGAAGCGGGAGCGCAGGCCTGCCTCGAGGTCGCCGACGCGGGCGAACGGGTTGATCACCCTGACCTCAATCATGCCCTCGTCCTCGGCAGTCTTGAGCAGGCGGGAGACGGTGGGAACAGAGCAGCCCAGCTCGCGGGCTATGGCGCTCTGACTGGCCTTCTTGATGTAGTAGAGCTCAGCACAGCGAAGGGCCAGCGCAAGCCTGGAGTCACGCGAGTCGCGGGAGTCGATATCTGGTGAAATTTCTTTCCGCAACTATTATCACCGCCTAAGGTATTCTTGCCACATGGTGGGGTGGGTTGTCAAGGGGGGGGCGCACGGGTGGGCGAACAGATGGCCCGTACTCGGCACCGACAGCCGGGCGTAGGCGCAGGTTCGGTCAGTGTGCCCGTTGCGGGGCCCCAGCTGCGCCTTAGCTGCGGTTGGTCGTGCTCCACGCGGTGGGCAGCACGATGGGGCGCACCGAGGGCCCGGTGATGGGGGCGGGGGTGCGTGGGCGATTACCGGTATTCTTGCAGTTCAGGGCCTGAGACGGTGAAAACTGGTCAGCTCACAGCGTGAGCGCCCGAAATCCCGCCATCTCGGAGCGCGTAGCCAACACCGAGTCGACGATGATGCGGCGGTCGGAACGGGTGGGTGTCAGAATGAAAGATATGCCCCGCGGGGCATATCCACCTTCTATGCCTCTAGCTGTGGCGACGATGACCGTTGAAGAGAGCGATGACATGAGCCTCGGCGGCGACCCTCTGGTCGGGGTTGGGGCGGACGGCAGGTTGCCGGTTTCTCTGCAGTTCGTGAGCCGATGCGGTGAAAAGTGGTCATCTCGCAGCGTGAGCGCCC
>DBQN01000092.1:7477-29137 GCA_002305255.1 Firmicutes bacterium UBA1393 | reverse complement strand
TGGGCGCCTGCGGGGGCCGGTTTCCCCACCCGGCGGCTTACGCCGCTGGTACATCAGCTTTCTAGCCATACTAAGGAATGTTATACTGTTGACGTAAGCACAACCGTCAGAAGGGAGGGCACCCAAGCCCATGCCACTACCTCCTCGTACTCTCAACGGCGCAAGAGTCGGCATCACTGACACCACGTTGCGCGATGCTCATCAGTCACTGTTCGCAACCAGGATGCGCACAGAGCACATGCTGGCTGTCGCTGCATATCTGGACCGCGTGGGTTTCTACTCCATGGAGGTCTGGGGTGGAGCCACCTTTGATACTTGCCTCAGATACCTCAAGGAGGACCCATGGGAGCGCCTCCGACAGCTCCGTGCGACCATAGTCAACACGCCCCTGCAGATGCTGTTGCGCGGCCAGAACCTGGTGGGGTACAAGCCCTACGCAGACGACGTCGTCGATGCCTTCGTGCATCGGATGGTTGACACAGGCATCGACATCGTGCGGGTGTTCGACGCCCTGAATGACGTGCGCAACATCGAGCGCGCCGCGGAGTCAGTGAAGCACGCAGGTGCTCACCTTCAGGGAGCGATATGCTACACCACAAGCCCGGTTCACACGATTGATGGCTTCGTGGCCTACGCGAAGCAGCTGAGAGATATCGGCGCCGACTCCATATGTGTGAAGGATATGGCCGGCATCCTCGCGCCCCGAGCAGCCGAGGAACTGGTTGCGCGCCTGGTATCAGAGGTTAGGCTGCCGGTGCAGGTCCATTCGCACTATACATCCGGCATGGCGTCGATGACCTATCTCAAGGCCATCGAAGCCGGCGCCACGGCAGTGGACTGCGCCACATCCACGGTGGCCCTGGGCTCCTCGCAGCCGCCGTCGGAGTCTCTCATCGTTGCCCTGGCCGGCACAGAATACGATACCGGCATCGACGTGCGGCGCATTAGGCCGGCGTCGTCTATCCTGAAGCAGATCATCGACAATACCCCTGAGTACCACAACCTCATTGGTCCGCTGCAGGTCAGTGCTGAGGTGCTCACGTATCAGATTCCCGGCGGGATGATCTCCAACCTCCGTGCGCAGCTCAAGGAGATGCATGCCGAGAATCGCCTCGATGAGATTCTGTCGGAGGTGCCCAGGGTCCGTGAGGAGCTGGGCTGGCCGCCGCTGGTCACCCCGATGAGCCAGATCGTCGGCACGCAGGCAGCGTTCAATGTGATCCTGAATGAGCGCTACAAGAACATCTCGAACGAAGTGTCCAACTACATCCGTGGCAACTATGGCAGGCCGGCGGGCACCATCGACCCCAAGCTCGCCGCAAGGGTGCTCAACGGCGAGCAGCCGGTTACGCGCCGGCCCGGCGACGGCCTGGAGCCCGGGATGCCATCAGCACGTAAGGCAGTGGAACGTTTCGGCGGCGACGAGTTCGACGCGATCTCGTGGGCGCTGTTCCCAAAGGAGACCGAGAGCTACCTGGCAGGTAAGGCATAGCCCTCAGTCTCGCGATGCAGCGCAAGCAACAAGTTGACCCGAGCCCGGTCGGCTTCAAAGCCGGCCGGGCTATCTGCTTTCAAGCGCTCAGGGGGCAGGAGAACCAGTCTCGACCACGAATTCCCTTTAGTCAATTAGCTCTTTGGGCCGGACACGTGCGGCTACTACTAGGGGGGAAGGCAATGGACGAGCTGAAACTGCCGGAGAAGTTCATCAAATGGGCGTACGATGGCCGTGCTGAACTGGTGCGGCGACAGGCTGCGGGCGAGAAGGTCACTCCCGAGGAGATGTTCCTCGGCTTCACCAGGCACACTCCCACATTCATCTCTTATGGAAGCGCAGGCTTGAACGGCTCCATCAAGGGTATCGGGTTCGTGCCAAAGGCTGAGTACCTCGACGAGACCATCGAGGCTTACATGGACCACATCAACAGGGGCTGGCGCGACGGCTACAGCGAAGACGGCCTCGGCGTGCTCATGCGTTACATGTGGGGCGATGGTTGCCGCGAGCGCATCGACTTCTCGATTCTCGGCTCAATAGAACTGGCCAAGAAGCACTCCTGGATCAACTACTGCGAGAACCCTGATGTGACCCTGGTCTACTACCAGCCACCTGCCATCACATATGAGGTGCGCGGGAAGATGGAGATCTGCACTGAAGGCAAGTACCATCAGTTCCTCAACGCGCAACATGATGTGTACCACAAACCCAACCCGGAGATCTGGCCTGAGAGGCCTGTCTACATAATCCACATAGAGCAGATTTTCGACAACGGGCTTGGCAAGGGTGGCTTCGGGACCAGGATCCTGTAGCCTCAGTGCCGACAAAACTCGAGGGAGGTATTGAAGATGAGAAACTCGGTGTGGAGATCGATCCTGGCCGCTGTATGCGCTCTACTGGTTATGGCGCCGCTGGGCGCTGCGAGGGCGGCCGAGCCTGCCGGCGCGCTTAATCTGGGCGTCCTGGATGACGTGAAGAACCTCAATCCCTACATGGGTTTCGGCAGCTCCGAGGGCTTCGTGATAGGCTTGGTCTATGACACGCTGCTGGCCTGGGACACGGAGAAGGGCCTTGTGCCGAACCTGGCCGACTCGTGGGAGATCAAGGACAACGGTCTCACCGTAGACTTCAAGCTCAACCCCAACGCAAAGTGGCATGACGGCAAGCCGGTTACTGCTGAAGACGTGGAGTTCAGCTTCAACCTGATTCGCGCCAAGCGCTTTCCGAGCTTCATGGCGATCATCGGCAACCTGGCGGGCGCGCAAGTCATAGACGCGCATACGGTGCGCGTGACGTTCAGGGCGCCGTCATCGAACTCGATGCGTTTCATCGGCACTGCGCCGTCGATCCTGCCGAAGCACATCTGGAGCAAGATCGAAGATCCTGTGAACTACCCCAACCTCGACAACCCCGTCGGGTCTGGGCCATGCATCGTGGCTGACAGGCGCGACGGGCAGTTCGTCACGCTCAAGAACACCGGCACCCACTACAGGTCGAACCTCTCGCTCGACACCATCACCCTGCGTGTGCTGCGCGATGAGACCATGGGAATCCTCTCGATCCGCCGCGGCGACCTCGATGCGCTGCTGTGGAATATCGATGGAGCGGTGGCTGAGGAGGTCGAGGCGAATGCAAAGGCCTTCCCCAACCTGAAGGTCGCGTCTGCGCCGTCGTCTTCCGTGAGAACCCTCCAGTTCAACTTGCGCAACGCCCCGTGGAGCGATATCACGCTGAGGAAGGCGGTCTCTTTGGCCATCGACCAGAAGACCCTCATCCGCGACGTGCTGCTCGGCTACGGTCGTGAGCAGGGCCCCGGTCTCGTTGCCTTCACCGATATACATGCCAACAAGAGTCTCACACCTGTACCTCGTGACGTGAACGCCGCCAAGGCACTGCTCGACGCAGCGGGCTATGTCGATGTGAACCGCGACGGGCTCCGCGAAGACAAGTCCGGCAAGGCCATGCGCCTTGAGGTGCTCACCGGCAACACGCCGGCCTCGATGAACCTGGCCGAACTGCTAGTCAATCAGATCAAGCAGATCGGGATCGACGCCTACTTCACACCTCTCACCGCCGAGGCGCTGCGCAACAGGCAGATGGCAGCTGACTTCGCAGCGGCCATCACCTCTGTGTCGTTCGGCGTGCCTGACATGATGTTCTACTACGGGCACACCTCCCGCGGTGTCATGACAGATGGGCGCGTCACCGGCTTCAACTACGGCGGCTACTCTGATCCCGAGTACGACAGGATGGCCGAGGCCATGCAGATGGAACTGAACGATGCCGCGCGGAACAAGATCCTCCGCGATATGCAGGCAAGGCTGGCCAGCGCCTACTACCACATCCCGCTCTTCGCAGCCGATGTACTGCAGCTGTATCGCGACGACAAGTTCACCGGCTGGGTTGTGGAGCCGGATTCCGGCGTGAACAACACCGCTACTCTCTCACGGCTTACCCTTAAGGGAGGTAAGTAATTGTGTCAGGCGCCTACTGGGCGAGGAGAGCCATCCAGACTCTGATCATCCTGTGCGTAGTTGTGACGCTGAACTTCTTCCTGCCCAGGCTGTTGCCGGGCTCGCCCGCGGAGCACTTCGCCAATGACCCGAGGCTGTCGCCAGAGGCAAAGCAGGAGGTTCTGAGGCAGTTCGGACTTGACGGGCCGCTTCACAAGCAGTTCGCGGCATACCTGCGCAACCTCGCAAAGGGCGATCTGGGCATCTCCTTCACCTACAGGCGCCCTGTGGCTCAGGTGATCTGGTCCAGGATCCCCTGGACTCTCGCGTTGACGCTGTCGTCGTTCCTGGTGTCGCTCCTGCTCGGAGTGGCGCTGGGGGCGACGGCGGCCTGGCGCCGCGGCGGCGGTCTCGACACGTTCCTGCTATCATCGGCGATAGTTGTGTCGGCCCTGCCGGCCTTCTGGATCGCTATGATACTCACCCTCCTGCTCGCGTTCACATGGCCGGTCTTCCCGGCGTACGGCATGAGCGACCCCTTCATACCCATCGGTTGGTCATGGGAGTTCATCGGAAGTGTGGCGAGGCACGCGGTGCTTCCGGTGGTGTCTATGAGTATCGGCAGCATCGTGAGCTACGGCATCCTCGTGCGCAACTCCATGGTGGAGGTCACCGGTGAAGACTATGTTCGCACCGCGCGCTCGAAGGGTCTGACCGAACGCACGGTGCTCTACCGACACGCCTTCAGAAACGCTCTCCTGCCCCTGGTAACCAGGATCGGCATGAGCCTGGCGGGGCTCATCGGCGGCACCACCATCATCGAGACCATCTTCTCCTGGGAGGGCATGGGGCTGTTGGTGGTGGAGGCTTCTCGCTCGCTCGATTACCCGCTGATGCAGGGCACTATGCTGATCATGGCCGTGGTGACGGTGCTCGCCAACTTCGCCGCCGACATGGCCTACTCCATGCTTGACCCGCGGGTCAAATACAGGTAGACGGGGGCTGCTGCAACAATGAACGTGCTTAAGAGAATGTGGAGACTGCCGCGCGGCCGGATCGGAATCTGCATCACCGTGGCTGTGGTGTTGGTGGCCGTGTTCGCCCCCCTCTTGGCCCCTTACAACCCCTACGACATCGACCAGCGAGACGCGCGCCGAATGCGCCCCGGGCGCGGGCACTGGCTGGGCACTGATGCCTTCGGCAACGACATCTTGAGTAAGCTCATCTATGGAGCCAGGGTGTCGCTCATAGTTGGATTGTGCACAGGGCTCGCTGTGACCGTGGTGGGCACCTTCATGGGCATCCTCGCCGGCTACACCGGCGGCTGGGTCGACACCGTCATAATGCGAGCGTGCGACGTTATATTCGTCGTGCCCGGCCTGCCCTTGATGATACTTCTGGCCAACTACCTGGGAACGAAGTTCTACATGATCATTGTCATCTTCACGGTGCTGGGCTGGGCGGGCATGGCAAGGATGATACGCTCGCAGGTGCTCTCGGTGCGTTCTCGCGATTTCGTGGCCGCCTCCCGGAGTATCGGCGCGAGCAAGTGGCACATCATGGCCGAACACATACTGGTGTCGGTCTCGCCTCTGATGATCGTCAACGGTGTGCTGAACGCGGCAGGCGTGATGGTGGCAGAGGCCGGTCTGAGCTTTCTTGGTTTCGGTGACCCCACGGCCATAAGCTGGGGCAAGATGCTGTTCGAGGCGCAATCAGGCCACGCGCTGCTTTTCGGCGCATGGTGGTGGGTTGTTCCGCCCGGACTGGCGATCTTCGTGACGGTGTTCGGCTTCATGATGGCGGGCTACGCGCTGGAAGAGGTGCTCAACCCCCATATTCCCAGGCGGCAGGCCTTCAGCGCCATGCGCAGGCAGATGAGGAAGTTCGCTGCCGGGCGAGGCACGTGCGCTACGGCTGCGGTCGCCGGCGGCGCCGCCGCCGGCACAGGCGGGTCGAGGCAAGGAGGTGTGACCCGTGGGTAGTGGCGAGTGCGTGCTGGATGTAAGGGATCTTGCGACCTACTTCTTCACACCCAGGGGCTGTGTGCGGGCGGTGGACGGAGTCAGTTTCTCCATCGAGCGCGGCGTGACACTGGCGCTGGTGGGCGAGTCAGGCTGCGGCAAGAGCGCGACGGCGCTGTCGGTGATGCGTCTTGTGCCTTCACCCCCCGGTCTCATCGTGCGCGGCAGTGTCAAGCTTGACGGCCGCGAGCTCCTCTCCTTGAGCGAGGCCGAGATGTGCAGCGTACGCGGTGGGGATGCGGCGATGATCTTCCAGGAGCCCATGACGAGTCTGAATCCGGTCTACACAGTTGGGGCTCAGGTTGTCGAGGCCATCATGGCACACCACGCCGCCGACAGGCGAAAGGCCCGCGAGCTTGCCATCGAGCTCCTCCACAAGGTCGGCATCCCGTCGCCGGCACAGCGCGCGTCGGACTACCCTCACCAGCTCAGCGGCGGTATGCGCCAGCGCGTCATGATAGCCATGGCTCTGGCTGCCCGTCCGAAGCTGTTGATCGCCGACGAACCAACCACCGCCCTTGACGTCACCGTGCAGGCGCAGATACTCGACCTGATATCCAGTCTCCAGGAAGAGCTCAACATGGCCGTGCTGCTCATCACCCACGACTTCGGAATTGTGAGGCAGGCTGCCGACAGGGTGGCTGTGATGTATGCAGGGCAAATCGTGGAGCAGGGTTCGGCCGGCGAGGTGCTCAATTCGCCGAAACACCCATACACCCGGGCGCTGATCGACTCGGTACCTGTTGTGGATGCCCCTTCGGGCACCAGGCTCGTCTCGATAGACGGCGCTGCGCCGAACTTGCTCGACCCGCCTGCCGGCTGCAGGTTCCATCCAAGGTGCAGTCGGGCGTCGGCCAGGTGTCGGGAGTTCGAGCCTGAGCTTGCCGCAGTTGGGTCCGACACGCACATCGCGCGGTGTGCGGCGGGAGGAGGTTTGCGTTATGACTGTTAGCAGCATGGGGCAGCCTCTTCTCGACGTGCGGGATCTGAAAGTGCACTTCCCCATCACTTCGGGGCTGTTCAGGAAGGTTGTAGGCGCGGTGCGCGCCGTCGACGGCGTGTCGTTTGCGCTTGAGCCGGGCAAGACCTTCGGTCTGGCAGGCGAAAGCGGATGTGGCAAGACTACGCTTGCGCGCGCCATCCTGAGGTTAGAGGAACCAACCGACGGGAAGGTGTTCTTTGACGGGGCGGAGATAACATCCATGTCAGATGCACAGCTCACAGCGGTACGCACGGGCATGCAGATGGTGTTCCAGGATCCGTACTCCTCGCTCAACCCCAGGCTTAACGTGGAGCGCATCGTGTCGGAGCCGCTGAGGGTTCACAGGGTGGGCACAGAGCGCGAGCGGCATGAGCGGGTGGCTGAGTTGCTGACCACGGTCGGTCTGCCACCTGACGCGGCGGCGCGCCACCCACACGAGTTCAGCGGCGGTCAGAGGCAGCGTATCGGAATCGCGCGGGCGCTGGCCCTCAGGCCGAAGCTGATCGTCGCGGATGAGCCGGTGTCGTCGCTGGACGTATCCATACGCGCGCAGATCCTCAACCTCATGCGGAACCTCCAGGACGAGCTGGGCATCGCGTACGTGTTCATCGCGCACGACCTGGCCCTGGTGCGCAACATGAGCCACAAGGTGGGGATCATGTATCTGGGGCACATTGTGGAGACTGCCTCTTCCGACGAGCTGTTCCTGCACCCGGCGCACCCCTACACGCTGGCACTTCTCGCAGCTGTGCCCGGAGCCGAGACTGGGGGCCGCGCCAGGGAGCGGGCCCGCCGATTCGCACCGCTTGAGGGAGATGTGCCGAGCCCGGCCTGCCCCCCGTCTGGGTGTCCGTTCCACCCACGGTGCGCGAGGGCGACGGAGGAGTGCCGAGAGGCAGGTGTGTTTCCGCCCCGGCACGAACTGGCCCCCGGGCATCTGGTGTGGTGCCATCATCCGCTGGAAACGGAGTAGGCCGGGCAACGCTGCCCGGCCTGGCTCCCTAGCCATCTATTCTCGTTCGCCGCTAGCGCTGCCTGTCGAGGGCAGCGGCCTCCTGGGCCCGCCGCACGACTGCGATGGCTGCACCGAGCAGCAGCAACACTGACCCGATCCACAGAAGGCTCGCGAAGGGCTTGTTGCTCACTTCCAGCAGCACGCTGCCGGAACCGGCCGCGCCGCCGGTCTCGCCTGTGCCGCCCGCACCGCCAGTATCGCCGGCGTCAGTGGTGATCAGCACCTGTGCAAGCCCAGCGCCTGCGTCTATAGCTGTCAGGCTGAACCCCATCCGCACGCCGGATGCGTCGAAGTAAGCGTCTTCCTGAACCTTTCCTGATGAAGTGAAGCCCAGTAGCGGCGTGACCACGCCAAGCTCTGCGCCGCTTGCCACGTCGGTGAGCTTGAGCGTGGCGCCCACAACCATGATGCCCTCACCCATGTGCTGGCTCATGTCGAACGCAACAAACTCGACCCTGAGGTTGCCCTCCTCGACGGACTGACCTTTGGCGAGCACGTGCTGGTGGGTATGTGCGGCCCCGGAGGTGCCGTCGCCGGTCTGCTCGTCTAGAGGGGATATATAAAGGTCATGCGCCAGCATGCTCACGATGGCCGGATGGCGCAGCATCCCCTGGCGGGTGGGTCTTACATAAGGTGTGGCGGTGCGCACTCTGGAGCTGCCCGCTCTCGACAACTCAAGCCTCCAACCGGTGGGCGGTGCTGTGGCATCGATTCCCTCGACTGCCTCGCGCGCAGCGTACTTGATGCTCCAGCCGAGCACTTCTTGCTCTTGGCCGATGGCAAGCTCCACCTGCCTGGTGGTGGAGTAGGCCGATGTCGCGATGATGCCAAGCAGGATGAACGCCACGCCTACGTGGGCCACCCAGCCGCCCATCTTGCGAATGCCGCCGCGGAACCGCTTTACCGCGACGAGCACGTTTCCGGCCAGCGCCGAGAAGGACGCAAACAGGAACAGCTGGAACCAGATACCGCGGGCGCCAGCCATTGCGGCGGCGACAGTGGCCACTAGTCCGAACGCGGCCGGTGCAGCGATCGACCTCGCCAGGCGAGCCACCGACGCGCCCGTCCACGCCAGATGGGGGCACACAGCCATCACCAGTGCGAGCGCGAACCCGATGGGGGCGTTGGTGATATTGTAGAAGGACGTGCCCACCGACGACGGATTCCCCGTCAGGCCTGTGAGAATCGGAGCAGACGTGCCCAGGATCGTCACTGCCGCTGAAGCCGCAAACAGCGTTGCAGTGAGCATGAATGTGAAGTCACGTGAGACCACTCTCTCATACGACTCTTTGTAGTTGCGGCTCTTCGTCATGGCGCTCCAGCGCGCGGCGATCAGTGACAGCGCGATGAGCGCCACCACTGCCATGACCAGCACCAGGATGCCCGACATCCCCAGATCGTTGAAGGAGTGCACGGAGAAGTCGGTGAGTACGCCGCTTCTGGTGAGGAAGGTCGCATACAGCACCAGCAGGAACGATACCGTTGCCAGCACCACGTTCGTCCGCACCATCTTGCCCCGCTCGCGCTGCATAATCAGCGTGTGCATCAGCGCGCCCCCGGTCAACCACGGCACCAGTGAGGCGTTCTCCACCGGGTCCCAGCCCCAGTATCCGCCCCAACCCAGCGTGGCGTAGGCCCACTTCGCGCCTATCAGAATGCCTGCACCCAAGAACAGCCACGCCGCCACCGTCCACGGCAGTGCCTGTACAACCCATGCCTGGTACTCCTGGCGCACCAGCGCCGCCATGGCAAGGGCGAAGGGCACCGCATACAGGGCGTAGCCTATGAACACGATGGGAGGGTGTATGACCATCCACGGATCTTGCAGAAGCGGGTTAAGACCGGCGCCGTCGGCCGGCACCATCGCCAGCTTCTTGAAGGGTGACGCCACCAGCAGCAGCACGAGGAGAAGCGTATGCGCCAGCACGTAGAACTTCATCACCGGAGCCTCATCGAGGCTCGAGCGACCGCGCCCGGCGATAGCCGCCAGCGCCACGCCGATGACGGCCGACATCAGCGCCCAGAGGAGGTAAGTGCCCTCCTGCCCCGCCCACACCCCTGATACCAGGTATCCAGTGGAGAGACTGCGAGATGAGTAGCCGTATACATATGAGAGACTGAAATCGTGGTTGAGGAATGCTGCCAGCAACGCGAGGGTGGCGACGGCCAGCAACACGAGACCGCCAACAAACACAAGGCGGGCTTTGCGTGCCCTGCGAGCGCGCTCCGCCGCCCCGGATTGAGCGTCAGTAACCCAGTACATCAGCGCGGCAATCACCGACGCTGCCATTGCGCCTACGAGAGTAAAGTGCCAGACACTGTGACCTGACAAGAGATGAGTCCTCCTCTCGAAACACCTGAAGCTAAGTATATCGAAGTGCAGTGTGCAGTGTAAACATAGCCGACGAGCGCCCCGCGGCGGGGGTGTCCCCGCCGTCGACCGGCCGCCCCCAGTCGCCTACTGGTTTGACTGAGCAGCGGGCCTGCCGTACAATTGCGTTGCGCGCGGACGCACGCGCGCGCAACAATCACTGGGAGGGGATCGGTATGAGCTGTAAGGGCAACGACCTACTTGAGATGGTGGCCGGCCTGATGGAGCTGTCGGCGGTGACTGCGCCGAAGGCGGCCGGGAAGAACTACGTGGTCACAAAGGTAGTAGCAGGCGAAGACCTGGCACGCCTCGCCGACGCCATGGTCGCCTATGGAGTCGAGACCGGCAAAGGCAACTTCGATCGAGACGCCCGCGGCGTCGCGGCAGCCGGCGCGGTGCTCCTCATCGGGCTCAAAGATGCGCGAGTTCTGGGCCAGAACTGCGGCGCGTGCGGCTTCAGCAAGTGCGCCGACCTGCCGTCGCCCGTCGAAGGGCCAGAGTTCTCAGGGCCTTACTGCGCCTGGCGCCTGATCGACCTTGGCATAGCCACAGGATCCGCCGTAAAGACCGCCTCCATACATAACATCGACAACAGGATCATGTACCGCATCGGGGTGATCGCCCGCAAGCTGGGCATGTTTGATGCCGATATCGCTCTCGGCGTGCCGCTGTCGGCCACAGGAAAGAGCATCTACTTCGACAGATAGCTAGTAATGCCCGAGCAGGCCTCTGCTCTTGGCAGCCCGCTCGCAGGCTGAGAATACTCCTATCCCTATGCCGAGGTATGCCAGTCCGACCAGCAAAGCGATGGCGACCTCGCCCAGGGGCAGCTCCCACAGACGCACTCCATCTATCATGGAAGTGCGAATTAGCCCGAAGCCTGCGTTGACAGGGAGGAGCCTGGCCCACCACAACCGTTGAGGCATGGTCATCGTGCCGATGAACAGGAACTGCACTATCTGGAACAGCGACTGGACTCGTTTGAACACCAGCGCGAGGCCGCCCAGGACGAATCCTACGCCAACGGCGCCGAGGATCGAGATGACTATCAGCGGCACGAGCGTGATCACGTCAATGCTGAGCCATCTTCCCGCGGTGAGCATCATGGCGATGAGCGCCACAAAGATGGGGATGAGTGAGAACACCAGGTTGGAGATGATGGTGAAAGCGCCAATCCAACGGAAGCCCAGTGGGCAGAGGTAGAGCTGCTCCAGCGTGCCGGTTTGCGCCTCATTGATCAGGCCCCAGGAGAAGTCGGAGTAGGCGAAGATCGTTAGCGTCCACACGAAGAACCCGACGATGGTTGCCTCGAGCGTGTCGCTGCCGGCCAGTGAAGTCGCCACGCCTGTGAACGCTCGCATGCCCACGAAAGTGATGAGGAAGACCACGTAGATCGTCACCAGCGACGACACCGTATTGAGGTAGTAGCGCTTCATCATGGCCAAGTCTCTCATGAGTATGACCCTGAGCACGACTCCCGGTTTCATGGGCGTGTCGCCTCCCCACTCGCGCCCTCGTTGGCGCCTGCGGCGGCGCGCCTCACGATCTCCAGGAACACCTGCTCAAGGTCGGGCGCTCCATAGTCGATCTCCTCTATGGGCAGTTGTTCTGCCTTCAGGAGATCCATCAGTCGGTAGATGCTCCTCGAGTCTGCCAGCGTGACCTTGACGGTGGAGCCCGATACCTCGGCCGGCGCAAACTCCTCCGAGAGCACAGCTGCGAGCTCAGGCGGAATCTCCACGGGCCCGCCCCCCGCGGGCGATGTCGCGGCCTGAGGCGGCTGCTGCTGGGGCGACTGCTGCTGCCCCTCCCCGGCTTGCGCGCCGAGCTTCACCGTGCATGTGCGAGTGCGGAACAGGTCGATCAAGTGGGCGACCGAGTCGTCCGTCACGACGCGGCCGTTCGACATGATTATCACCCTGCTACACACCTGCTGCACCACGTCCATGTCATGGCTGCTAACCACCACTGTGCGCCCTTCTTCACGCGAGTACGAGCGCAGCGTGTCGCGCAGCTCGAGCGAGGTCTCGACGTCAAGGCCAAGGGTGGGCTCATCAAGGAACACAATGGGCGTGCGGCGCGCCAGCGCACACACTACGCTGGTCTTCTGTTTCATGCCTTGCGAGAGTCTTCTGACTTCTACGTTCTTCTTGTCCGCAAGGCCGAATCGCTCCAGCAACTGAGCGAATTCTGACCCCCGCTCCGCCAAACCCAGGCCGTTGAGGCCTGCGAAGAATCTCACGTTCTCCTCAACAGTCAACCGCCAGTAGAGGTTGCGACTGCCCTCAAGCACCGCACTCATGTGCCGAAGAGCGCCCGGATAGGTGTGCCTGAGGTCGCCTCCGAACACGCGGACTGAGCCGGAATCCTGCCTCACCAGGCCGAGGATACACTTGATAGTGGTGGTCTTGCCCGCGCCGTTGGGCCCCAGGAGCCCGACGACTTCTCCCTGCTTCACACTGAAGCTAACGTTGTCAACGGCCCTGACCGACGCATTTCGCGCGCCCTGAAACGTCTTCGTTAGGGAATCGACCTCCAGAACCGCCTCTGCCACGCCCTACCCCACCTTCACACTCTGACTTCGATCTCACCCGCTATACTGATGCCGTCCTCCCGCACATCGCACCTTACCGCCTTCATCGCCACGCCGGCGCGCACCGCCTCGTGCACTGCGTCGGCAAACGGCCGGTCCATCTCGGCGTGTGGCGCGAAGGCATCGGCATCTGAGCGCTGGACGACAAACACCACCACCGCCCTTAACCCCTGTCGTGTCGCCTCGGCGAGCTCGCGCACGTGGCGGGCGCCGCGTTCGGTGGGCGCATCGGGGAACAGGGCTGTTCTATTCACCACAAGACTGGCCGATTTCACTTCTATCAACGTATCGGCCTGACCTTCTACTGCAAGACAGAAGTCGAACCTGCTGTTACCCCAGGTGTACTCTGGTCGAACTGAGCGCCGGTTGTGCCGGCCGTCAACTCCGCCGAGTTCAGGGAAGGCTCCCGCCCTCAGGGCGGCCCCGATCAGCTTGTTCGGCACCCTCGAATCGATAGAGACCAGGATTCCCGAGTGCTCTACGATCACCAGATCCAGAAGGGTGCGGCGTTCAGTTGAAGTGGTCGGCGCAGGAGTCAGCCACACACCCACGCCTGGGATGAGCAGCTCGCGCAGGCGCCCCGGGTCAGCTACGTGTGCCCTCACGACAGTCCCCCGAGGGAGTTCGCCCCACTCCTCCTCAAGCCGAGCCACGGCAAGGAACCTGTTAGGCCGCTCGATGAAGGAGGCTCTTACAAGCCCCCCGCACCGCTCGAAAGGTGGGCCATATGATACATCCAATGAGTTCAACTCCTGCCCGATACCTATTGCGTGTGTGCGACTCATCCTACTCCGGTAGCCTGCGCATGGCCCTAAGCGCCCACAACATGGGCACAACGTGCACCGGCTCCCCCCCNNGCTCGCGCCCGCCGCTATCGAGTGCACGCTCGAAGAGGCGCATCGCCACCTCAACGCGGGCGGTGAACATCGCCTCGCCGGCCTCACTCGTGGCAGCTGACGGGGCGCCCATGTATGGAAGCATGTCCGGATCATCCAGCCAGGCAAGGGTGTTGGCAAGGTGTTCTAGATCGCGGGCGAACGCCTTCGCCCCCAGTGCCGCCGCAGTCCTGGCGACACCGTTCACGAGAGAAGCTGTGCCACGCACCTCGCGCGCAGGACGCGGCAGCGACGCGGGCACCTTGGCATAGTCGGGGTCAACCCTCTCTGCCCCGGCTGCGAGCATGAGCGAGGTCTCATTCGTTCCGGCGTGGCTGTCGGCATCGTCACCGCATGATCCGGGTCCCAGTCTGGTTGCGGCCATGAAGTCCGCATCGTGCTGGACCATATACCTGAAGTCTAGCCCGAATGGGTCTATCAGGTAGAACTTGTAGCGCCGCCAGAGCGCCCTGGCCGCCGCCTCCACAGCCATCTGGTGTCGGGGCCCACCGTGGTTGTCGGCTACGAAGAGATACTTGAAGCCCTGCCTGGCCAGGCCTTTTCCATAGGCCTTCAGCACGCCCTCGACGTGGGGCGCCGGCACTGAGAGCGACCCGGCCACGGGCAAAGCATCGGCCCCTGCCCAGAGAGCCGGAAGCTTCACCACCGTCAGGTGAGGCCTCCGGCTCAGAAGCTCACGCACGTATCTGTCCCTCAGTGCTTCCGATACGAACACGTCCGTGCCTGTGGGAAGATGCGGTCCATGCACCTCTATGGGGCTTACACTGATCATGAACACCGTCGTCGACCTGTCGAGCGCCTCAAGCTTAGGAAGGCTCATCTCAACGTACTCCAGCACGCTGCCACGTTCCTGTTGCATCGTTCAGCCTCCGTCTGTTACCTCTTCTGGGTGTACTCAGACAGAGTTTTCTTCCTCCGCCGCGCGTATCCTTCAAGCACCGGCGCGCTACACCGCCTCGTCGAATGCCTCCGAGAACTGGCTGTTGTAGAGGTCGTAGTAGAACCCTCGCGCCGCCATGAGTTGGTCGTGGTTACCCTGCTCGACGATGCGTCCCTGATTCATCACCACGATCACGTCGGCGTTCCTGATCGTAGACAGCCTGTGCGCTATGACGAAGCTGGTCCTCTGCTTCATCAGCCTGGCCATGGCCTGCTGAATCAGCACCTCGGTTCGGGTATCTACCGAGCTGGTCGCCTCGTCGAGGATGAGGATCTCAGGATCAGCAAGGAACGCCCGCGCTATGGTGAGCAGCTGGCGCTGGCCCTGGGAGATGCTTGCGGCGTCATCCCCCACACGTGTGTCATATCCCTCAGGCAGGGTCTTCACGAAGTGGTCGACATACGCCGCCCTGGCGGCTTCGATGATACTCCGTTCACTCGGCGGGCACATGCCGTCACGACATCCATAGGCGATGTTCTCGCGGATCGTGCCGTCGAAGAGCCAGGTATCCTGAAGCACCATGCCGAAAAGCCCGCGCAGATGATCCCGGCTCATCGTGCGGATGTCTACGCCGTCAACCGTTATGCTGCCGCCGTCTATCTCGTAGAACCTCATCAGCAGGTTCACCAGCGTGGTCTTGCCGGCGCCGGTGGGCCCTACTATGGCCACGGTCTGACCGGGCTCGGCAGTCAGGTTCAACCCATCTATGAGGGGCACGTCTTCCTTGTACCTGAACGACACGTCCCTGAACTCCACCCTGCCGGCCACGCGCTCGATGTGCGCAGGTTCTTCGGGATCTGACAGCTCCTCGGGTTGGTCGAGCAGTTCGAACACTCGCTCCGCCGAGGCCGCCGCGCTCTGAAGCACGTTCATGATGGACGCCGTCTGCGCGATGGGCTGGGTGAACTGTCGCGAGTACTGTATGAAGGCCTGCACGTCGCCAAGGGTCATCTGCCCGCGCGCGACCCTCAGCCCTCCGATGACGCATACACCCACGTAGTTCAAGTTGTTCAGGAAGTGCATCGCAGGCATTATGATGCCCGACACGAACTGTGCCTTCGACGACGCAGCGTACAGCCGGGAGTTCTCCTCATCGAAGGCCGTCACAGCCTTACGCTGGCCATTGAAGACCTTCACCACCGTGTGACCGGTGTACATCTCCTCGATGTGGCTGTTGAGCTTGCCGGTACTCTCCCACTGCGCGGCAAACTGCTTCTGTGACCGCCGGGCGATGCTCATGGTTATGATGACGCTCAATGGCAGTGTCGTAAGGGCAAGCAGGGCCAGGGTTGGACTGATGCTCACCATCATGGCCAGGATGCCGATGAGGGTCACAGCTGCAGTGATGAGCTGAGTCATGCTCTGCTGCAGCGTGCCGGCGATGTTGTCTATGTCGTTTGTCACACGGCTCAGAATCTCGCCGCGCGTGTTGGAGTCAAAGTACTTAAGTGGTAGACGGGCGAGTTTTGCATCTACCTGCCGTCGCAGAGTGTACACGGTATTCTGAGACACACCCGCCGTGATATAGTGCTGTGCCCAGCTGAAGATTGCCGACAGCACATACACCGCCACCATCGTCAAGAGGATCCTGCCGAAGGCGGCGAAGTCGACGCCCCGGCCCGGGACGATGTTCATGCCTGCCAGCATATCGGCCATCTGGCCTCGGCCGCTCATGCGCAGCATCGCCTCGGCCTGCTCCATCGTGACGCCGGGAGGGAACTGCTTTCCGATAACCCCTTCGAACAGCAGGTTAGTGGCGCGCCCCAGGATCCTGGGGCCTGCGATGGAGAACGCCACGCTCGTCACAGCCATGGTAATCACAGCACAGAGTGCGGCGCGGTGCGGAGCGAGATACCCCATCAGCCTGCGAATAGAGGCCTTGAAGTTCTTCGCCTTCTCACCGGGTATCATGCCACCCATGGGGCCTCCCGGCCGCCCGCCGCCGGGGCCATGTCCGCCAGGTCCGAAACCGAGGCCACGCCGGATCGGAGGTCTTTCGTCACGCTTGTCAGTCGTCATGCTATCTCCTCCTCGGCATGCTGTGAGTGGACGATCTCTCTGTATACCTCGCAGCCACGCATGAGCTCGTCATGGGTCCCGATACCTACGACCATCCCGTTTTCCAGCACCACGATCCTGTCGGCATCCATGATCGTGCTCACACGCTGGGCCACGATGAATACCGTCGCGTTTGTGACGGTGCTCCTGAGTGCCGCGCGGAGGCGCGAGTCGGTGCGGAAGTCGAGGGCGGAGAAACTGTCGTCGAACACGTATATCGGCGGCTGCTTCACGAGCGCGCGGGCAATGGCCAGACGCTGGCGCTGCCCGCCCGACACGTTCGATCCGCCCTGGGCAATAGGCGCCTCAAGCCCACCCGGCATCTCGCTCACGAACTCCTTCGCCTGAGCGAGCTCCAGAGCCGCCCAGAGCTGCTCGTCGGTGGCATCTTCCTTGCCGTAGCGCAGGTTGCTAGCCACCGTACCGCTGAACAGGAAGGCCTTCTGCGGGATGAATCCCACCGCGTTGCGCACGCGCTCCTGCGGCATGTTGCGGATATCCACACCATCAATGAGCAGGGCGCCGCCTGTGACATCGTAGAACCTGGGCACCAGGTTGACCAGCGTAGATTTGCCGCAGCCTGTGCTGCCGATGATCGCCGTAACCTCGCCCGGACGAGCGGTGAAGGTGATGCCCTTCAGAACCGGCGCCTCAGCGCCCGGGTAAGTGAACTCAACATCTCGGAACTCGACGACGCCGCGCAGGCGATCGGAGCCGGCGCCGCTGCCAGGCTCACGCTGGTCGTCGGCCGCGGGATCCAAGGGATCCACTATCGACGGTTTCGCCACTAGTACCGCCTCTATGCGTTCCGCTGACGCCACCGCTCTCGGGATCATCACGAACATCAGCACTGCCATCATCACAGACGCCAGTATCTGCATCACATAGGCGATGAAAGCGGTGAGATTCCCTATGGGCATGCCGCCGCTCTCAACTCTGTGCGCGCCGAACCAGAGAATCGCTGCGCTGGACAGGTTCATTATCAGCATCAGCGACGGCATCATCAGGCTCACAGTCCGCTGGATGGTCAGAGCTGTGTCGGTGAGATCGCGGTTGGCCTCGTCGAAACGCCTGGCCTCGTGCTCTGTCTTCACGAAAGCTCTGATCACCCTGGTGCCGGCGATCTTCTCTCGCACTACCTGGTTGAGCCTGTCTATCTTCTTCTGCTGCAGCTTGAACAGGGGCAACGCCCGACGCATGATCGTCCACACGATTACGGCCATCAGCGGCACCACAACTGCTATCAACAATGACAGCGGTACATCCTGCCTTAGGGCCATGATGATACCGCCGACTGCCATGACAGGTGCTGAGAACATCATGCTGAACCCCATGAACACTGCCATCTGCATCTGCTGGACATCGTTGGTCGTTCGAGTGATGAGTGAGGGCGCGCCGAACTGGTTCACCTCAGCCAGCGAGAGCGTCTGCACCTTCGTGAACACCGCGCGCCGCAGGTCGCGCCCGAAGCCCATGGACGAGCGCGATGTGAAGAACACCGCCACTATGGAGCAGGCTGTGAGCAGTAGTGTCACCAGGAGCATGAAGCCTCCCACGCGCAGTATCAGATCGATATCGCCCCTGGCGATACCTTCATTGATGATCCTTGCGTTGAGGTCAGGCAGGTACAAGTTAGAGATGGACTGGATCAGCACCAGCACGCTGACAAGCGTGAGCTGTTTCCAGTAGGGCTTGAGATAGCGGATAACCGTGATCATTTGTGCTCATGCACCTCAGTCCCTGTAGAATTGGAGGACAGGTTTTCGCACAGCAGATTGAGCAGTCTCTCGAACTCCAGCTGGTCGCGCTCAGACATGCGGCCGATTCCATTCGAGACGAACTCACCCAATGCCTGCTCAAGACGGGCGCGAACGGCCATGCCCTCATCTGTGAGGTAGATCCGCGTGAGACGCTGATCGTCTTCGTCCACGCGGCGCATGATGAGGCCTGCCTTCTCCATCTTCTGCAGCATCACCGTGATCGTGGGCCTGGCCACGTGCAGACGGTCGGCCAGCTCTCGCTGGGCTATGCCGGCGTTTCTGTGAACGATCCACAGGCAGCGAGCCTGGCCGGGGTAGAGTCCCTTCTCGCCGACGGCTCGGAAGAGCGTCTGGCCATGTATGCGCATCGCCCTGAAGAACGCACTGAACACCCGCTCGGCGATGGGCCCGGCGTACCCAGATCCAATCCCCTCGAACGGATGCATACTACCCGCATCATCGATGTCGCCGTGGGTGTGATCCCCGCGGCACTTTTCTGTGCACAACACTGAGTCCCCCTTATCGGATCATAGTTGACACTTGCCATGCTAACCGATAGTAAGCTAACAATCAAGCTCCCTGAGCGCATTTCTTGAGGGGATTGGAGCCGGGAAGGAATCAGCGTGGTGTTCGCAGCCACACGCGGAGCAGGTGAGGTAGGTAGCGTAGGCGCGTCGTGTAGGTCGTCTGCGCCCAGCCATCGCTGGGGATTGGATTACCTCGATTTTGAGAGACAAGGCGGCGCTTCACATCGATTCTCTCAATAATGCGCGCCGCTATCTTTCCAAACTGAGACAAAGGGCCTCGCGCGCCGATTAGGCGTCCTGTGGGCCAAACGATGCGCAACTGGCTCGTAACAACGTCCCAGCTCCAGGAGTTGCCGTCGGCGGGCACGGCTATGGGCTGATGACGTCAGTTGACGCTCTGACTCGTTTACCTCGATTCTGGAAGATAAGGCGGCGCTTTATGTCGATTCCCGCAATAATGCGCGCCGCTATCTCTGTAAACTGAGGTAAATGGCCTCGCGCCCGGCACAAGTCCCCGCGTCGGGGCCCCCTCCCGGAGCGTGTCGCACCAGAGCTGCCGTAGCAGGTACACAAATGTAGGCGGCGCGCGGCGCCGCCCTCCATATCCTTACCCCTACCCTATCTTGCCCTCATCGGCCCTTCGGTTGGGCCTGTCGGCTCTGACCGTTCACCGACAGAACGGCATGAGCGTGTGGAAGCACAAGACTCAGTCTTCGCCCGCCAGCATCCTCTTCACAACGGCCTCCACCAGCGCAATGGCTTCGTCCCGTGTCGGCTTTCTCCCGGCCGAGCGCTGAAACTCGTCCAGCACGACCTTCACGACCCTGCTCCCGATCTCCTCGGGGCAGGCCTCGCTGTCGATGCGAATGGTTATTGAGTGCTCACGGGCATAGTCATATGCCCCTGGGGTGATGACCGATCCGCGCGGCATGACTACGGTAG
Organism: Firmicutes bacterium UBA1393; assembly: GCA_002305255.1. Classification (GTDB taxonomy): domain Bacteria; phylum Bacillota; class DTU025; order DTU025; family DTU025; genus UBA1393. The sequence continues at coordinate 9,084 of DBQN01000092.1, read as the reverse complement.
AGCCCGGTTCCTGTTGGGCCAGGTCTGCCGCGGTGAGTAAGTTGTTGGCCACCGGTTCTTGCACCTCCACGTGTTCCTCGCCGCAGTCGCGCGCCTGCCTAGAGCGACAGTAGGGTCAGATCCTTCGCCGGCGCGGGGATCACCGCAGTCTCAACCAGCATGCCTCCTGCGGCCGCCGCCTGCGCGCCGGCCTCTACTGCTGCCCGCACTGCGCCCACCTCACCCGTGAGGGTGGTAAACGCCTTGCCGGCGAGACCGAGCGCCAGTCTCACCTCTACGAGCTCTACAGCGGCTGCCTTGGCCGCAGCGTCAGCCGCTAGTACTGTGGAAGCAATGGAGTATGTCTCAATCATGCCCAGGGCATCAGTGGGCGGTGGCGTGAGGGTTCCTGTGATTGCGGGCCACACATCGGCATGCACGCGCGGTATCACCAGGTGGTCGACGACGAACTCGCCGCCTGCACTCGCTCCCGCCTCCACCGCGGCCCGGACTTCCGCGACCAGACCATGGACCAGGATCACGTACTTGCCGGGACACACCGGCTTCGCTGCGTGCAGGCCCACTGAGGCCGTCTTGAGCATAGCGTCAGCCGCAACGAAACCCCGAGCTATGCTGTTCAGTTCCACGATGCCGATGGCACTCATGCTTCCACAAGCTCCTCTACGTGCAAGTACTGCCCGAGCCGCAGCCTGGCCGCAACTCGCCCCGACGGAATCAATCGCCCACGCCGCGCCGGGTGCAACCTTACTCGCGTACCGTCGTCTCCGCTCAGGGTGTTCCACCGCAGACCGCCTGCTGCCATGGCCCTCCTCACCCTTGCGTTGACGCTCCTCGGCGCCAGCCCCATGGGACATACTAGGCTGCATACCCCACACTCCGTGCATAAGCCGGCCATGAGGAGCTCTTCGCGCTCGCGCGGTCGGTCAGCCAGCGCCGGGTCGGCAGCGTGACCAATGGTGCGCATGATGATGTGCGGCCTCAACTCATGCCCCAACAAGTACCGCGGACATGCATCGGTGCACATGGTGCACTGTATACACGCTGACCGCGCCATCCGTACCTGATGCTCCATGCTCTGCCTGCGCTCGGTAAGTGACGGATGACGCGTAGGCAGAACGATCACACCTGACGTAATCGCACTCACCTGCACCGCTCCAAGATCCGTTCCGCGGTCGAGAACGCGACCCATCATGGGCCCGTCGAGCATCACTTCGAAGTCGCTCCGGTGCTCCTCTCGCACTCCGCCGGCCAGCTCAAGGAGGTGCGCGACGGTGGTGCCAATCGCAACCCTATACGTCGCCGGCCTGTTCACTTCGCCAGCAACGGTGACGAACTTGCGGGTCACAGCGATGCCGCCCTGCGCGAGGGCAACGTTCATCAGTGTCTCCACGTTATTCACCACGACGCCGCGGGCAAGCGGGATTCCGCCCGCTGGCACCAGCCGGCCCGTGACTTCATACACCAGCACGTGCTCATCGCCGGCGGGATAGAAGTCGTCCATCTCTGCCACCGTTATCCGGTCGCGCGATGCAGCCGACGCGATCACGGGCCCAGACGCCGCCGACCCCGACGCCCCCGCCCCCGACCCCGCTGACGCCACGGCCGCC
>DBQN01000092.1:0-7463 GCA_002305255.1 Firmicutes bacterium UBA1393 | reverse complement strand
TCTCGAGCCCTGCCACCACCAGCTCGGGATAGGCCTTCATGATGGCCTTGTCCTTGGCAAGCACAGGCTCGCACTCTATGCCGTTGGCAATCACGATGTCAGCCTTGCCGCTTGCCTTCTTGTGCGTGGGAAAGCCCGCGCCGCCGGCTCCGCGCACCCCGGCCGACTCGATCATGGCTATGGAGCGTGCTTTGTACGAATCGTATGTCATTCAGGTATCAGCTCCACGCGCCGCTCCCTGGCGGCATCCCGTGCAAGCGGAGTGACTAGTGCACCGGCCCTGACCCTCACCGACAGGCCCTGGCGCGCCGCCTCGATCACATGCTCCTCGGTAACCAGGGGCACGGAAGTAAGGTCCAGAACTCTGCGCACACTTGGAGACTGCCCTCTCAGAGCAGGCTCCTCCTGCCCGGCCGACCCCACCTGCCCCACCCGCTCCTGCGGCATGCTCAGAGCGCCGCCCACAATCCAAACGGTATCGCCGTTCGAGACCGCCGCCGCGTTGGCCTCGTCAACATCCAGATGGAGCTCGAGGCGGTAATCACTGCTCACGCGCACGAGCACGTTGGCAAACAACGTGGCACGAGGCCCCTCACCTGCCATCACGGCCACCAAGTCCCTGTCGACCAGGCCCTGCAGGCGCGCGTCGATAGGTGCCATGTGGATATGCCTCGCAGCAACGATCAAGCCTTGCTCGAGCCTCACGCTGCCCGCAGGCCCGATGAGCACGCAGCCGGGCGTACCGGCCAGGTCGCCCGAGTCGCGCACCACTGCAGGAACGCCCAGCGCCCGGCAGTCGGACGCTGATACCTCTACCTGTGTCGCACTGCGCACAGGCCCGAGCACGCGCACTCTCTCGAACGCTCCCCCGGGCCCCGCCACAACCACACACTCCTGAGCCGCGTATTGCCCAGGCTGCGACAGCTCTCCCTTCGGATGCAGGGAATACCCCGAACCGAACAGCGCGTCCACATGGTCACGACACAGGTGCACGTGGCGCGCCGATACCCCGACACGAAGCGGGGTCCGACCCAACGACCCATGCACTGCAGGCGTTGCGCTCATGGATTCGACCTCCGGATGCTTACTCAGTCGGCGTCAGGGCGTCTCCCGTTGTTGGGCAGGATGAACTCGACATCGCTGTGGGGCCTCGGGATCACGTGCACCGACTTGAGCTCGCCCACCTTGGCCGCTGCTGCCGCTCCGGCCTCCACCGCCGCCTTGACCGCGCCCACATCACCGCGCACCATTACAGTCACGAATCCGCCACCGACGTGCTCCTTGCCGATGAGCCTGACATTCGCGGCCTTCACCATGGCATCAGCCGCTTCAATCGAACCTACCAGACCGCGGGTCTCGATCAATCCGAGTGCGATTTCCATTGTTGCTCCTCCCATTCTCCTTCAGGGTAGTCGTTAGTCACTTGCTCAGGTATGAGTCTACGAGACGAGTGATGGCCGCCCGATCGAGGCGCCGCAGTGCCTCGGCCTCGGCCCCCGATAGCCGTGCCCGCCGCCCCTCCTGCGACTGCGCCCGCGCCGCCACATACTCCGGCGTCGCAGCGATGCGGCCGATGTCGTAAGCCACGCGCTTTCGGTTTATCAGATGCAGCGGGCCCACATTATCCGAGGTGATATTGCCACCCCATGATCCGCATCCCAGGGTGAGCGAGGGCAGCAGGCCTGTGGAGAATCCTATTGCGCCGTGGGATGAAGGCGTGTTCACCAGAATCCTGTTCACAGGCTTCTTCAGCGCAAACTCCCTGATCACGGCTTCATCCTTGCAGTGGATCGCCAACGAGTGCCCCAGACCCCCATAGTTGAGAAGCTCGATACACCTCAGGCAAGCCGCCTCCCAGTCGGATTCGACATAGAACGCGAGCACAGGGCAGAGTTTCTCTGCCGAGAGCGGATGGGCCTTGCCCACTCCGTTGAGCCGCGCCACCAACACCCGGGTTCCGGGAGGCACATCCAGCCCGGCCATGACGGCGACCTCCAGCGCGCTCTTGCCCACTACCGCCGGGTTCACACCGCCGTGAGGTTGCATGACCACGCGCTGCAGGGCATCGCGCGCTCTCTCGTCGCACATGTATGCGCCCTGGGCGATGAGCTCAGCGATGACCTTCTGCTCTATGGCGGTCTCAGTTACGATGGCCTGCTCTGACGCGCAGATAGTGCCGTTGTCGAATGATTTGCTCTTCAGGATACACGCCACTGCCGCGGCCACGTCGGCCGACCGGCTTATGAACGCGGGCACGTTTCCGGGGCCTACGCCGTAAGCGGGCTTGCCCGAACTGTATGCCGCCCTGACCATGGCCGATCCGCCTGTGGCCAGGATGGCCGCCACCAGTCTGTGGCGCATCAACTCGTCAGTGGCCTCCATGGTGGGATGCTCAATGCAGCTCACCACGCCGTCGGGTGCTCCGGCCCTCACTGCGGCGTCGTTCATGAGCTTCGCCGCCGCCGCCGTGCACTTCGTCGCCCGCGGATGTGGGCTGAACACGATGGCGTTTCTCGCCTTTAATGAGATGATGGCTTTGAACATAGCTGTTGATGTCGGATTGGTTGTGGGAACGAGCCCCGCGAGCACGCCTACGGGCACTGCCACTTCGTACACCCTGTTTACCTGGTCGTCGTGGATGAACCCCACTGTGCGCATCTCGCGTATGGCCTCCCATACAGTGCGAGTGGCGAACTCGTTCTTGATGATCTTGTCTTCATAACGGCCTATACCAGTCTCGTCAACAGCCTGACGTGCCAGGGCGGCAGCAGCGCGGAAGCCTTCTTCCGCCATGGCCGCACACACCCGGTCTACATCGGCCTGCTCAAACTCTATCAGCCTGGCCTGGGCAGCGCTTGCCCTCTCAATGAGCCTGCGCGTTTCGGCAATAGAAGCAAGATCAGTGTCACTCACTGGCCTAGTACCCCTTCCCGGAGGCGGCGTCGCCCTTGACAATGCTCACACTGGCACTGGCTCCGATCCTGCTGGCCCCGGCGGCAACCATCTTGCGCGCGGTGTCAACGTCGCGGATTCCACCTGAGGCTTTGACTCCCATAGACCTGCCGACTGTGTGCCTCATCAGCTCGACATCGGCAGCAGTCGCGCCCCCGGGGCCGAAGCCGGTGGATGTCTTCACGAAATCTGCTCCGGCATACTTCGCTATGAGACAGGCTTTGATCTTCTCCTCATCCGACAGGAGCGCTGTCTCGATGATGACCTTTACCACGGCCGCGCCGCCGGCGGCGTCTACAACCGACTGCACGTCTCTCTTCACCAGATCGTAGTTGCCCGACTTGAGGGCACCCACGTTGATGACCATGTCTACCTCCTGAGCGCCATTGGCGATGGCGTCACGCGTCTCCATTGCCTTTGCAGTCGGCGTTGTGGCGCCGAGCGGAAAGCCGATCACCGTACACACCTTCACCGCGCTGCCCCGAAGGATGCTCGCGCAGAGTGCCACGTTCGTTGGGTTCACGCACACCGAGGCGAAGCCGAACTCCAGCGCCTCTGCGCAGAGCTTGCGCACGTCGGCCTCAGTGGCGTCGGCCTTAAGCAGGGTATGGTCGATCATCGCCGCGAGGGGTGAATCGACCCTGGCAGTGCCTGACGGAGCGCTGATCCTGTCGGCGCCCGCACCAACTACGGCCTTCACTGCCTCTACATTACGCGTGACACATCGGCCGCAGGCCGAACAATCCCCTGATGCACCTTCGCACGGACCCGCGGATGCATGCGCACCGGCGCCTGCCCCGGCCCCCGCCGAGCCTGCCTGCCCTCTGGCACCCGGCTGCTGCCTGCCTACCGACAGCGTCGGCAGCAACTCCCGAGTTATCTTAGCTATGAGCTGGTCTAGATCCATACAGTCCACCTCCGAACGGCGCCGGCGACGGCCCCTCGAGTGCTCTGCGGCATGCACTAGAGCACCTTCAGGCACTGCCCTCCTGCGTCGACTCTGTCTACAATTCCTACGATAGTCGAATCTATAGGTGCCTTGGCGTCGCCCATTGCCTGCCGCGATGAGTTGCCCTCCGACACCACGAGCACGTAGTCGTTCACGCCTGCCCCGACGGTATCGACGGCAACGACCTCGGTGCCTGAAAGCACACCATCAGGGCTGCACACATCGCATATGAGGAGCTTGCGTCCTTCAAAGTGCAAGTTCTTCTGCGTCGCGACGATGACTCCCACAACTTTGGCCAGAACCAAGGCCCACACCCCTCACACCAGACGTTTCATGGTGTCGACGATGCCCACGCAAGCGGCATCCACAGGAGCCATGGCCACCGGCAACGGCATTCCTGCCTCTCGCCCCCGCACGACGGTGACGAGCTCATCTGCCCCGGCCCCTATTGTGTCAATGGCGACATGCGGTTTGCCCACAGCTGATCCGCCCGAGTCCACCTGCTCGATCACCAGGAGCTTCACCCCGTTGAGACTGGGGTCTTTCACCGTAGCCACCACATGTCCCACTACCCTGGCTGTGTACATGGCGCGTCACTCCCGGTCAACTAGGTATCTTCGTTCGAACTCGATCACCTTGTTCACCCGGCGCATGTGCCGCCCGCCTTCGAACTCGGTTTCGAGCCAGGTGCGCACTACCTGCTGCGCCAGGCCGCCGCCGATCACCCGCGCGCCCAGAGTGAGCACGTTGGAGTCGTTGTGCGACCGGCACGTCTGCGCCGTGAAGGTGTCGGAGCACGACGCCGCCCTCACCCCGGGAACCTTGTTGCAGACCACGGCCGACGCCGCACCGATTCCATCGATCATGATGCCCCTGTCACACGCCCCGGCGGCCACGGCCTCAGCCACCAAGAAAGCGAAGTCCGGATAGTCCACGGCATCAGTGCTGTAAGTGCCGTAGTCGGCGACTTCATGGCCCAGGCTCTGGATGTAAGGGATCAGCTCGCGCTTGAGCGCGTATCCTCCGTGATCTGAGGCGATGACGATCTTCACTGCCCTACACCTCTCCCTTTCGGAACACCCATGATCCTCCGATCTCGATGGAGTCTACAATAGCCATTATCGTAGCATCGGTGGGAGTATTCTGAGTGCGAGCGGTCTGGCGCGCAGAGCTGCCCGACACCACCAAGACGATCTCTCCCTGACCGGCCCCGACGCTGTCTACAGCCACTATGGGCTTTCCCTCCGGCGAAAGGTCAACAAGGCTTACAGGTTGGACAACCTGAAGCTTGACTCCGGTGAGCTTCTCATCCTTCGCTGTGCTCACCACGGTTCCGGTAACACGCGCGGCGATCATGTGCAATCAGCTCCTCACAGCGCAGTCAATGCAGCGCCTGCACGAATCGCGTATCTTCAGTCGCGTAGGCAGAATCACCTGACGAGTCGCCGACTCGTCCCGCCCCTCGATTCGCGATAACAGCAGCTCAGCGGCGATCCTCCCCATGTCGGCCATGGGCCTGTCTACCACAGTGAGCGCGGGGGTGAGGTTCGCCGCCAGGGTGAAATCGTCGAAACCGATGAGCGATACTCTATCCGGTATACACACGCCCATGTCAGCCAGGCGTTGGAATATGCCAATCGTCATGAGATTGTTGCCGCCGATTATCGCAGTTGGGGGATCTGCAAGCTCCATCATCCGGCCTGCGATCTCGTATCCTGACCTCGTCCGGAAATCGCCTTCTGCCACGTATTCGCTGCGCACCGGCACGCCGGCATCGCGCATGGCCTTCATGTAACCGCGAAGGCGTCGTTCACCCGGGGTGGTTGTCAGCGGGCCATGGATCATTGCTATCTTCGTGTGGCCCAGCTCCAGGAGGTAGTCCGTGGCCTGAGTCGTGCCGCCTTCGTTATCGATTATCACGGAATCGTACTCGAAGCCGCGGATGTATCTATCGATGAACACTATTGGTAGACCGGATCGCCGCCCACTGCTGCTTACCTGGGTGCGTGCCCCGAGAGCAGAACGAAGGGTTGATCCTGATTCGTCAACGAGTATCATCAAGAGACCGTCGGCATGCTGCACCCTCAGGCTGCGCACGACCTTCGCCTCAGTGTCTACATCCTCATTGGTATTGCCAAGAATGATGCTGTAGCCGTGCTCTGCGCACACGGCCTGTGCCCCGTTGAGCACTTCAGGGAAGAACGGGTTGGAGATGTCAGGCACCACAAAGCCGATGGTCCGAGTCTGCCCCATGCGCAGACTCTTCGCTATCTTGTCAGGTACATAGCCCTGCTGCTCGATGATGTTGAGGACACGTTCTGCAGTAGCTGGTGATACGGGCCCACTGCCATTGATCACCCTTGATACCGTGGCGGTAGACACGCCGGCGAGTTCGGCGATTTCCTTCAGGTTCATTCGTCGCCCTCCCAGCGGTGCGATGAGCCGATCTCAGGTCGCCAAATATGAGAGACTGGGGGCTATGGGTGGTGTAAACGAATACATCAGCCGGGCCAACATCACGAGTCGTCTCTCACCTGCGCGGACTGGGATCCGGAGATACGTCGCGTTTTCGCAGCTCAGCGTAGTGCGTTCTGTGGGGGCACACGGGCCCAGGAGTGTTATCGATTACATAGTAGTCATTACTGGTGGAAATGTCAATGTGTGTCGTGATGTGCGCGGTCCTGACCTCTCCCTAGCAGCCCATGAGCCTGCCGACCTCGTCCCTAGTAGGCATGGAGGCCGCTGTCCCCGGGCGCGTAGTCGAGATCGCGGCCGCCGCGTTGGCGAAGGCGCACGCCTCGTCGAGGGCCTTCCCTTCCGCCAGCGCCACTGACAGCGCCCCGTTGAACGCGTCCCCGGCGCCGGTGGTGTCGACGGCATCCACTCTGAACGGCGCGATGCGCCGCATTCCTGCAGCGTCAGCCACGAGGGCACCCGCTGGCCCCAGCGTGACGACTACTGCGCCACAGCCCTGAGCCAGCAGGACGCGGGCGGCCTCTTCCGCGGCATTCGGGCCCGGTGCACCGATTTCGGCCAGCAGCGCAGCCTCAGTCTCATTGGGAGTGAGCACATCGACCATCGCCAGCAGCTCTGGGCTGAGTGTTGCTGCAGGCGCCGGATTGAGCACCACCCTGGCCCCGCACCTGCGTGCTACGGCCGCCGCGTGCGCGACGGTGTCAAGCGCCGTCTCCAGCTGCATCAACACGACATCGGACGCCGCGATACACTCGAGGGCAGCATCGACGTCTTCCGGCGTGAGCTCGCGATTGGCGCCGGGCGCTACGACTATCATGTTCTCTGCGCGAACGTCATCGACTATGATCAGGGCGGCACCTGTAGCCTCGGTATCCAGCGCCCTCACGTGTTCGATGCCTACTCCTTCACGCCCTAAGAGGGCCCTCGCGCTCCTGCCGAACTCGTCGGCGCCCACGCAAGCCACCATGTGCACCTCAGCCCCGAGGCGTGCGGCGGCAATCGCCTGGTTCGCACCCTTGCCCCCTGCCCCTACTACGAGCGATGTGCCCAGAATGGTCTCTCCGGGCTGCGGCATTCGTGGCGCCCT
>DBQN01000006.1:7490-7612 GCA_002305255.1 Firmicutes bacterium UBA1393 | reverse complement strand
AGGGGGATGCCGATTGTGCTAGCAGGTGGACGACAATGCGCAGCACTGAGATGAGGCGCAGACGTCTGTTCGTGGCGGATCACCCCCTTGCTTGGCCCAACCGCCGGACTGCTCACGGTCAT
>DBQN01000006.1:0-7434 GCA_002305255.1 Firmicutes bacterium UBA1393 | reverse complement strand
CTAGCATGATCGACATGAAGGGTTGTGGCGGCCGGGTTGGCGACGACGGTTTCGAAACCTGCCGGAGGTCTTGCGGCCGAAGCTGACATCAGCGAGGCGCTGTCTAGTCGATGTCTGTCTTCTTGGAGACTATCNNGCGGCGCAAGGCGCTCCGCGAGACCGAGTGTCGTGGCTGCGCGTTCTGCCGTCGGCACGTGTAGCTCCAGCGGGGCGGGGCGATCAGAGATGGCGTACTGGAAGTAATCGCCGTCTTTCACGGCGCCCAGCTCGTCGAGGTGATGCACAGGTAACCTAGGCGATGATCGGAGCAGGGCTGCTCATCAGCGAGAGCACGCTGAGATACTACGTCAAGAGCACATACTCGAGGTCTGCATTGACGGTGGCAAGTGGTGACGCTCGCCGAGACCCGAGGGCGATGTCTTCGAGGACACCCTATGCGTAGAGACCCACATGTACGACCAGCAGCTCGACTACTCTTCCTATGTATCGACCGGCGGGTGGGGAGAGCACCACTGACTCGCGTTCGCTGAGATCGACTACGCCATCGCGCATCTGGCAGGATAGGTCGGGTCAACCTGGAGGAGCCGTCGGGCACTGGGTTCTCCGGACCCAGTGCCTGTCGCCTTGGTGCCCCAAGAGCGTTCGATTCCGGGTTCCGATACCGCTTGAGGCCATGTGCTCGCCAAGGACAGAAGGACCTGCTCGTCAGCAGTTTGGCGTTGGTGCCGCGAATCAGGGACAAGCCTGACAGGCCGTTCAGAGTTCTCAGTAGGTGATGAGGCTCTGAGGGGGGGTGGTGACCCAATGGCGAAAACCAGATCGTCTGTGGCTGAGGGATTTGCCCTGCACACAGAGCATACTGTCCGATCACTCAGGACTTGGGCGAGCCAGGTGAGCGTGATCTGCACGAGAGGTCCTGCCCGGAGAGGGAAGCATTGGCAGGCTGCGACTGCTGCAGCGCGGCGGCGTCTGCAGATTCGCCCAGCTACATGCCGTACTTGGCCTGCGCCGCAACAGTCAACAGCACACCACACGTTAGGCGATGCTATGACGATCCACGCACGGCGACCAGTGGGAAACGTGGTCCATCCGGAGGTCGGCAGAATTATAGGTTTTGGGACGGTGGGCTCCCGAATGGGAGGAGGCTAGGAATTGTCGTAATCCCAGCTGTTACAACTGTATTTCATCTTGCACGATTTTCACAGAGGTGTTCGTCACCCTTGAGAGAACACTTCCCATAGCTGCCCGCACGGGGCAAGACTACGCACTTCACGTCCAGCCTCTGTACTGGATCGTTCTATACATGACGTTGATCAACGGCAACTGACTGCTGGGAACATCGACTGGTCCTTCGTAGGTCTCGCGTCTGATCCAGTTGCCATAGCCGTCAAACTCGTGTACATACACTCTCCGCCTGATCGTAGTGCCTGATGTGTCGCGTACGTCGTCCTCGACAACGTTGCCGCGCTCATCCAGAGCTACCGCCACCGATGTGAGTTGATCCTCGGATGACCAGCGCGACACTGAGAGAATATCGGTGCTATCTGCGCTGTATGTGATAGTGATCTCCATCACCAGCTGATTCCGTGAATCGTACACCGACTCCGTGAATACATGTGCATCGTCATCGTACATCAGTGTGGAGCTCGCGACGATGAGACGGGCTCCCTGAATGATGCGGGTTCCTGTTCGCAGCCCGTTTGTGTCGCGGACCGATTCTACTCGACCGACGAACTTTCCGTTCGAGTCATACACCAGTTTCTCTTGCAGACGACCGAAGTCGTCATAAGTGGCCTGGTACACGGGCAGGCGAACACCACTCTTCGCATCTACGATCTCGCAGAATACTTCGAGCGGTATTCCAGTGAGACCGTCCTGTTCAGCGTCTGAGCCAGGCCTGGCGCAGGAGACCACGCTGATTCCGGAGGCAGCGCCTACAGGCATGGTCATCAACAGGGGCAGGATCGTTACGATACATAGAAGCAGTATTGCAGATCTCAATGTTTTTGTCACCCCCCTGAGTCTGGTATTCCGTTGTATTTGATGCGGTTCAGCAAATACCTTCTGCGATCGCATCCAACCGCAATCAGGGGTAACCAAGGTGACAAGAAAGGGGGCGTTCTCGGGCAATCGACCGTTGAGTTCAGGCGACCATGGTAGATCAACACCAAGACTGAGGAGGTTCAATCATGAAACGGATACGCATTGGGGCGATTCTGGTTCTATTTGCGCTGCTGGCCATGTCGTTCACAGTGGGAGCAGCCCAACTTCCTGAGCAGCCTGGATGGTGGACGGGTTATAACGAGGCCCTGGACGACTACTACCTGAGGCCCGGATACCCTAAGTACTCTACTCATGCTCGTTACATCGGCGATCTGAGCGGCACCTGGTATGAGATGGGTCTTCAGTACGGCCAGCGTGCCGGCGATCTAATCCGTCTCGTGTTCGAAGGCTACTATGACGACATCTACAAGAGCGTTCAGGATCAGGAGAAGATACTCACCGACGCCAGGAGATTCGGTCAGTACCTGTCACAGGTGATGCCTGAGGGCGTGGAGTTCATGAAGGGCATCGCAGACGGTTCGGCAGATGAGTTGGCGAAATCAACCTATGCCGGCATCGGAACTGCCATGGACAAGGTGCTCATCGTCAATCACTACTTCGCTCTCAGAAGGGTGACCGGCACTCAGCACACTTGGGAAGGGACAGTCGCGGTGAACTCCAACTACGCGGCAGTTCCCTTCGCTGAGGACACCCTTCCCGCCTGTACCGGTGTGGTCGCCATCGGCGGACTCGACGGAGCAACAGTTGACAGGACCACGATCCACGGTGGAACAAAGGATCAGCAGTTCTTCCCGCAGCTCTACCAAGTGACCTATACCACTAGCCCTGCAGATCCCAAGGCCAACAGGATCTGGACCGTGGCGTCAGCAGGCGAGATCGGCGGACAGATGGCCGGCAACGACAAGGGCTTGATAGTCACCGGATATGCAGGTGGAAACGCCAAGAGCATCTGGTCGTACGGCATGGAGTGGAACATCGGCGACTGGTACGCCGCGTGCTTCGCTAGCACCGCCGAAGAAGCCGCCAACATTCTCACCCTCGGGCGTCCAGGTTACATCGAGGCCACCGGCTCCAAGATGCTGCAACCCGCATGGGGCATCAACTGGCTCATCTCCGACCTCAGGGATGCCCGAGTAGTTGAGACCGTCCCCGGCAGGTTCGCGGTGAGGAAGCCTGGCGACATGGGAGAAGACAAGTTCCTCATCTGCACCAACCACTGCGTGGCCACGTGGAGCATCGATGAGAACTTGCAGCGTACCGACGTTCCGATGACTGAGTATGGATCCGAGGTAGGAACCTTCAGTGGTCTCTCGGTGAGCGGAACCCGCTACTGGACTCAGTGGTGGAACGTCAAGTACAACTACGGCAAGATTGACCGCAATATGGTGATGGGCTGGTATGCCGGTCACTACTACATCGACAAGAACGGTGTGCGGGTCGATAAGATCTGGGACAACACCTACGGTTGGGTAGGGGCGAACGAGAAGACCGCGACTCCCTGCCGTCACCGCGCAGTGCCTAACGACAACCTCGGCAACTCAACCGATGCCAAGGTTGGCGTCGCACAGGATCTCGCCTTCTACTACACCATCGGTCGCGCGTGCGAGTGGGTTGGGCCGTGGGACGTGCTCAGCCTGAAGTACCGCTAGTTTGAAGGCTTGCGTGGGAACCGGGCGCTCGTCGTCGGGCGCCCGGCCCGGCATCCACCAACGTAAGTACGAGTATGTACGAGGAGGCATTCGGCTGATGAGACGATTTGCTATGCTGGTTGCGATGACTGCCTTGGCGTTATCACTCTCCCTAACAGGCGCGGGAGTGGTATCAGGCCAGTCAACGCCGAAGTTCAGTTCGCCGATCCTAATCACATGCACGGGTCAGACTCCCGGATCGCTGACACTCAAGGGATTCATGGACGCCGTAGGCATCCCGTCGACACATGACGAGATGGTTCTCCCATCGAAGATGGGTGGATACAAGACCATGGTCGTGGTCATGGGCGCAAGCCTCAAAGGCCTGGGTGCAGCAGGCATCGATCAGGCAGAAGAGCTTGAGCGCTGCGAGATGATCTTCAAGAAGGCCAAGGATTCAGGGATGAAGATTGTCGCCGCCCATATCGAGGGTGTTGCCAGGCGCAACGCAATCGCCGACAAGTTCATCACTCCTTTCGTCCCCAAGGCTGACTTCTTGCTCGTAATGGATGAGGGCAACCAGGATGGACTGTTCACGAAGCTGTCACAGCAGCACAACATTCCAATGGTCACATTCAAGGACTTCTCACAGCTTCCGAGCATTCTGATGTCGATGTTCCAGTAATGACGCTGCCCGAAGGGGAGGGTTAGGTTGATGACACCGGTAATTGTCGCAGCGGTAGTCCTTGTAGCGGTGTTCATTGCGGGAATGGTCTTCTTGAAGGGCATTCCCCTAGGGCTGCTCCTGACACTGGCGTCTGCGGCAGCGGCGCTTGCGTCCGGTTTTGGTTTTCCCCTGCGGCACATCGTAGAGGGCATGTTCACCTACCTCAACATTGTGCTCATATGCGCCACAGGAGTGATATTCCTCAAATGCATGGAGCGCTCCGGAGCGGCCGCTTCTATGACCAAGAGCCTTGTGAAGGCTCTCTACAGAGTCCCATGGCTGCTCCTGACTGTGATCATGCTCCTGCTCCTCGTGCCAGGGGCCCTCACTGGCGTGGCAGTTAACTCAGTCCTCAGCATGGGTGTGCTGGTTGCGCCGATCCTCATTGGGATGGGAGTGCCACGCGTTACCACTGCCGTGATCATCGGAGTCGGCGCGATCCTGAGCATGCTCGTTCCTCCGACGAATCTGCTCGCGATGTCGATCGCCTCAGGCATCAACGCGCCGTTTCAGGGGTTCACCGTCCCGACTCTGGTACTATCAGTGCCATTGGCCGTGATCACCGGGCTCGTCCTGGGTCTTCCTCATATACGGAAGACTGATCTGGATCAGCTATTGGGCTGCATCCCTAATGAGTACGAGGATATGAGCCCGGCGAAAGCGTGGCTACCGCTGGCAACGGTAGTAGTCATCATGATCCTGATTAGGGCCTTCCCAGGCAGGGTACCGGATCTCGGTACTCCGCTCACCTTCATGATAGGCACGTTTGTGTGCCTCGCGATCTCCGGTGGGAGACTCAATCTGGTGAAGGCGACCACTGAGGCCCTTTCTGGACCTATGCTCGCAGTGCTTGAACTGCTGGTAGGTGTGGGTGTGTTCGTACAGATCGCATCGCTAACAGGTGTGAGAGGCCTGCTAGTTGTGTCGTCGCTCAGCCTGCCAAGTGTCCTCGCGTTCGTCGCGGCCGCAGTCAGCCTTATCCTATCGGGCGGGATTCTCTCGCCGTTCGGTGCCTCTGCGGTTTTTGGCGTTCCGTTCGCCCTGTTCTTCCTGGGTCGTGACCAAATCATCACAATCAGTGCTCTTGCCCTTCTCTCGGCTCTGTCGCAGTTTTCGCCTCCCACGGCGATTGCAGGGCGCTTTGCGGCAGACATCTGTGGAGTCGACGATTACTCGAAGGTGATGAAAGCCGCCATACTGCCCATTGTTGCGTTGGCGTTGGTGGCGCTGGCCTTCATAGTCTGGGCCGATCCAATCGCAAGAGTACTTCTGTAGGGGGGCAGGCCTATCATGTACATCGTGCTCAACTTCCTGTACCACGTGATACTTGTGGTTCTGCTCATAGGACTGGGCTGGAACACCATAAGCCTGAAGGAACCTCGAAAGCAGATCATGAGCGCTACTATCATGCTACCCCTGCTTCTCAGGTTCCTCAACATCAAGTAGGCGGTGATATCTTTGTCCAATCGCAATCCACGCGTGCTAGGCGCAGTGCTGCTGATGGCTGTCGCACTAGTGGCTGTGTTAGTGACGCCGGCCTTCATGGCCATGCGTGAGCCTGACCTGATCGTTCCGGGCGAAGGCGTCACCGACATCGTCATGTTGTCGAAGTACTTCCCAGCACTAAAGGGCACTCCGGCTGACACCGAGGTGTATATCATGGAGGGCGCCGAGCCCGGAGGAACCACACTTGTTCTGGGAGGTACTCATGGCAACGAGCCCGGCGGCTACATGAGTGCCATCTTGCTGATTGAGAACGCCAGGGTGGAAAAGGGCCGACTAATGGTGATCCCATTTGCGATGAAGAGTTCCTTCACGCACAGTGATCCAGGTGAAGGGGCTCCTCAGCGGTTCACTATCACTACCCCAGGTGGCGACAGGACCTTCAAGTACGGTTCGCGCGCAGTTAACCCAGTGCACTCATGGCCTGACCCGGAAGTGTACGTGCACTATCCGTCAGGTTCGCGCCTCTCTGGCGAGGAAACCAGAAACCTCAACAGGTCGTTCCCAGGTAAGGCCACCGGCAGCTTCGCTGAGAGAGTGGCCTATGGCATATCTGAACTGATCAGGCAGGAAAACGTGGATCTCAGCATTGACCTGCACGAGGCGATGCCGGAGTATCCGAACATAAATGTGATCGTGGCACATCAGAATGCTCTGGGTCTGGCAGCCATGGCCCAGGTGCGCATGATGATGAATGGAATGCAGATCGCCTTGAGTCCGTCCCCTGTGCTGTTCCGAGGGCTCACCCACAGGGAGTGGGGAGACCACACCAACACGTTGGCGGTGCTCATGGAGGCTCCGAACATCACCATAGGAAGGCTAAGGGCACAGACTGATGTTGCTTCGATCCTAGAGGGCAAGGATCCCTTCTATGAGTGGGGCGCCAGGCTCAACAGGCTCTTCGTTCCGTTTGATGCCAAGGGATGGCCGCTCGAGGTGCGGGTCGCCCGACACTTGACCGGCATTTATCAGCTCAGTGAGGCGTTGTCCATGATGAAGCCAAACTCGGCTGTGAAGATCCGGGTTCCGAGCTATGCGGACATCGCACAGAACGGAATCGGCGCATATCTGAACTCTCCCGAGTAGTCGGATCCGCTCTAGCGCAATGCAGCGGACAATCGATAGCAGCAGTTGACACCCCCGGGTCTCTCGTAGAGGCAGGGGGTGTCCTTGTCTGAGGCTTGCGGCTTGACCTTCGTGTCGTTCATGCGCTGGTAGTGAAGTGAGCTCCCGGCTTTCCGGCAAACATGGCGGCTCTTGACCTGCATTCACTGCGCGTGCTGCCCGACATGCGCCGGAGTTGGGTCGGCAAGATGGAGTGCATGCTCGCTTGGGAGAGGCGGGAGATGCGCCGTTAGCAGGATGTGCTTCGTACACAACTCGCACACAAACGCGGACGCGACTGGGAACTGATCCCAGTCGCGTCTATCATAATGCCTGATAAATTGGCAGATGGAATGGCGCGCCTGGCTGGAATCGAACCAGCGGCCCACGGATTAGAAGTCCGTTGCT
>DBQN01000093.1 GCA_002305255.1 Firmicutes bacterium UBA1393 | reverse complement strand
TAGGTCGGGACGGGATAGTGCCACTTTCACGTTCATACCTCCCAAGCAATACTCCTAGGTACTGCGAGACCTTTTAGCCAGCCACCGATCCTGTATCTCTGTGCCCAGCTACATTCGGCCCAATCGCCGTCGTACCCGATCAGTGCGTACTGCGATAACATCCGGCNNTTTGCAGGGCGACCGTGGCCTCGCTGCGTACTGCGATAACATCCGGCCATCCATTCCAATAACATTCGGCCACCGATTACGATAATTCGCGGCCACTTGTTACGATATCATGCGGCCACCCTACCGATAATTCGCAGCCGGGCTTACGACAACATCCGGCCACCCACTGCTGGAAGTTGCGAAGCGGCGTTGGGCAATCACCGACATACAGGTTAGCTGGATTGTTACCGAGAACTCCCGAAGCATATCTGGTTTCGGGGAGGACGGTAACCTGTGAGGAGAGTGCCCATGCGCAAGGTCAGAGAAATACTCAAGCTATACTTCGAATGTGGAATGTCTATCAGACAGATCGCCATCAGCTGCTCGTTATCCAGATCGGCGGTTTCCGATACTGTAGCGAGAGCGACTGCGGCCGGCGTGTCATGGCCGGTGCCAGCCGAGACCGGGGACAGCGAGCTTGAGAGCTTGCTGTATCCTCAGTCACTAGGCAGGAAGGCCAAGCCCGAATCGGTGAAGCTAGACATGCCATACATCAAGCGTGAGCTGAGCCGTAAGGGAGTCACGCTGCAACTCCTGTGGACCGAATATATAGCCAATAACCCTGGCGGCTACCAGTACAGCCGGTATTGCCAGCTATATCGGGAGTGGCAACAGAAGACCGCTGACCCGTCACTTCACATCGACCATAAAGCCGGCGAGGAGATGATGGTCGACTGGGCTGGCCAGACGATGCAGATTGTCGATAGAGAGACGGGAGAGCTGCTCAAAGTCTACATATTCGTCGCCACCCTGCCGGCCAGCAACTGCCTCTACGTAGAACCTTTCCTTTCAATGAGCCTTGAGAGTTGGATTGCAGGTCATGTGCATGCCTTGGAGTTCTTCGGCGGAGCCCCTCAGATCATCGTGCCGGATAACACGAAGACCGTTACGACGAAGTACTGCTACTACGAGCCTGATTTGAACTCCACCTATGCCGACATGGCGAGCTACTATAACACCGCAGTAGTGCCCGCACGAATAGCCCGCCCGAAGGACAAAGCCAAGGCAGAGGGCCATGTGCTCATAACGTCCCGGTCGATACTCGCGCCACTGAGGAACAGGCGCTTCTTCAGCCTGGCTGACATGAGGGAAGCCATCTTCGAACTACTGGATGCTGTGAACGCCAAGCCCTTTCAGAAACTGCCCGGTTCCCGCCTGTCGACATTCCTCGACATCGAGAAGCACACGCTCAAGCCGCTGCCCGAGAAACCATACGAGTTGGCCTACTTCACGAAGGCTAAGGTGAACCTTGACTGCCACTTCGAGGCGAAGAGCAGCCGCTACAGCGCGCCCCGCCAGTTGATAGGCACCACTCTGATCATCAGGTACACCGCGACAACGGTGGAGGCCCTTCACAACGGAAAGCGCGTCGCCATCCACCCCCGAACAATGAAACGGGGGCAGTACGTAACGCTGGATGAGCACCTGCCCAAGTCACAACGGGAATACGGACAGTGGAACCCCGAGCGCCTCCTCAACTGGGCTGGCAAGGTCGGTCCAAACACAGCGGCGCTGGCTCAGAAGATACTTGAGTCCAGACCCCACCCGATGTTGGCTTACCGCTCATGCCTCGGCTTGCTCAGGCTTTCTAAGACCTACCCTCCCTCAAGGGTAGATGCAGCCTGCGCACGCGCACTGAAGGCCACCGCATTCAACTACAAGAGCGTCAAGGCCATTCTCGAAAAGGGGCTGGACGCAGTTGCTTTCGACGAACCCACTAACAATCCCCCCGTGGTTCATGAGAATCTCCGCGGCGCTGCTTACTACTCCAACTAGGGGTTGATGAACATGCTTACACAACAAACCATTGACAGCCTAAGAACTCTGCGGCTCCCCGCGATGGCGCAGGCATATGCCGATCAAATGGCCGATCCGAAGGCAGCGGATCTGTCTTTCGACGAACGGTTGGGCATGATCGTCGACCGAGAGATCATGTCTCGAGAGAACAAGCGCCTCACTCGCCTCATTCGAGAAGCCAAGTTGCGCCTCAACGCCTGCATTGAGGACATCGATTACTCCCACGCTCGAAGCCTGGATCGCTCGGTCATCGCCGGATTGCGAAGCTGCCGATGGGTAGAGGAACGGCTCAATGCCGTCATCACAGGACCGACAGGAGTGGGCAAGTCCTTCATAGCGTGCGCCCTGGGGAATCTAGCATGCCGAAGCGGATACTCCACCCGCTACTACAGGCTGAGCCGATTGCTCAGCGAGCTGAACATGGCGAAAGCCGACGGCACATACGTGAGATCACTTCAGCGGCTCTCGAAGATCCAGGTGCTCATCATCGACGACTTCGGCTTGGCCGACATGACCATCCAGGACAGCCGCGACCTACTTGAGATACTCGATGATCGTGTGGCGACACGGTCAACCATCGTAGCGAGCCAAATACCTCTTGAGCACTGGCACGAGGCGCTTGCCGACCCGACCGTTGCAGACGCGATCTTGGATCGGGTAATCCATAGCGCACATAGGATCAAGCTCAGCGGGGAGTCCATGAGAAAGGTCCTTGCCGCTGCCCAACATGAGGAGCTGAACAACGCATGATTCTCACTAACTCGCCGCCGAGGGCTCCCCCGAAGCTCGCTCCCGATGGCTCCCTTTACGTTCCATTGCTGGGAGTGCTACATTGGAGATGTCCTTCGTCGCTTCGCTCCGACACCCGGATGCACAACATCGGTATGAATGGCCGAGCGCGTCAGGCTGCTGGCTGAATGATTTCGTAACGGGTGGCCGCATATTGCTGGAATCCCCGGTCGAATGCGTCGGAATACGCACGATCAGAGTCGAAACCGCACAGGGTACCTCGTGGCGGGAAGCTGAGAGGCAACCCGGGATTGTCCATTGGCTGACATGCAGTTCGCCCGTTTCAGCACGAGGGACTGTCGGAGTGTACCAGTATTCGGCGAGAACGACAGTGAATGAGGAAAGCACCTATGCGTATCCCAAGCGCATCAACCAGCGCGCTCGTGTTCCACCAAGAACAGCGAGGAGAGGAGTCTGGACCACACTCTCATCGCTCATAGGGTGGCACTAGTAGGACACATCTCCAGCCGAGCGGCATTGTGGCATTAGGGTATGATTACTGAACTGGGCCCAGTGACAGGCTGGATCGCTCCCCGAATTGGATCGCAGCGCAGTGGGCACTGGACCACCCGGCTGTACAAGACTTGCGACACCAAACCCGGAGAGAACCGCACCGCCAATTTACACCACTTGACGAGACATGACCGGCTACCGACGCCGGAGGGAGCCCCCATTCCCGTATACGTCTAGATACCATATGTGTAAACAACAACTCCGCCCAGAAGTTGCTGTCACACGACCTGCCTAGGACGTCTCGTGCCGCGTCTGTACGCGGTGGGAGACAGCAATTCCATCTCCCTGATATCATACTATTCGCGAAATGCTGGTGGTGTCCTCGCAAGAACGGTTCAACTCGTGCACCGTATCGGCTTCCGGACGCGAGATCTTCGAAGACCTAGTATCCGGGGTCCCACGCGGGATTAGCAGGTTGCTGCGTCACCGCAACCGGTCCGTGACCGAAATTGCCGCGTCCGTCGACTAGTCTGTCCGTCATCGAGAACTGCGTTTCGGTCTTCTGTCTCGGAGCCTTCTGATGTACGGCACTGGTGAGCTCTGCGATGGCGAACCCTGATGCATCGTGTCAGCCTCTATACTGAGGGAAGAACCCGGGCTCAGGCACCCAATCACGCATGTTCCTACTCGCCTCCCAGCGGCTCCGCATTGAGATCATGGCAGCGTAGACATCCTGGTCGTACACTTCGGTTCCAGCCCTGAAGTCGACCTCTCCATCGGGAGCGAAGGACAACTTGTACCGGAATATGCCGTCGCGGGCCTTGTACCCGCCCCCCAGTACGTACTCTTTCTTGCCGTGCTCCACCCCCCAGGTCACTATCGAGTGCTTGAGAAAATCATTCGCGCGCAGGTCAAAAGCTTCAGCTAGAGTCCCACCCAGGAATGAGTAGATGCGGTGTTGCGATATCAGCACCAACTCTGTTGACACTGTTTTGCCATCCTTCAACGCATGGAAAAAGCCGAACTGCCCCGGAAGCCCGCTGATGAGCATTCTGAAGAACCCTTCGTTGAAGTAGTAGAAGTCCGCCGCACCACGGCGTTCCATGGTGGAGTTGTACACCACCAGGAACTCGTCCAGGCTGCTCCCAGTGAAGTCCGCCACTAGCTCCAGACCGTGTCGAACAGCTTTGTTCACGTTCTTTCGAACTTTGTGTTCATAACTTCTCCATATCCCGTCTAGTGGGAGATCAAGCCTGCGTACCACGTTGGTCGAGATCACGGAGACTGTTCCATCGAACGGAATGAGCTGGCTCGGAAAAAGACTAAGTCGGACAAACGCAGATACGAGCTTTGCACGATGAGTCCATTGCCGAAACGCTCGCCAGAAGAGTTCTGGATCTGGCTTCCCAAGTGCAAAAGCGCCACCATACCCGTACGGGGTGGTGAGATCGAACCACTCGTGATCAGCTGTCACCCATGGTTCACCTGCTAGAGGCCTCAGGATAGCTGGGAAGATTACAGTACCTTTGTCCTGCCTCATCACGCAACATAACGCGGTGTCCTGAGTCCTGGCGAAGAGCTCGCAGTAGGCTGGATGAGCCATCACTTCGCGGTCCGGCCATGACGCCCAGATGTCCTCCCATTCCTTGCGTTCATGGGCGACATGCGCACGCAGAGCCTTGAACCCACTGCTCATTGCGACACTTCCTATTCAAGTGTAATGGCACTGCTTATCTCGGCAGTGTTTGATGCAACTCTACAAGTGTATCCACCATCAACGCTAACGCACCTACGTCCACATCTTGGTGAACTGGTAGGTTCAGGATCCGCCTCGAAAGCCAATGAGAGTCGCTATATGTATCCCGGTTGATTGTCTCGACTAGTGTATGATACAGACTGACTACACCGAATCCGCATGAGTTCATCTCACTGTACAGCGCATCACGTATTGCCGGGTCGACTAGTACGGGAAGCGTCTGCGGCACCACCCCATCAGGCAAGCCCCTGAACAGCGGAGTGGCTACGTCCTCAACTGGCCGAATCAGATCCAGCAATGCTCTGGCATTCCTTCTGCGAGCCTGCGATACTCCATACAGGTCATAGCACAGGAGCCTAGAATCGAGCGGTCTTGCATCCGTCGAGGCTCTCAGAACCTCACCCAGCTTGTCCCCGAAAACCGTGTTGTTTGCCACAAGTAGACCTCCGTCCGAGAACGGCAGAATCTTGTGCAGTGAGTATATGCATGCGTCGCCCCATCGACCGCATGTTCCGCCTATCCAGTCGGACAGAAGCGCATGTGCCTCGTCTTCAATCACCACTACGCCCTGTTCCCTAGCATGGTACGCTATTACCTTTGCACTGGGGTCTGGGTAGCCGAAGTAGTGTATCAGCACCAACACAGTCACGTCCCCGTGGGCCAGTCTTGATATCAGGTCATCTACATCTATCCTCAGATCCCGTGTCATCCTGTAGAAATCATATGAGACGCCCACCTGGCGGACTGGATCGAAAACCCCCGACCCCTCTCGGCTGCTCCAACCGATGTACGAGGGCAAGAGAACCTTGCAGCTAGAATCCGGCATGAGCGACCTGAGCACCGCTTCGAATGCCGATCGTGCGTTGGCAAACGATATTGCACTCCTGACAAGTGTTCTTTCATTTGAGGCTCGCTTACTAATATGCTGCACTATGCGGATGCTCCTTCGGTGATGTCAGTTGCTGAACCGGATAGTTGCCCGCTGTTGCATGAGAATCCAGGAACTTCTTGTTGGCGTCCGCTGAGCGTGTATTAGTGGCATGCATCCGCCGGATGGTATAGCACATGGTAAGCCAGCAACACGCTGGAGCGATACGTCTGACTGTCAGCAACATTGGACGTGTGATATGCGCATTGCACACCATGGAACTCTGCATTGCGCGTCGGACAGGCCAAGTTAGGTATTTCACTTCTCACATCCGTAGCCCCGCTGACCTGATAGCCCGACCCTCCTACACATCAAGAGTTGCCTCAGCCGATATGGAGGGCTGCCGCCGACGCTGCATCCATCAGTCAGTTGGCTTGGTTCGGACCTGCCGTCGCGGTCTACGATATCCTCTTCTTCATCATGAAGCGTTCAACCCCAAAACCCTGTCGTTTGAACACACCTACTGCCCGTTCATTGCTACAGGTGACAAGAAGCTCTATCTGTCGTATCCCACGTCGCTCTGCGTGGTTCTCAACTTCATCCAGGAGACGTCGCCCTATACCATAGCCCCTAGAGCCGGATTGCACGACGATGTAGTTGATGTGAATGGTCTTGCCGTCGAATCCATCGCTTTCGAAGATCCATATGAAGCCTACGAGATGGCTGCCTTCCCTTGCCCCATAGACAATCGCCCTGTCTTCACTCATGTACGCCTTCAGTGCCTCAATTCGTTCAGAGTATAGGCCGTCGTAGATCTCGGTATCCGGAAAGCTTTCAGAGTATACTTGCCGAAGCATCAACTCTAGTTCTACCCTGTGTTTATCCACATCGTCAGTTGAGAGCCGGAATATCTCCATGACCGGACTTGCTCCTTTCAACGTCAAGGTCTGCCATCTTGTGCTGATTACCCATTACAATGTCCTTTCTCTGTACCACTTGTTTTAGCGTGGCTATCAGGATCCTCATGTCACCCACGAACGAGATGGAGTGTACGTACCTAACGTCAAGGCTGATACGGTCATCCCAGCCCAGGAGATTGCGCCCATTGACCTGCGCTAGGCCAGTCAAGCCTGGCCTAACACGATGGCGCTGCCTCTCTTCTTCCGTGTAGTACGGCAGGTATCGTATGAGCAGAGGACGGGGCCCTACGATGGACATATCTCCCTTAATGACATTGAACAACTCTGGCAGTTCGTCAAGCGACGTTGAACGCAATATCCTGCCGAATCGGGTTAGCCGCCGCTCGTCCGGTAGCAGACTCCCACTAGTATCTCTCTCATTGGTCATGGTCCTGAACTTGTACATTGTGAACACTCTCTCGTTCAATCCGGGTCTCTTTTGGCTGAACAGCACTGGACTGCCTAACTTGATCCTTACCAGCAAGGCTACTATGACAAGAAGTGGACACAACACGACTATCGCTGACGCAGCGAAGACGATGTCCATTGGTCGCTTCATGAATCGTTCGTATATACGAAGACGACGGTTCGTACCTGACATGTGGGTGTTCATCCCGCTCATTCATCCTCCAACTGAGCACACTGGCAGTGGACGATCCACCACGCTAATTGTGCCCTCCTGCCAATGCAATGGCTCATGGCGGCATTGGGTAGACGGTTACCCCAATGCCGAGGACGACAGTCACACGCGCACCGATTCGGGATTTACGAGCTGGCGAAGCTTGCTGAGCTTACCCGAAAGCCACATATGCATCAATGACCACGTAACGTTAGCGTCGCTGAAACCCAGGTTCACTCTCAGATGCCAGCATGGAGGGACCTTCATCTGCGCCATAAGAAGGACGCGGGAACCTTCCAGAATCGCACCAGCAACCACACATGTGCAGCAGGAGCTCATCCACCATGGGTACGCTCAAGTAACTCAATGATGCTACCCGGAGTCAGCACTCGTTGGATGCCACGGTGCTTAGTGCGTATTCCGGCGAAATCGTCCACGTAGTCCGGAGGAAAACGTCCACTCGTTCCGGGGCAAGTCGTCCAGCTGTTCCGGCTCAAGTAATCCGGTAGTTTCGGCAAGTCGCGCAGGACAGGTCGGAGCGAAGCGACGCCGGGTATGGGCTTATGTGCCTCAGTCAATGGTTCGCTGTGCCCGCTGTTCTACCTTCCTCATCGATTCCCCCTTCAAGCGTATTCTGTGTGAGTTGTGGACGAGGCGATCGAGGACCGCATCGGCCACAGACGGATCGAGAATGGACGCGTGCCAGTCCTCGACAGGGAGCTGACTGGCCATGATCGTGCAGGACAGCTGACTGCGATCATCGATGATCTCCAGGATGTCGCGGCTCTCCGACGGCCCCAACGGCGCTGTTCCCCAATCATCGAGGACCAGCAATCGTATCCTAGACAACCTGCTCAGCATTCTTGCGTATGATCCGTCGCCGCGAGCGATGGCCAGGTCGGAGAGCAGGCGCGGCACTCTGTAGTACCGCGCGCTGAACCCGTGTCGACAGGCGGAGTGAGCAAGGGCGCAGGCTATGAATGTCTTGCCCACGCCCGT
>DBQN01000036.1:2274-8501 GCA_002305255.1 Firmicutes bacterium UBA1393 | reverse complement strand
CCGTCACCCACACACCCCCCGCGAGACGACGCTCCGCCGCCAGCTCCACGCGCGCGAGCTTCTCGACGACACCAGAGAGGAAGATGTGGTCAGTGCCAAACTCCGATCGCCATGGCAGGCCGATGTGCCCTTCCCCATGCCGCTCAAATGACGCCTTGAGCTCGATGCGCGTCACGGGCGCGGCATCAGGATCGGCCGCCGACGCGCCCGCCGACGCGGCCTCCGACGCAACCCCAGGCGCGCCGCCAGTCAGCGTCGCCCCCAGCCCCTCGGCCTTCAGCGTCAACACAACGGCATCAGCGTCCGGGCCAAGCGGATGGCCAAGCCCGACCTCGTGATAGGTGTAGCAGTTGTTCGGCACTCGATGGGAGTAGACGTAGTTGTTGATCCTGGTATACTCCGCATTGCCTGTCAAGACCCATCTGTCGCCAACCGCCCGCCGCACCTCGAACCCGCCCAGCACGCCGACGAAATCCGGCACGCGTTTGCGGTCCGACAGCGTGCCTTGGGCGTCGTCTATCAGCAGCTCACCGTAGATCTCCACGTCGCGGAACCTCAGCGTGAAATCGCCGCCCAGATTGACATTGGCGTCGTTGCCGCGCCGGCGGTCTTGCTGATATATGACGTGTTGCAGGGCGTATACGGGAAGGCCCGGGAATGGGAAGTAGAAGAGCGCCGACGGATCCTCCGACAAGATTGCCGTCTCATTAATCCCCACGCTCAGCCAGGGGGTTGGCTGATAATTCAGTCTATGACCCACAAGAATTCTGTTCCCGTCCCTCTCCATCAGCCCCACGAAGCGGATGTAGTCAGCCTTCTCCTCCAGAACCCGGTAGCCGACTACCGGCATCGGGTCGACCGCCCCCGACAGCGCCAGTGAGCCGTTGCGCCCCGGGCCCCACCTGAACGATGCGACCCCGCCGACCAGCTCAAACCCGCGTACGCGGGCTCCGACCATCAATGAGAGACTGTCCATCATGAGCCCCACATCCGGCCCTTCGCCAGCGGCCCACCCCGCTTCGAGACCGATGCTCCCGCTCCTCCACACATTCAGCGCCACCGCGGGCGCGGGCCCCTCAGACGCCGCGGCAGGCGCAGCAACGAAGACTACTGCCACGATCGCGATTATCAGCATCGGTGCCAACCGCCGCAAGACCACTCTACTCATCATCTAGCTCCCCATCTTCTGTGCTAGGCCTCGTGTCCTCGTGGAGTATTCAACAAGGCCCCTCCGTTACCTCCAGCGTACGCCAGTGGGGATTGGGCCCGGCCGGGCCCGCGCACGCATCGCCCCTCCGGCCCGCAGTCTCGCAGTAGCACCGCCGATGGTTGCCTTGTCCGCCCCATTTGTCTCAAATGTCTCATAAGTTCCGACGTTGTCAGCAGGATTTATCCCAGTCTTGGTGAAGTAGTCCCCCAATTAAGACATCACGTTTGTCCCTGGCGGTCAGTCGCCGCCGTTTCATGGTAGTGGACAGGACAAGGCAAGGGAGGGATGGCTGCTCAATCCGGACTTGTACGACTAACATGGTATGATGAGCACAACTCGGAGGAACTCGCCAAGCAAGTAGAATGGAGGCAGTCTCTATGAAGAAGCATCTAGCAGTTGGCCTCGTATTCCTGATTGTCGCATGTTTCGCCATGACGCTCGGAACAACAGCTGCGGCAAAGAACATCATCAAGGTCGCCCACGATCAGACCTCTGATCCCTACGATCCAGTCAACGCCTTCGCCCTGGTGTTCAAGAGCTACGTTGAGAACGGCACCAATGGAGCCTACGAAGTGGAGATCCATCCCGCCAGCGTGCTGGGCAAGGAGCGTGAGCGTCTTGAGCTCACCAAGGCCGGCGCCATCCAAGTCAACCTCGCATCAGTCGGTGGCGTGAGCCAGATCTACCCGCCCGCCATCCTGCTGAACACGCCTTTCACCTACAGAGACGACCGCATCGTCGCCAAGGTGCTCGAGAGCGACTTCGTGTACTGGATGTTCCAGGACATGGAGAAGAAGACCGGCATCAAGTCGATCAACGTGTTTGAGCTCGGCGGCCTGTCGTGCTTCACCAACAACGTCCGCCCGATCCGCACTGTTGCCGACATGAAGGGCATCAAGTTCCGCGCAATGGATGACAGCCAGGTGGCGATGTTCAAGGCCCTCGGAGCCAACGCAGTGCCCATGGCGTGGAGCGAGACATACACCGGTCTGCAGACCGGCGTCGTTCAGGGCCAGGTCAACCCCGTGTCGATCATCCTGAACAACAAGATCAACGAGGTCCAGAAGTACCTAACCATCAGCCGCACCATCCTTGGCGGTCACTGGACCGTGGTGAACGCCAACTGGTATAACAAGCTCCCGGCCGACGTGAAGAAGATCGTCGATGAGGCCTTCTACTATGCCAAGCTCACATCGTCAGGCCTGACCCAGATCATCCAGGCGACTGGCTATGACGCCCTCAAGTCCCTCGGCATGCAGATCACCACCATCGATGACGCCGCATACGCCGAGTTCAGGCGCCTCGGCCGCACCGCCGTCCTGGAGTGGGCCAAGGGCCAGATGGATCCTGCGATAGTCAACAGATTCGTGGCAGCAGTCGACGAAATAGAGAAGAACAACTAGAGGGCTACATCGCAGCAAGTATGTCCGAAACGTGGGCCTTGTCAACTCAAGGCCCACGAACTCTCACGAGAGGGAGGACAATGATAACACAATGAACGTCAAACGAATCTCGCCGCTGATACGCTTGGTGAAGGTACTTGATAGAGTGCTCGCAAGCATCTGCGCATTCGCTCTGGGTCTGATGGTGGCAGTGGCGCTGGTGGCCGTGTTCTACAGGTATGTACTGAGCAACGCCCTGTCGTGGACGGAGGAACTCTGCCGCTATCTCATGATCATGGTCGGTATGTTTGGCACTGCACTTGCTCTGTGGACCGACGATCACGTCGGGTTCACCGCCATCGTCGACAGGCTGCCGGCAGGCCTGAAGAAGGCGTGTCATGTCATCAGCTACATGCTGATATGCGTGCTCGCCGCAGTGATCTCATATGAAGGCGCGAAATGGACAATCTCGTCTGGCGGCGCGAAGGCGCAGATACTCCCCATCGCGATGTGGGTGCCTATGTCCCTCATCCCCCTGGGTGGGCTCCTCCTGCTGGTGGTTGCACTCGCCAAGATAGTAGTCGAATTCGGGGGTGGAGACGAATGATCGCAGCAGTCCTGATATGCTTTGCCGTGCTGACGTTCATCGGCACGCCCATCGCCTTCGTGCTGGGCATCGCCGGACTGGTGGCCTTGCTTACCACAACCGGCAGGGCCCTCTTGTTGCTTGTGCCTCAGCAGATCTTCTCCGGAATGGATTCATTCGTACTCATGGCGATTCCGTTCTACTGCCTAGCAGGTGAACTCATGAACGCTCTGGGCATCAGCGAACGCATCGTTAAGATGGCCAATGCACTCGTCGGGCATCTCAAGGGCGGTCTCGGCCATGTCAACTGCCTGGATAGTGTCATGTTCGCCGGCATCTCGGGATCTGCCGTGGCCGACGTGGCCGGTCTGGGAACCATCATAATACCCGCAATGACCGAGTCCGGTTACGACAAGCCATACGCCGCGGCGATCACTGCGGCAACCTCCGTGGTGGGGCCCACGATCCCNNATCCTGCCGGGCCTTCTCATGGCGGCGCTGATGATGCTCGCCAATCACCTCATCTCCTCGCGCAGAGGATACCAGGCCCACGGCGGCAAGTTCTCCTGGACGAGGTTCTTCGACGCACTGAAAGACGGCATCCTCGCCCTCGGCATGCCCGTGATCATCATCGGCGGCATTCTGGGCGGAGTGTTCACCCCCACCGAGGCAGCGGCGGTTGCCGTGGGCTACGCACTGCTCATCGGCGGCCTCGCGTTCAAGACCCTCAACCTCAAGGTGCTTGTGGCGGCTCTCAGGAAGACCGTCTACACCACCGGAGTGTCGCTTCTGCTCGTGGCCATGGGAGGCATCCTCAGCTGGGTGCTGGCTTCCGAGCGGGTGCCCGTGATGTTCGCCAATTACATCACGTCGATCTCCAGCAACCCGACGCTGTTCATGCTCTACACCATCGTTCTTCTGCTGATCGTGGGCTGCTTCATGGACCTCACGGCGGCCATCATCATCCTGGCGCCGATCATGGCTCCCATAGCTGCTCGACTCGGAATCAACCCTCTGCACTTCGGAGTGGTGATGGTCATAGGCCTGAACATCGGCTTGATCACCCCGCCCGTGGGCGCGGTTCTGTTCGTCACATGCTCGACTGCACGTGAACGCCTAGAGAACATCGTCAGAGAGATCTGGCCTTTCCTGCTGGCGCAGTTGGCGTCTTTGGTCGTGGTCGCCCTATCGAGCGACTTCGCGCTGCTGGTCCCGCGCTGGCTGGGCCTGGCCCGTTGACGTTGGGTCGCTGACGTTGGGCCCATTGACCTTGGGCCCACTGACACTCTGCTGAGAAGGAGCAACCGTTATAATGAAGTTGGATCGACTAGACATCCTGCATACGTGCATTCCACTTAACCAAACGTTTCGCACTAGCTTCGGGGCCATCAACGAACAACATTCCATAGTCGTGAAGGCATACAGCGATGGGCTCGTGGCGTACGGCGAGGCTTGCCCCTTCTATGCCCCGGTGTACAGCTACGAATGCATCGCCACCATGACCGCCGTCATTCGCGACTTCATCGCCCCGGCCGTGCTCGGCCGTGAGCTGGGCGAGCCGGCGGGCCCTGGCTACGCTGAGGCAACTGACTTCATAAAGGGCAACAACCACGCGAAGGCCGCCGTGGAGACCGCGCTGTGGGACCTCGAATCGGAGCGCCGCGGGATTCCCCTCTGGAAGCTCGTGGGCGGCACTAACCCCAAGGTAGATGTGGGCGTCAGCATCGGCATCCAGCCCACCGTCGAAGG
Source organism: Firmicutes bacterium UBA1393 (assembly GCA_002305255.1). Classification (GTDB taxonomy): domain Bacteria; phylum Bacillota; class DTU025; order DTU025; family DTU025; genus UBA1393. The sequence goes on along the minus strand of DBQN01000036.1, from coordinate 3,574 downwards.
CTTGCTCGACAAGATCGCCGCGTACCTGGGCGAGGGTTACCGCAGGATCAAGATCAAGATCGAGCCCGGCAAAGACCTCGACACTGTGAAGGCGATCAGGGCCCGCTTCCCCGACATCACCCTGATGGTCGACGCGAACTCCTCATACGAGCTGAGCCACGCTGAGCTGCTCGCCGGTCTCGATGGATACGGCCTGCTCATGATGGAGCAGCCCCTTGCCGAAGATGACATCGTTGACCATGCGAAACTTCAGTCTCAGATAAGCACTCCAGTGTGCCTCGACGAAAGCATCCATACGCCCGAGGACGCCCGCAAAGCTGCCGAGCTGGGAAGCTGCAAGATCATCAACATCAAATACGGGCGCGTGGGCGGAATCCGCAACTCCATACGGATCCACGACATCTGCCGAGCCGCCGGAATCGGCAACTGGGCAGGCGGCATGATTGAGACAGGCATCGGGCAGCGCTTCAAGCTGGCCATTTCGACGCTCCCGAACTTCGTGTACGCAGCTGATATCGAGACCAGCGACCGTTTCCTCGTCGAAGACGTCGTGACGCCCGACATCATGCACGTAAACGGCTACCTGGACGCCAATACCGACTACCGGGTAGACGAGGTCAAACTCAACCGTTACACGTCAGAGGTCACGATCTGCAGGCCCTGACAGACGCAGAAGGGGGCGAACGGCCTTGGATATGCTGCAGTCAATGGTTCAGGAGTTCGTTGAATTCGTCCGCATAGACGCCGAAACAGGCCACGAGGGGGCCATCGCCGACCTGGCCGAAGCCAGACTCGCCCAACTGGGCCTTAGCGTGGCGCGGGACGACGCCGGCTCACACTTCGGCGGCGAGACCGGCAACCTCATCGGCAGGCTCGTCGGCCCGCGCGTTGATCAGGCCCGCGAACCCGTACTGCTCTGTGCACACCTCGACCGCGTGGTCCCGGGGCGCGGGGTGAAACCACTGGTATTGGAAGACAGGATCACATCTTCGGGAGACACCGTGCTGGCGGCCGACGACGTCGCGGGCATCGTTGCCATCCTCGCCGGTCTGAGACTGGCGCTCGACACCCAGGAACAGCTGCCACCGGTGGAAGTGGCGTTCACGGTGAGCGAGGAGTTCGGACTCAGGGGCAGCAAGCACATGGACTACTCGCTGCTGAAATCCCGCGTCGGCTACGTGCTGGATGCTGCAGGGCCGGTAGGAACCGTCATCATAGCCAGCCCGACACATGTGGTGCTCAATGTGGCGATCTCCGGGCGAGCGGCCCACGCAGCCATCAACCCCGAAGACGGGGTGAG
>DBQN01000036.1:0-2239 GCA_002305255.1 Firmicutes bacterium UBA1393 | reverse complement strand
CGGCCACCAACATTGTGTGCGACAGGGTAGACCTGAGCTGCGAGGTTCGAAGCCTCCACCACGACAGGTCACTGGCCTTGGCAGAAGAGTACGCCAACACCTTCCGCGACGCGGCCGAGCGACGGGGCGGATCGGCTCATGTAGACACCCTGGTGCACTACCACTGCTATCGAGTCGCGCCGACTTCACCAGTTGTCGCCCGTGCTGAGAGGGTTTTTGCGGCGTTGGGAAGAACATGTACCCTTGGAACCACAATGGGTGGCAGCGATGCGAACAACTTCAACCAGCACGGCATAGAAAGCGTCTGCCTGGGCATGGGCTTTGAGCAGGTGCATTCGTGCCGAGAAACCATACCACTAGACCAGCTCTTGTGCGCTGCGCAGATGGTGCGCGAGCTGATACTGGCGGGGGAATAACACTATGTCACTAGGCATCAAGATGCCCACCATGAAGGAAGTTGCTGAATGCGCCGGCGTGTCGATCAAGACAGTCTCGCGTGTGATGAACTCAGATCCTCTAGTTAAGAGCTCCACTCGCGAAACAGTGCTTGGGGCAGCGCGCCAACTCGGCTACAGGCCGAACGCACCGGCAAGAACCCTCGTGACAGGGAGAAGCAAGATCATCGGCCTGCTCATAGCCGATCTTGGGAACTACTTCTTCTCCGAGATAGTCAGAGGGGTCCAGAATGCCACCGAGGCCCAAGGCTACGGCGTGCTGATGTGCGATACCGGAGAGAACCCCGACACCGAGATGCGGTGTGTAGACCTGCTGCTGAGCCACAGGGTAGACGGGCTGATCCTCTCCAGCTCGCGCCTGCAAGACGAGCAGATCACCCGGATAGCCGACGCGGCCACAGTGGCGCTGATGAACAGATTCCACCCCGACCCGAGGGTGCTCACAGGCGCCATTCAGGACGAGGCTGTTCACCTAGCGGCTGAGCATCTGGTAAGCCTGGGACACACCACCATCGGGTACATCGGCGGGCCCATCTACAGCCGGGCAGCCTGGGCCCGTGAAGAAGGCTGCAAACATGTGCTGGCGCGCCACGGCCTCGAGGGCCCCCTGGTGGCCAGCGGATTTCCCGTGAGCATCGAAGGCGGCTACTCGGCGATGAACTGGCTCCTCGATGTGAGGCCCACCATTACGGGGATAGTTGCCTACAACGACATGCTGGCCATCGGCGCCATAAGGGCTGCCCAGGCCAGGGGATACAGAGTGCCGGACGATATCTCGATCGCCGGGTTTGACGACATCCACTTCGCAGCCCACGTCAACCCGCCGTTGACAACCGTGTCGGTGCCCATCCATCGCATGGGCTTCGACACAGCCCAGCTCCTCATCGACACGACCGAGGCCAACGGCAAAGCCATCGGCAACCGATGCAGAATCGAGTGCCACCTGGTGATCCGCGGGTCGACCGGGCCGTGCAACAGGTAGGCTGAGGCGGCCGTGGGCAACTGGCCGGTCACTGGCCCGCCAGGGGCGCGGGGGCAGCAGGGCGCCGGCGGCGCAACAGACGACGCAATACAGCGGGTGGGGTGACGCAGGGCAGTTGGCCCGGCGATGCCCCACCCGTTATGCTGCTCGGGGGCGGCCCGCGGCCCGCGGCAGGCGGCAGGCGGGCGCGGCTGGTGCGAGACTCCTCCAGACAGAGGCATTGGCGGGCCGAGGTCCTCCAGCCAGAGGCAAACGGCCTGACTTCGCCTCCATCTGGAGGCGGAACCCCTGGAGGGCGGCATCTGGTAGCTCGCTCGCGCCGTAAGTCACCTGGGCGTCGGAAGGGCTCCCATCATAGCAGCAGGTAGATAGGGTTAGGTCGGCATGCCCGACGCGGGCATGCCTTCCACTTCTACCCCGACCCGACCCGCGGCCCCGATCTTGACCGACTTCACCTCCAGGCAGAGGCGTTGGCGGNNGTCCTCCAGCCAGAGGCAAACGGCCTGACTTCGCCTCCACCCGGAGGCGATCGCCGCCTCCCCCGCCCCCGCCCCGAGCGACCTGGCATGAAGACAGGCTATGCCCCGGTGGTGAGATATGAGTCTCCTTCATGCTCCAATAGGGAGGGATTATCCCCTGCTGCGGCGAAACCTGTCGCTCAGAGTGTGCCTTGGTATGGCTCCGAAGCGCTGCGCCACAGCGTTTCGGAGCAACCGCTCCCCAGTCTCTCAACGGGCATGCTCCCTGTTGCGTTCCGGGTTTGGAGCAGTGTCGCGACGACGACCACGAGACTGTCTAGAAT
>DBQN01000037.1:8164-9801 GCA_002305255.1 Firmicutes bacterium UBA1393 | reverse complement strand
CTGGTCCTCTCATTATGTCTTACGTCTGTCCGTCCATATGCAGGAATATGACCCCGCTGTCATACTCAAAGGTCGGCAGGGAAAGGCTCCAGCCCGCGCCAAAGCCATATCTATCGTCAAGGAAAGTATACGACGTCGTCAGGCCGTAGTGGTCCCACTCCTCGTACAGCACATCGTCCAGGTTGGGCGAATCTATACATGGATAGATCACATCCGTGGCGCTTCCCCTGTCTACCAGATGCCCTTCCTCATCGTAGGTGAAATACCAAACCGTAACGCATTTGATGCCGGACACCGTGCCACTGCAACTTCTCTGCCCGTTGTACTCGAACACGACATCCTCGTAGTAATCGGTGCGGCTGCCGTCGGAACCGTAGTAGCTCCATAGGTAGCACCATTACGGTCTCCCTGTTAGGTAGACCATAATGAACACCATCAGATTGATGAGGCATACCAACGCTGCATCGTGGAACGCGCGGGATAGGCTAGCCCCTTTGCCGCGGCCGCCCCGGGACAATGCTCCATACAGCAGCAAAGCTAATGGCATAACTAGGCACGCGATTATCCCATACACTCTGAATGCCACAGTTATCTGCTCCACTACCGCTAGTCGGTATTCCGAATCGTATATGCTGTACTCATAACTCACGCCCAGATCAATGCGTCGGAAGGCGAACAATATGAATGGAATTACTATCCCCGACATCATTAGGCAGCGTCTAACATCCCCTCTAGATTCCGTCACTACCCATACTCCTCCGCTTCACTAGTCTTCCGGATAATAGCTATGGTGTACCGGTCGCCGGTGACCATCCTCGCTGTTTTGTTCTCGAGGGTAGTGAGGCTGGGCCTTGCCAGCACCTTGGCCTTTCCCTGCCCCTGGAGCACGCGGATCTGGGCGGCGATCTGCACCGAACTCCGGATCCACGGCCTCCAGTCGAGAAGATCGTCCGTTGGCTGCGAGATGGATCCCAATGACGGTTCCGTCTCCTTAAGGGTGATCGTGAACGATGGGTGCCCCTGAGCATTCTGCCAATCCAGGCCCAGGGAGGTCATGTCCTCGGAGTTGACCTCGACGATCTCCACCTCAAACGAGAGCAGCGCGGGCCTCCGGTCGAGTTCCCGGATGGCGGCCATCACTGCCTCCATCTCCCTGGGCACGCCGTTCACGGCTATGCTGTTGGACCCCCTTACCGGGAGCAGCCGGACCGACGTGAACTGCCCCTGCAGCGACATCGACACTTCAGACGCATCCGCATAGGAGAGTCTGATGATCTCAAGGCTCCGGCTCTCTGATTGGGCAGGAACGGACCTTAGGTACGCGTCGAGGGCGGTCCTCACCGCGTTCACCTTGCTGTATGGCCCGCGCACAACAACTGCCCTGATGTCGGGCAGCTGCTCCACCTCGAGACCATCGGATACCGCGCGCACGAGCTCAAGCCCTATCGAGTAGTCCATACCCGACAGGTCGAAGATCTGCACCGCGCTCTGCTCTGCCGGCGCAGAGGGCGCGGAGTAGTAGTTGCGGCTGTTCGTGACAAGATAGAGGCCGCCTTCCTCGGTGACGGTTGCCCCTGCCGCCTTGGCCGCAGTGTCCAAGGCCTGTAGGAAGGGTACGTCGGTGAGCCGGAGCGTGA
>DBQN01000037.1:5870-8159 GCA_002305255.1 Firmicutes bacterium UBA1393 | reverse complement strand
TCCTGGGAGGATGCGCTGAGCGACACCAGGGGCGGCTCCTGTATGGCTCTGGCGGCCAGGGCGCCCGAGGAGTGCAGCGTGAGGAATAGAAGACACGCCAGGAGTGTTGCATACGGGGTCAGTTTATGGGAACGGAGGCGGTCGTCACAAGTGGGCATGTTCGCACTTCCTCACACGCCACCAGGGAACGTCCAGTGGTACGATTCGTCATGACGGGTGCAATTGAGTGGCAATAATTTGAATGTTCTAGTATTTCCGAATGTACACGTGGACTCCTTCTTCTTATTGGAAGTATTCGTTCGACGATTTCCGCCAATGAGTAATTGAGAGCAGCCCCCTGGGGTCATCCCTCATTGGTTCTAGCTGTCACGGGCTATCCAGGCTAAGCTGGTATGGGGGGCTCACTCCTGTTCTGGAAGGTGGGAGGAAGGCACTGCGGCTGGCAGCTGATGCTGTCGATGTTTGACGAATGACCGAGAAATATCGCGATCAGGCAGGCTGCGCCAAGCTACGTTTGGCCCTGGGAGATTCCCAGGACTGGGGCAGAGGACTCCGACTATCACAGGCAGGGAGACTCAACACGCGGAGTCTGCGGGTTGAGCGCAACCGGAAGAATTCGGCCCGCACTCACCCATCCCCCTACTCGAGCATGGCATACAACTCCATATACCGCTCGTAGCGCTGCTGCAGATCGGCAGCGACCGCGCCGCCCCCAGCAACCCCAGCCACGCTCCCCGCCTCCGGCTCGTACCGCCTGGTAACCGGCACCTGCCGGCGCGCCAGGGTGGCTTCGTCCAGCTCACCCACGGCCATCAGCGCGGCCAGCGCCCCGCCCACGGTGGACTCGTTCGCCGTGCCCGTTACCAGCAGCTCGCGGCGCATGATACGGGCCGCCATCTGCATCCATGGCTCGGAGTTGGTGATCCCGCCCGACACCAGCACCCGCTCGGGCCGACCGCCGACCTCCACGAGGATGTCGTAGCACTGGCGCATGTTGAACAACACGCCCTCCAGCACGGCATAGTACATGTCATAGGTGGTGTGCGAGGCCCTGAGGCCGACGAACCCGCCGGATCGCTGCTCGTTCCAGCCGGGGCACCTCTCGCCAAAGAGGAAGGGCATGAACATCGGCGCCCGCGCAGCGTCGACCTCGGCCAGGGCGTCGGAGTAGCGACTGTACACATCCGCCCCCAGCTGCTCCGCGCCGGTGGTGGCCAGGAACCAGTCCACACAGTTCGTGGCGTTGTTCACCGCGGCCCCCGCCAGGCGCCTGCCGTTCATCAGATAGTAACACCAGGTAGACGGCTTTTCCGGTATCCTCGCCTCGGTATGGCACACCCTCAGCGCGCCACTGGTGCCCACCGACATCGACATAGCCCCTCCGGCGAGACCGCCTATCGCCAGCTGATTCATTGCCCCGTCGGCGCAGCCCACGGCCACCGGAATCCCGGCCGGCAGCCCAACTGCCGCCGCAGCCCCCGCAAGCAGCGGCGCCGAGTGCGTCGCCTCCACCAGCGGTGCGAGCTGATCTCGGCGCAGCCCGACGTAGCCCAGCACATCGGAATCCCAGTCCAGCGTGTGGATGTTCATGAGACCGCTGCCTGAGGCCGTGGAGCGTGAGACGGCGGCTTTGCCTGTGAGAGACTGAAACAGGTACTCCACTTGAGTCACCACGTGACGCGTCGCCGCGGCCAGCTCGGGCCTGGTGCGCGAGACGTTGTGCCATTTCCAGACCGGGTACATCGCATGCACCATGCACCCGGTGGCGTGGTAGAACTTGCGCGTCAGCTCAGAGTCGCGCCGTTGCGCTGCAGCGTGATCAGCAGCCGAGAGGTCGGCCCAGGTCGATATCCGGCCCAGCGGGCGACGGTCTGCGTCGAGCAGCAACATGCTGTGCCACGTGCCAGTAAGGCCAATCGCCCGCACCTCAACCGAGCGCGCGGCGGCGGCCTGTACCATCTCGCGCAGCACATCCATGGCGCACGCAACTACCCCATTAGGGTCCTGCGTCGGGCCGTCGGCCACGTCGGCGGCATAGCGACGCGAGGCCTCCGCGATCACGCCGGCAGTCGACGAGTAGAGAATGCACTTCGCCGACGTGGTGCTGACCTCAAGGCTTGCGACTACGGCATCAGCCACGGCCACCACACCCCTGCTCCGCCGCCGCTGCCTGCGGCCGCGTGCCCAGCACGGCGTGGGCGTTGCCGGAGAACAGCTGGTTCACGTCACGCACGATGTCGGCCTCGCTCAGGGGCCAGCCGGCGTCGATGAGGTCGGAGTACTTGTCTA
>DBQN01000037.1:0-5736 GCA_002305255.1 Firmicutes bacterium UBA1393 | reverse complement strand
GCGACGCACAGCTCGTGCTGGTTCTCCCGGGAAAGCAGGGTGATCATGAAGCGGTTGTCAGGATTGTCGAGGAACATCTGCTCAAGCGACTCCACGCTGCACTTGCCCAGCGAATCACCACCAAGGCCCATCGCCGGATTGGCCAGCTTACGCACGCCGATCATCAGCGCCAGCGGGATGCCGCGCTCACGGCAGAACGGCATGATGGCCTGCTTGAGCAGGCGGTCGCGTGGCGACCCGTCATCCCACCTGAAAGACGGGGGCTGCGACGCTGCAAGGTAGACTGGATCGATGCGATCAGCGCTCTCCTTCAGGAAGCGCGTCACTTCAGACGGGGTGCCGGCCTTGTCGGCCGCATTGAGCAGCGGGTCAATGCGCAGCGCAGCGCGGAAGCGCGGGTCGCTGCGGAACTCTGGGCCCCAGTGCGCCGTCTCGGCAGCGTCGAACGGGTCGTTCGTCATCACGACGTACTCGAGGTTCGCGGCGGCGAACACCGCGTCGATGTGCTGTTCAATGCTGAGACCGGCGAAGTAGTCGCGAATGTCGCTCAGCGTGGCAGCGGTGCGAGCGCTCGACACATCGAGACCATACTGCTTGAGCACCGTCAACACCCCACGGCAAGCCTCGCTCACCGGCGAGTGCTCGATGAAGAGCGTGCGCCATATCTCGTCGGCCTGGGCGGCACGGTCGAGCGCGAGGAACTGCGACGGCGACATATGGCCGTAGCGAAGGGTCTCCACGACCAGATAGTGATATGTAAGAAGGTCATCTACGCCCCTGAGCAGCAAATCACCACAACACCCGGGGTAAAGGTGAGTATGGACGTCTACTACCCTGGCCCTGTGTACGATCTTCGAAACCGTTTCCGACAGCTCAGCCTTGCGCAAGACAACCACTCCTTCCGCGATATGCAGCACTGTAACCTAATATACCGCACCGGGGGCACAAACCCAACTGCACGGGAAGCACCGATCAGCCCCGGGACCCAGCCGCGCTGTGCGCCCATATCACCTGTCCCACAATAGGGTTGATACCCTCTACCTGGCCTCGCCCTGGTCTTACCCCTTCGGCGACGGTCAGCGATCTTCTGATCGCACATCGACCCGAGCGCCCAAGTCCTACCGCAGGTCACAGACGAGACTGCTTACGACCTATCAACCACATACTGCGACAGGTGATATTGGCGCGGAGATCGCGCCAGCTTCGCTGGCCTCGACGCCGCGTACCGCAACAGGTATGCTGATGTCGAGGCTACACATGATGGGAGGCGATCGTGATGAACAGATCTGAGGAAGTGCAGTTCAAGCTGACCCGCGTGCGCGGGATGATGCACGATGCAGGTATCGCCGCCGCTCTCCTAAAGACGCAGGCCAACTTCGCGTGGCTGACGGCTGGCGGGTTGAACTCCGTGGGAGTCGCCACCGAGATGGGCGTCACGTCCATTCTGGTAACGCCTGACCGACACTACCTCATAGCCAACGCCACTGAAGCGTCCAGAACGATGCAGGAGGAAGGCCTCGCAGACCTGGGCTTCGAGTTGCTCTCCTTTGACTGGTTCGAGAACCGCGAGCTGGAGCTTGCCCGCGAAGCCGCAGGCGCCGACGCTTCCACCAGCCCCGCCGCCGCCATCGGCTGCGACTTCCCCATCGCTGCCCCAGGCTTCATCGAGATCTCCTCGACCATTGCTTCCCTGAGGCGCGAGCTCACGCCGCCCGAGATCGAGCGCTACACCCTGCTCGGCGCGCGCACGTCCGCGGCCATCGACAAGGTCGCGGCTTCTGCGCGCCCCGGCGACTCCGAGGCCGAGATTGTGGGTCGCCTCCTCGCCGAGCTGTGGAAGCACCGCATCGACGCCACCGGCTACATCGCCGCGACCGACGACCGTATAGAACTCTACCGTCACGCCATCCCCACAATGAACAGGATCGAGAAGCGCTTCCTGCTCAGCGTGAACGCCCGTCACCACGGCCTGATAGTGAGCGCGACGCGAATGGTGCACTTCGGCACCCCGTCGCCTGCCCTCGTCACCCGCTACCGCGACAACCTGCGCATCGAGGCGGCCATGATCGCCGCCACTCGAGTGGGCAGGACCTTGAGCGACATCTTCGCCGAGGCTGTGAAGCTCTATGAAGAGCTGGGCTACGCAGACGAATGGCGGCGCCTGCATATCGGCGGATCCACGGGCTACGCCGCCCGCGAGACAAAGGCCACACCATCAACGCGTGAGTCTGTCCACACGCATCAAGCGTTCTGCTGGAACCCGACGCTGACTGGCACGAAGGCAGAGGATACCTTCGCTGTGCTGCCCGAAGGGCCGCGCATGATTACCGGCCCCGTGACGTTCCCTTCGGTGGAGCTTGAGGCCGGCGGCGGTATCCGCCTGGCCCTGCCTGACATGCTGGTTGTGTGAGATCGCCCCCGCGACGTGGCGGACTTGGCGGGCGGGGCGGGCGGCATCCCAGCTACGCCCGCCGCCAGAACCCAGGCATGAATAGCGCCAGCACGGTGTATACTTCGAGCCTGCCCACGAGCATACATGCCCAGAGCAGCCACTTACCTGCCTCTGGCACCACCGAGAAGCTGGCGGCCGGCCCGACGGCGCCGAAGCCAGGGCCCACATTTCCGATGGTGCAGGCTACGGCTCCGACTGCGCTCGGAAGGTCGAAGCCCATGTACGATATGATCGCAGTCGATACCACAAACACCGTGATGTACATCACGACGAATGCCATCACAGAGCTGACGACGTCTTCAGGCACAGCACGTCCATTCAGTCGCAGCACAGTCACACGGCGCGGGCGCACCGCCCTCCTCATCTCCCTGAGGGCGTGCCCTGCCAGCACGTTGAACCTGACTACCTTGATCGCGCCGGAAGTCGAACCGGCGCAGCCGCCGACAAACATCAGGAGCAGCAGCACAAATCGACTCAGCGGGGGCCACAGGTCATAGTTGGCCGTGGTGAACCCCGTGGTGGTCATTATCGAGACCACCTGGAACAGCGAGTTCCTAAGGGTGGTCCCCAGTCCGTACATGGAGTGCCTGAGCAGGTCGAACGAGATGACCAGCGCGGCCACGCCCACGATGCCGGCATAGGTGCGAAGCTCCTGGTCTCGCAGGCCGAACTTCCAGTCTCCCGCTAATGCCCTGTAATGCAGAGTGAAGTTCACGCCCCCAAGGAACATGAACACGGTGATGATGATGTGAATGGCTGGCGACGCCCACGCCTCAACGCTCTTGTTCGCCGTGGAGAACCCACCGGTCGCCACGGAGGCAAGGCTATGAGTGACTGCGTCGAATAGTGACATCCCGAAGACCCACAGCAGTATGATCTCAGCCACCGTGAGGATTATGTAGATGCCCCAGAGGCGCTTTGCAGTCTCGCGTATCCTGGGCACCAGGCGGTCGTTGACTATGCCCGGCACCTCGGCTCTGAAGAGCTGCGATCCGCCCACATTGAGCCCGGGCAGCAGGGCAATCCCCAGCACGACTATGCCCATGCCGCCCATCCAGTTGAGGAAGGCCCGCCAGAACAGCACTGCATGGGTCTGCCCCTCGACGTCGGTGAACGCTGTGGCGCCCGTGGTGGTCAGCCCTGACATGGCCTCAAAGGCGGCTCCTCCCAGCGTGGGCACTGAACCGGCCAACAGGAAAGGCAACCCGCCCAGGATGGAACAGATGGCCCAGCCCAGCGCAGTCACGGCCATGCCCTCTCGGTCGGTGACTCGCGCTCGTTCCGCGTCGCGCGCTGACGGGGTAAGCCACATGCCGACTAGCCCGAGCGCAGCAGTGCCCAGTCCGCACAGGGCGAAGGAACCCCATATGGTCTCACCATAGATGATCCCTATCAACGCCGGCACGAGCATCAGCCCGCCGAAAGCCACCAGTATGCTCGACACTGATCCAATCACAGCTACGATGTTCAACAGTCTGTACCCTTCTCATGACCGCTCCCGCAGTCGGTGTGTTGCTGGTGTGGTGCGAACGTGCTCTACCTTGAGTCGAACAAGCGCGCGGTGCTGTCTTTTGCCGCTTCCACGGTGAACACGATGACATGATCACCGGCGGCAATCCTGGTATTGCCTCGCGGCACGATGACCTGGCCTTCGCGCACGATGGAGCCGATGATCGCGCCTTCGGGCATCTCTAGATCCTTCAGCGCGCCGCCGCACGCGGGCGCATGGTCTGGCACCAGCAACTCCAGAACCTCCGCACGAGCCTCCTTGAGCAGCGCAAGAGAGAGCACCCTGTCGCCCCGGGCGATCTTGAGAATCGTCGCTGCAGCGCTGACCCTCGGCACAACGGTGGCGTCTAGCTCCATATGTGCCGTGAGAGGGAGGTACTCCGACCGACTCACCGACACCGCCACGCGCGGCACCCCCATTCGCTTGAGGAAATAGCCGGTGAGCAGGTTAGACTGATCGTTCTCGCTCACGACAGCCGCCGCGTCAGACTGCCTGACGTTCTCATCCTCCAGCACCTCAAGGCGAGACCCGTCGCCGTGCACCACCGTCAGGCGAGGGAAGGCCTCCGCGAGTAGCTCGCACTGTTCAACGTCACCTTCGAACACCTTGACCTGCACTCCCTGCGACACCAGTGGTTCCAGCGAGCGCGCCAGGTAGTAGCCGACACTGAGTCCGCCGATGACAGATACAGTCCGCAGTCTACCGGCCTCGCGCCCTGCCTTGAACCCAAAGAGCGATGCGGTACCGCGGCGACCTGCTGCGAATACCTTGTCGCCGGGCAGAAGCACTGTCTGGCCTCTCGGGATAATCACCTCTCCATCGCGAATCAGGGCGACAAGGGTAGATGTCTCGAGATCCAGATTCCGCACTTCCTGATTGGCCAAGGGAGAGTCGTGAGCAATCACATATGAAAGGATATGAACCTTGCCGCCGGCCAGGTAGTCGAACTCTGAGGCCTCGGGGTTCTTGATTATTCTCGCAAGTTCAGCAGCGGCCTGCAGATCCGGATTGACTGTCACGTCGACTCCGGGGTATGAGCCCGATTTCGCGAGGGTCCGGTCGCCGTCATAGTCAGGCTCACGCACCCTGGCGACTGTCTTGCGCGCACCTATCTGCTTGGCCAGTATGCACGCGAGCATGTTGACTTCGTCATGCTCTGTAGTGGCAATGAACAACGACGCCTCGTCCGCTTTTGCCTCGTGGAGCACCCTCAGCGAAGCACCGTTGCCGTGAATAACCATCACGTCGAGGTTGCGTTCTATCTCGCTGAGACGCTCAGCCGTGTGGTCAATCACCACCACGTCATGATTCTCATGGCACAGCCTGCTCGCAACCTCGAACCCGAGCTTGCCCGCGCCAACCACAATGTCCTTCAGATCGAATCCCTCCATGCACAACCGTATACCCGATCCTGCATCAGAGCAAGTATACCACTGGCCGAGGTGCCTTACCATTGCCGCGCCCACCTGGCAGCCGGACCAGCGGCGCTGGTAGTTTCGTCGTGCTGTGCGTGCAGTAAGCGGGACGGTGCGCCGCGCTCGGGACATCGCACCACCGCGGTTTCAGCGGCTCCGATGAGCGAGCCTACAGCGGCGGGCGGGCGGGCGGCAGGCGGCCGACGGCAAACGACAGATGACAGGCGCGACGAAGATGGCGAAACGCTTTACATCGATTCAGAGAGATACGAGAGCCCGATACTGTGAGAATCGGGGTAAACGTCCCTGGATATTAGCAAAATCGAGGTATTCCCAATGAGGCCCTGGGCGGCGAAAAC
>DBQN01000094.1 GCA_002305255.1 Firmicutes bacterium UBA1393 | reverse complement strand
TACGGCTCCTGGGTACGCGCCCTTAGCGCAACCCTGCTTTACTAGGCCGACTGCGTGATCTAGCCTCTCACGGTCGAACCCGGCAAATCCCGTCATCCTTTGAGCGCCCCCACTGTCAGCCCCTTAAGGAAGTAGCGCTGGAAGATGAGGAACACTATCGTGATGGGAATGGCAGCGAAGGTGGCGCCGGCCATGAGGGTGCCGAAGGCCATCGGAACCTCTTCCTGCAGTGTGGACAGACCCACCTGCAAGGTCCGCATCTCCGACGAGTTCGTGATGACCAGAGGCCACAGAAAATCGTTCCATTCGCCTACGAAGGTGAAGATGCCCAGCACGGCCATGGCAGGCTTGGCGAGAGGCACGACGAGCCGCGTGAACACGCCGATCTCTGATGCACCGTCGATCCTGCCTGCGTCTATGATCTCACCGGGGATGCTCTGCATGAACTGCTTCATGAGGAACACCCCCAGAGGCGCCGCTACGGCTGGCAGGATGAGACCTGCATAGGTGTTAGGCAGCTTCATCCTGGCCATCAAGATGTACCGGGGTATGAGCGTAACCTGCCCCGGCACCATCATGGATCCGACGTACAGCCAGAACAGAATGTTCTTCGCGAAGAACTGCTTCTTGGCAAAGGCATAGCCTGCGAGGGATGCGACGGCCAGCTGCGCGAAGGTGACAGTCACTGACACTATGGCACTGTTCAGCGTCCACCGCCCCAGCAACTTTCGCGTAAAGAGGTCCTGGAAGTTGCGCAGCGTAGGGTTCTTGGGGATGAGATCGGGCGGCAGCTTCATCACCAGCGTAGGCGGAGTTATGGCGGTGACGACCATCCAGTACAGTGGCATCAGCGACAACACCGCCATGATTGCCACAATGGTGATTGCGACTGCGTCCCAGGCCTTGGCCCTCTTGATGGAGTGCATCAATACTCCACCTCCTGACCCAAGAACTTGAACTGCACCAGCGCCAGCGTGAACACCATCGCAAACAGCACCACTGCCTGAGCCGAGGCCAGGCCGAAGTTGAACTGCTTGAACGCCGTATCATAGATGAGGTAGACCAGCGTCGCCGTGGAGAACTGCGGGCCTCCGTGAGTCATCATGTACACGTTGGTGAACACCTGGAAACTCGAGATCGTGCCCGTTACGAGCAGGTAGAGCAGTGTGGGCCTGAGCAGCGGAATGGTCACCTTGAAGAACGCCTGAGTCTTCGTGGCGCCGTCAAGGTACGCCGCTTCATAGAGGTGCTCAGGGATGCTGCCCATGGCTGCCGTGATCATCACGATAGACGAACCTCCGCCCATGACCACCTGCATGAAGATGATTGCCGGCAACGCAGTGCGCACATCGCCCAGCCACGCGTGGGGCGACAGCCCGAGCACTTCCATGAAGTAATTGAGCAGTCCGAAGGGCGGGTTGTATATCCACAGCCACACCATGGATGTGATCACCGATGACGTGACATGCGGCAGGTAGAAAGCGCCCTTGAAGAATGTCTGTATAGGCTTAGACAGAGGAAATATGAGAGCCGAAACAATAAGCGCCTTCGCCAACCACAGCGGCACGAGGCCCAGAGTATAAAGAATCGTGTTTCTGATGGCAAGACGGAATATCCGATCATTGATTGCCTCAACGTAGTTCGCCAGCCCCACCCAGGTGCGGCTGAACACCCCGTACTCCAAGAGACTGAGGTATCCGCTCCAGACCACCGGCACCAGGTAGAAGAGGGAAAACAACACGAAGCTCGGCAGGATGAAGGCATAACCCCACCGGTCTCTGCGAAGGGCGCGCATCGCAGAATACAACATAATCCCTCCATTAGCGACGGGGCAGGGAGGGAAGCCTCCCCGCCCCATCGGCGATTCCATCGATTCTGTGTCCGCGCCAGTCTACTTCTTGAACATTATCTTGTTTGCTTCGGCAGCGAACTCGTCCAGCGCCTGCTTCGGCGTCTTGCTGCGCGACAGGGCCGCCTCGAACATCGCCTGGATGTGCTTGTCGATAGGCGTTGTGCTGATGTCCGACGAGCCGAAGTACGGAATTCCGTATTCAAGAGCCCTGGTGTAGACTTCTACCTCGTTCTCGAAGGTGGAACCCTTGTAGAGGTCCTTATTCACCGACTTGCGCGTCGTGACGTAGAGGAGCGACTTGAGGAGCCGCATGTTCTCCTGATTGGTCAGGAACTTGGCGAACTCCATGACCAGCTCTTTCTTCTCAGCATCGCGCTGCTTGAACACGACGAATCCGCCGCTGGTGTGGTATGCAAACGGGCCCACGCTGGGATCGTGCGGGTATTGCGCGATGTGCACGGGGAACGCCTCTTTGAGGGAGCCCTCTTTCACATACCTGTCGATGCGGCCGATCTCATAAGGGCCGCCGTAGCCCATAGCGGTCTTGCCCTGATGGAACATGTTGATCGAGTCGTAAATGCCCATGCCGGCTGCGCCCTCGGGGGCGATCTTGTGCTTGTAGATGGCGTCTACGACGAACTCCAGGGCGCGCACGCCCTCGGGGCTATTGAGCGCGATGGCGGTCTCATCCTCGTTGAACAGACGGGCGCCGAAGAGGTGCATCCAGCCCATCATCACCGAGAGGTCGGTGGCAGGGAAGCTCAGCGCATACACGTCTATCTTGCCGTCGCCGTCTCTGTCGAAGGTAAGCTTCTTGGCTGCTGCCAGGAACTCATCGACGGTCCAGCCACGCTCGGGAAGCTTCGGGAGGCTGACGCCGCGCTCTGCGAAGATCGCGGGGTTCAGCAGCAGTGTCGAGCCCATACCGTTGTTGCTGTTGTTCCAAGGGAAGAGGTAGTACTTGCCGTTTACCTTGCCCTCATCGAGAGCGTACTGATAGAAGTCCTGCTTGTCTTCGGCCGTCAGGTAATCGTCGATGGGCTCAAGCACGCCCTGCTTCACCCATTCCAGCCTGAATCCGATGGGCCTGAGAACGTCGGGCGGGTTGCCTGCGAGGATCGCTGCCGCGATCTTCTGGTCGAACCCAGCGTTGGTGACGACTTCATACTTCACTGTCACTCCAGGATGGAGCCGCATGAACTCCTCACTGGCCCACTTGGGGAAGTCCTCCGATCCGGGGGCTTGATCTTCGGGGAATCCGGGAGGCGCGATTCTCCACGGGTTGATCCACCACGTGATAGTGATGGGCTTCGACGGAGCTGCCTCGGCCGCGATGCCGGAGGTGCCTAGGACAATCATGAGAACGAGTCCCACGGCGAGGGTTACGAGTAAGCGCCTTGACACTGCTTTGTCCTCCTCTCAGAACGTATTCTTCCAGACTGCCCGGCTACAGCAGGGACTGGGCATTCAGGAAGCGAATCACACCCGTAACCATATTTCTGCGATAAGCACTCAATTCCTTCCGCCTGAGGTGAGGTCACTGGGCAGGCTTATTACGTTCGATCTCGATGGAGTCCTCATGCAGAATCCATTCCGCCGAGGCGTGTTCCCCCACATCGCCCGCGTGCTGGCACCATATGTCATCGACGCCGACGAGCCAGAAAAGGTCGTGTACAGCCGTGTTGTCGGAGAAGCCCGCCGCCGGCTGTTCGAAGGCAAGAGTGTTGAGGCTTATGATTGGGATGACATTGTGGCGCAGGTAGCGACCGAGCTGTACGGGCTGCCCGGGCGGACACGGGCCGTTGGGCCCTGCGCCCCCGCTCTTGGGGAGCCGCCACACCTGCCACCCAGTCTCGATGTGGGGATGCTGGTGCGCCATTACTGCGCCCAGCCGGGAATGGTATGGAGCCTGCCGGGGGCCCACGAGGCGCTGCGGGCACTGAAGGATCGGGGGCACATCCTCGTCGTTGTCTCCAATGGGTATCATAAGTATCAGATTCCCGTCATGGAGGCGCTCGGGATAGCCCGCTACTTCAGTGACATCTACACGCCTGAGCAGGTGGGCGCGGCGAAGCCTGCGTCCGGCATATTTCATGCTGCCTGGCGCCACGAACCTGAGCCGATTCACGTCGGCGATGACATAATCCACGATGGATACGGCGCGCGGGCCGCAGGCGGTTACTCGGTGTGGCTGTACCGCAACACGCCTGAGGAGATACGGACGCGCACAGGCGCAGGGGTTCTGCCCGAGCAGAGGCCGTCTGCTGACTGGTTCCCGGCCGTGCGCGACCGGGCCTATGCAGCTACGTGGGCAGTGGAATCATACGGGGTGGCCGCCGATGACTGCGTGCCCGATGCACTCATCTGGGACCTGGAAGAACTGCCCGCTCTAGTCGATCGGCTCGAAGAAGAGAGGAGTAGAGGAGGCTCTCGCCGTGCACTTTACGCAGCTCAGCACCTATAACGCCCTGGCCGCGCATGCAGATGAGTTCCGCACGCGGGGCTTGACCATGCGCCAGCTTTTCGATTCAGATCCTAATCGTTTCGCCCGCTTCTCCATTCGCCTTGATCGCATGCTGTTTGACTACTCCAAGAACCGCATCACGGAGGAGACCATGCGCCTGCTGCTGCAGCTTGCACGCGAAGCCGGCGTAGCGGGTGCCATAGATGCCATGTTCAGCGGCCAGCGCATAAACACCACCGAGAACAGGCCTGTGCTGCACATCGCACTGCGCAACAGGAGTGGGCGGCCGATCCTGGTGGATGGCGCTGACGTGATGCCGGAAGTGCGCTCGGTGCTGGAGAAGATGCGTCAGTTCACCGAGGCGGTACGCGGCGGGGAGTGGCTCGGATACACCGGGCAGCGCATCACCGACGTGGTGAACATCGGCATCGGCGGCTCCGACCTGGGCCCGCGCATGGTAGTGGGCGCGCTGGCGCCGTACGGACGCGGTGACCTTCGAGTGCACTTCGTCTCGAACGTAGACCCCACCGACATCTCCGAGGTGCTGCGGCGCGTTGACCCGGCGACCACGCTCTTCCTTGTGGCGTCTAAGACCTTCACCACCCAGGAGACCATGCTAAACGCCAACACGGCCCGCCGCTGGTTGCTGGAGCATCTGCGAGACGAGGCCGCCGTAGCCAGGCATTTTGTGGCGATATCCACGAACAGCAAAGCCGTCGAGGCCTTCGGCATCGATCCTGATAACATGTTCATCTTCTGGGATTGGGTGGGCGGTCGCTACTCGCTCTGGTCGGCCATTGGCCTATCGATCGCGCTCTACGTGGGAATGGATAGCTTCGATGAGTTGCTCGCTGGGGCCCATGCAGTTGACGAGCACTTCCGCACCACGCCCTTCGAGCGCAACATCCCGGTCATCATGGGCCTGCTCGGCGTGTGGTACAACAACTTCTGGGGCGCCGCGAGCCACGCCATCCTTCCCTACGATCAGTATCTCGCGCGTTTCCCCGACTACCTGCAGCAGGCCGACATGGAGAGCAATGGCAAGCGCGTCACGGCAAGTGGGGAGCCTGTGGATTACCAGACCGGCCCTATCATCTGGGGCCAGAGCGGCACCAACGGGCAACACGCCTTCTACCAGCTGATCCACCAGGGCACAAAGCTCGTGCCGTGCGACTTTCTGGCTGCGGCGAAGAGCCATAACCCCATTGGAGACCATCACGACGTGCTCATCGCGAACTTCCTCGCGCAAACGGAGGCGCTGATGCGGGGGCGCACCGCTGATGAGACCAGGGCGGAGCTCGTGGCCGAGGGGCATGCCGGCGCCCGGCTTGAGCTGCTCACGGCCGCAAAGACCTTCGAAGGGAACAGGCCCACGAACACCTTCCTCTATGAGGAGCTCACTCCCTACACCCTCGGCATGCTCATCGCCCTCTATGAGCACAAGATCTTCACCCAGGGAGTGATTTGGCAGATCAACAGCTTTGATCAGATGGGCGTCGAGCTGGGCAAACAGCTCGCGAAGGCGATATTGCCGGAGCTGGGCACAGGGGCGGCAGGCGGCGGCGCCGCCATGGCCAGGCATGACAGCAGCACAGAGGGGCTAATCGCCGCTTACAGGCAGATGCGGGAGGGTAAGTTCTCCTGATGTCGCCGGCACGAGATGACGAGGCCGCAGCACGGTGAGTAGAGCTGCGGCCCGGAATGGTGGCAGGCGGCTTACTTATGCCTTCTTGCCGATGAAGAAAGCGTATCCGTAGTATTGCTTGTACTTCGAATACAGCTCCGCCTCGTACTCCATGTTCGCTACCAGGGCTTCCACCTTGCTGTTCCCGGCGTATCTCGCCAGGAGCTCCCTTCCTGCTACATGTCGCGGGATGAAGTAGTTCTCTGTCCAGCAGTGCTCGGGCAGTAGGAACACAGCAACGGGGACGTAACCTGCCTTCTGCATGGTTACGACGTTGTGACCCACGGTGTTCATCTCGGGAACGGCGTCAGTCCACCACTTCTCGATCTCAGCGGGACGTTCATCAGTAAACCAGGACTCATAGGTAATGGCAACGTGGCCGCCTGGCTTGAGGAACTGCTTCCAGTAGTTCAAACCCCTCTCGAAACCGATGCTCGCGATGGCTCCTTCAGACCATATGAGGTCGAGTCCTTCCTGTGGAAAAGACAGGCTCTCCATTGAACCAACAACGCCTCTCACTCTGTGCTGAACACCGAGCTTTCTGGCGTTGTCATTGAACACGCTGATGAAACCAGGAAAGCGATCGACGCCGGTGATGTGTCCGGCGATGTTCTGTGCGAGAACCATCGTCTGCCCGCCGGTTCCGCAGCCAAGGTCTACTACCTGCGAATCTCCGTTGAGTCCATCAACAAAACTCAATGCCTTGACTGTCATTTCCGGACTCCCGGGCCCCTGTCGTTCCAATCCTACGTGCAACTCACAGATGAGATTCAGATCGTCTTCCACTTCCAGTCCTCCTCGAAGACAACACTCAAGTACAAATTCGCAGTCTAAGGAGCCCGCTGTCGAATCCGTGATCACCCCGCCGGAGGCATCGGTCACCGCCCTGGCGAGATCCGACGATTCGGCGTTAAGGTGTCGTTTCTCCAGAGTGCATTCTTTCTCCTGTGCCACCGTCCGCCACCACATGCCATCGCCGTCGTGGCCCTCTTCCTCGAAACCTTCATGAACGGCC
>DBQN01000047.1:32311-43520 GCA_002305255.1 Firmicutes bacterium UBA1393 | reverse complement strand
CGTCGGGTGGGATTGTGATAGAGAGGGATTGTCTGCCCTGCGGGGCAGACATCCTATATCGTGTTTAGCTGCAGGAATGTGAGCACCGCCGGATGACTCTCGAGCCCTCGTCTGGCAAACCCGTGGGGCGCCCCGGCCGGGGCGTGTTCAGCAGGGCGAGATACCGGCAACTGGGCAGCTCGCAGCGCGAGCAACCGAAAAGCCGCCACTCCATGCTGCGAACGCACGAAATCTGTGCGCGTTGCGATTCGAGCCATTGGCGTCGACTCGAGGTAGAATATGGAGGTCTGGTCTGCCCTGCGGGGCAGACCTTCCATGTTGCATCTAGCTGCTGGAACGTTACGGGCGTCAGGCGGCCCTCATCGACAGCCTCCCGAGGGCGCCTGCTGCTCGAGCCAGAGGACGTGGAACACCAGAAACCAGGCAGTTCGCAGCACGAAGCACCGAAAAGCCGCCATCTCACACCACGAACGCACGAAATCTGTGCACCTCGCCCCACCCCTCGACCTGGCGCGCCCTGGCTCCGCCCCCGCCTCCGCCGCCCCCTACTCCACCTCGAACTCGTGCGACAAGATGTCCCTGATGCGCCGCTCTATGTCGTCAAGGTCTAGCCCGGCCTCGTCCTTGATGCTCTTCCTCAGCATTGAACCAACCTGCTCGATGTCATCCAACAGGTCCTGGAGCAGATCGAAGGCGGCAGCCGCCTCCAACAGCTGAGGAGGGGTTTTCACTATGCTGGCGAGGATGGAGTTCTCAGTTCGTGAGGCAATGATGGGAGAAGGGAGCTGCTCGACGTACACGCGAGTGCGGCGGCCGGGGCCGCGATCGGTGTCAATGGGGTCGAGGGCGATGATCTTGTCGGAACGAACGTACTTGCCGTAGCCAAGAGGGATGATTGCCTGTTCTCTGACGTCCATGGAAGACCACATCCTGTCGTATTGTGGGATCGCAGGATGTAGTCTTCCCTGGCATCGATATCATCATCAGGCAGGTCAGGCGATCCCCGACACTACCTGATCAAGCATTGCCGCAGCACCGGTGCAGCTGGCGTACACGAGCCTGGCGTGCTCCCGGCACCCGGCCGCGCATGCAGCATATGTAGCCGACACGCTGTGCTTCAGCGGCGCGTTGGCCCATATGACCACGAGGTCGGCCCAGCGCATTAACGCGGCTGCAGCCTCACTCGCACGTCCGGGCCTGGTTCCGTCGACGAAGCGGAACTCCATCGCTGCCTGGCCCGGGCTCCCGCCCCGGCCCCGGTCTCGGCCCGAGCCACGCGAGCGCACGTGCTTCGATATCTCGTCGTGCTCGGCGGGGGTTCCCCCTATCACCAGCACGCGGTTGATGCCCATGAGCCCCAGCCTGTAGGCGGCCCAGGCAACCGAGCGCCTTGCTTTCTTGCCGCCGCATAACTGGCACCCTGCGTCGGCGACTGTGACCACCCTTCGGGTGCCCGCCTCAAGCGTCGCCAGCAGCTGGCACCTGTGGTCAGAGCACGCCCTGAACAGAGAGAGCGCAAGCATCTCCTGGGCCCGTCTGAGCTTATCGCTGCAGATGTTACGCTTTGTCGAGTTCGTGAGACCACCGGCTATCAGCGTTTCGCGCGCGACTCGCTCCGAAGGTGGAGTGTTGAATCCCTGCTCGAAAAGGAAGTCAGCGATGCACTTGTCCTTCGCCATGGTGTAAGCCTCCCTCACGAATGTGTTCATAGGCCTCATCATAGCGCATCGAGTTGTCACGATATTGTCACGAACTAGGTGAGCTCCACAAGCTCCTTCGTTCCGCCGTTGATGGCCTCGCATCCATCGGCAGTCACGATCACCTGGTCTTCTATGCGCACCCCGCCCCAGCCCGGAATGTAGGCACCGGGCTCCACCGTGACGACATTGCCCTCAGTGAGCACATCACGGCTACCCTCAATAAGGTAGGGCGCCTCATGGATCTCAAGGCCAAGTGCATGCCCGAACCGCCTGCCGGCGAACTCGCCGTAACCTGCGTCCGCGATTACCTGCCACATCTGGCGCCACACATCACCGCCTACCACACCGGGCCGCACAGAGCGTAGCCCGTGCTCCTGCGCCAGTCTCACAGCATCGTATACCTTCCGCTGCTCATCCGACGCCCTGCCCACCACAACTGTGCGGGTCATGTCCGACAGATACCCGTCTACCATGGCTCCAAAATCCATCAACACGAACTCGCCTGCCTGCACCGCCTTGCCTGACGGCGCCCCGTGCTGCATCGATGACCTGGGCCCCGATGCCACGATCATGTCGAAGGCCAGTGCCTCGGCGCCTGCAGCACGCATTTGCCGCTCAAGCTCCATGGCTATCTCGCGCTCGGTGACGCCTGGCCTGATGAACCCGAGCACATTCTCGAAGGCGACCGTCGCGGCAGCCGCAGCGCGCCTCAGTGCCGCGATCTCAACGGCGTCTTTCACCATCCGCTCCCGGGCAACGATGCCATCGGTGGCCACGAGCTCTATCCCGGCAACACCGGCTCGCACCTGCTCCACCACGCTGTGTAACACTGCGTCTGACTCGAACCCCAGCCGCTTGATGCCGAGACGGCCGACCGCCGCCGCGAGGTCACGCACGAAGTCCGGTCCGTGCTGGATCACCTCGAACCCGGCCCCCGCGCACTGCGCGCCTGCCTGCTCCACATATCTTCCGTCAGTGAGGAACAGGCGCCCTGCCGGGCCCGCGAGGCCCCCCACCAGCACGTAAGCCGACGATCCCGTGAACCCGGTGAGATACTGCACATTCTTCCTGCTCACAGCCTCATGCCTTACCAGCAACAGCGCGTTCACTCCGTAGTCGGCCGCGGCCCGCGCAAGGGCCCGCTCGATCCTGTCCATCATAGCTTCACCGCCTTCGTAGCAATGAACGTGTTGATGTATCGATCCAGAAGATCCCCGCCCGAATTGTCTTCATAGAAGCCCGCGATGACGAAGCCTGCCGCGATCTGCCCACCTATCTGGTCGTCGAGGGAATGGCCGAACTCCATGGCCTCCTCCTCGGCTATCCGGCGCTCGACCACGTCAGGCGGCAAGTCGCGCAGATCGGAGTAGGGAATGCTGTGCTTCACTGAGAGACTGGCGTTGTTGTCCCATTCATCCATGTCAAATATGTAGACCAGCGGGTTCACAAACCCCGCCAGCAGCACGCCCCCTGGCCTGAGCACCCTGTAGCTCTCGCGCCACACCGGAAGCACCGTGTCGACAAAGCAATTCGAGACCGGGTGGAACACAAGATCGAAGCTCTCGTCATCGAACCGCCCCAGGTCACGCATGTCGCCCAGCTCCAGCCTGATGGAGAGGCCCTCTCGCTCGGCTACCAGCCTGTCGCTCTCAAGCTGCGCGGGGCAGTTGTCGATGACCGTCACGTCGGCGCCGGCTGCCGCCAGCACCGGGCCCTGCTGCCCGCCTCCCGAGGCCAGGCACAACACCTTTCCCCCACAGGCGATGGTAGGCGGATACCACGATGCAGGCACCGGCTTCGTGGGTGTCAGCAGAAGGCTCCATTTCCCCCGGCGCGCGTCAGCGATGACCTCCGGGCTCACGGGCTTAGTCCAGATGTTGCCCTCCCTGACCTCCTTGGTCCAGGCGGCGCGGTTCAGCTCGAGAAGATCCTTCATTCACAGCACCTCCAGTCTATCAATCCAACACCATTATGAGGCATATCGGGCACCGGGCGCATCCCCGCCGCGGCTTGTGGTATCATGTGCTCATGTGCCAATGGCATCTCAAGGAGGCAACTGAATGCACGACACCAAGCTACCGCTGGTCACCATCGAGCTCGAGAGCGGTGGAGTGATCGAAGCAGAGCTCTATCCGCATATCGCGCCCAACACGGTGAGTAGCTTCATCAGCCTGATCAAGCGGGGTTTCTATGATGGGCTCACCTTCCACCGCGTTATTCCTGACTTCGTCATCCAGGGCGGATGCCCCCATGGCTCCGGCATGGGCGGGCCCGGTTATCGTATTGCCGGCGAGTTCTCGGCCAACGGCTTTAGGAACGACCTGAAGCACACGCCCGGCGTGCTGTCGATGGCGCGCTCGCAACATCCCGACTCCGCAGGTTCCCAGTTCTTCATCATGACCGGCACATCGCCTCACCTCGACGGCAGCTACGCAGCCTTCGGCAAAGTGATCCGGGGCTATGATGAGGTCGAGCGCATCGCATCGGTGCCTCGCGACCGCGGTGACAAGCCCGTCACCCCGCAGAGGATGAAGCGGGTCACGGTTGAGCTGTTCGGGATCGATTACCCCGAGCCTGTCACTCGTAAAGCCTGAGCATAAAAAAGGGGCGGCGCCTTGCGCCGCCCCTACCTACTTGTTCGCCAATGCCACCGCCCAGTTGCCGGTGGTGCACCGGCGCCTCACCCTACCCGCGTCTGCCCCTGCTTGACGCCGAGGTAAGCCTGCCTGATCCTGGGGTCATGCAGAAGCTCGCGTGCAGGGCCTTCCTGAGTGACGATACCGTGCTCGAGCACGTAAGCCCGGTCGGCCACTGCCAGCGCCTTGTAGGCGTTCTGCTCGACGAGGAGTATCGTCGTGCCGGCGCGCCTGATCTCGGCGATGACCTGGTATATCGTCTCGACCAGCAGCGGAGCCAGCCCCAGCGACGGCTCGTCTAGCAGCATTATCCGAGGCGAACTCATCAGACCGCGGCCCATCGTGAGCATCTGTTGCTCTCCGCCTGACAGAGTGCCCGCCATCTGCCCTTGCCGCTCGGAGAGGCGCGGGAAGAGGGCATACACACGCTGCAGGTCTGCGATGATCGAGGTCTTGTCGCTCCTGAGGTATGCGCCCATCATGAGGTTGTCGTACACGCTCAGGTTAGCGAACACCAGACGCCCTTCGGGAACCTGGCAGATTCCCTGTTTCACCACGCCGTGCGGCGTTGCCGCCACCGGCTGGCCATCAAGCAGGATCTTGCCGCTCCGCGGTTTGACCACGCCGGATATGGCATTGAGCAGAGTGGACTTGCCGGCGCCGTTCGCTCCGATTATCGTGACGATCTCGCCCCGCTCCACTTTCAGGCATACGTCGCGAAGGGCGTGGATACCGCCGTAGAACACGTTGAGATCCTTCACCTCAAGCATGAGCCGACACCTCCTCGTGCGCCCCGAGGTATGCCTCGATCACCGCCGGGTCGTTCTGGACAACCTCGGGTGACCCCTCCGCGAGCTTTCGTCCGAAGTTGAGCACCACGATGTTCTCGCATATCCCCATGATCAAGTCCATCCGATGCTCGATCACCAGCACAGTGCAGGCAAACTCATCGCGAATGCGACCGATCAATGCCATAAGCTGCATTGTCTCGTCGGGGTTCATGCCCGCTGCAGGCTCGTCCAACAGAATGAGGCGCGGCCGCACCGCAAGCGCCCTCGCGATCTCAAGCCGCCGCTGAAGGCCATACGGAAGCTCACTCGCCCTGCTCGACGCAACTTCGGTAAGGTTCATGAGATCCATCAACCGTTCTGATTCAGTTGCCAGCCTGCGCTCACCCTGGCGGTACCTGGGCGTATGCAGTATCGAGTCCGCCACATTGTAGTCGGCGCGGCCGTGACAGGCGGTCAAGATGTTGTCGCGCACCGACAGCCGCCTGAAGAGCCTGATGTTCTGGAAAGTGCGAGTCACACCCATCTCGGCCACGATGTGAGGATCAAGATCATGCACGGGCTTGCCCTCGAACATGATCTCACCCGACGTGACCTTGTAGATACCTGTCATCAGGTTGAAGACGGTAGTCTTGCCCGCGCCGTTCGGCCCTATCAGCCCGGCAATGCTCCCCTCCGCCACGCTGAAGCTCACGTCATCAACGGCTGTGAGACCGCCAAAACGCTTTGTCAGATGTCGTACTTCGAGGATGTCACTCATTGCCGCACCCCCCTGCCGCCCGCGCCTGCACCGCCGGCACCGCCGGACCCGCCGGCGCCACCGACGCCGACCGGCCGCAGCAACCGCCTGAACCACGCGATGCTGATCTCCTTGCCGCCCATGAGCCCTTCAGGCCGGCTGATCATGATGAATATCACCGAAGCGCCGTATACCACGAGCCGCCACAGGGCGAATGCCCGGAGCAGCTCTGGCAAGGCCGTGAGCAGTATAGATCCGAGCACGGTGCCTGAGATGCTGCCGATGCCCCCGAAGATTACCATGATGGTCAGCTCGGTAGACCGCGTCATGCTGAACATCTTCGGCTGCAGGAACCCGAGGTAGTAAGCTTGCAGCCCACCTGCGACGCCGGCGTAAACAGCGCTGATGAACAGGCTCATCATCTTGTACTTGAGTGCATTGATGCCCACCGTGCGTGCGGCCAGTTCCTCTTCTCTGATGGCGATCATGTTCCGGCCGTGGCGCGAGTGCACCAGGCGTACCATCACAAATGTGCCGAGGGCAGCCGCCAGCGTCACGTTGAACAGCGTGGTCGTCACCGGAATACCAGCCCAGCCCCGGGCGCCGCCGAAGGTCTGCACATTGTCAAGCACGAGCCTGATGGCTTCACCGAAGCCCAGCGTGGCGATGCAGAAGTAGTCGCCCTTCAGGTTGAGTGTGAGTCTGCCAATTGGGAGACTGACTATTCCCGCAACAAGCCCTCCCGCCAGCAGCGCCACAGGGAACGGAAGCCCCATCCTGAGACCGGCCCATACTGCCGCGTAGCCGCCTACGGCCATGAAACCTGCGTGGCCAAAGGAGAAGAGCCCGGTGAAGCCCGTGAGAAGCGACAGGCCGAGCACGGCCGTGAGGTTGATGCCGCACAAGATCAGAATGCCCTTGATGTAGAACCAGTTCACGCCTGCCCCTCCCCTCTACGCTTTCTCCTCTGTAACTTTGCCCATCAGCCCGATGGGTCGGAACACCAGCACCGCGATGAGCAGGGTAAAGGATATGAGGTCACGGTAATTGGACGAAAAATACCCGCTCACCATGGTTTCGATGACTCCGAGGAGCAGCGAGCCGATGACCGCCCCGGGCAGGCTGCCCAACCCTCCGAACACAGCCGCGATGAAGGACTTGATCGTGATTCCCCCCATCTGCGGGTACACAGTATACTTCATGCCGAAGAGCACGCCCGCCACTCCGGCAAGCAGACCGCCGATGGCGAACACCAGCGTCACCACGAGACCGGTGTTCACCCCCATGAGTGACGCCGCTCGCTGATTGAAGCTGGTGGCCTGGACGGCCTTGCCCAGCTTGGTGCGGTCTATGAAGTAGACAAGTCCGATGAGGCACACCGCTGCCGTTACGAATATGAGAACATCGATCCTGCCGACATACAGAGGACCGATCTCGAACGGCATGCGTGAGAACACGGCTGGATATGTCTTGAATGTTGGACCGATGGTGGCCACCACGAAGTTCTCGATGAACATCGACGCGCCCATGGCCGAGATGATGAAATAGAGGAACGGCGCGCTCCTGGTGCGCAGAGGTCGATAGGCGATCCTCTCGACTATCACTGCAAGCAGAGCTGCGCCCAGCGCGGCGCCGGCCAGCGCCGTGGGGAATGGTAGCTTAGCCGCCTTGAGCAGGTAAAACCCCAGGTATGACCCTACCATTATGACGCCGCCGTGGGCGAAGTTGCTGAAATTCATGATGCTGTAGACGAGCGAGTACCCCACCGCCATCAATGCGTAAACGCTGCCGATAGACACTCCGTTGATCAGCTGTTGGATCAGCTGGGCCATGCTTGCCCTCCTCCCGCCTGCCTGTAGCCAGAAGGCTGCGCGCTGAAACGCGCAGCCTTCTCAGCGGTAAACAAACGTGCCCACTCACCTAGCGCCAACGCGCTTACTTGGGCGAGTACTTCTGCTGGAATACGTAGTTGCCGTTGACGATTTTGATGATCGCCGCGTCCTTGCCCTCTGGGTTATGGGTATTCTTGTCGATGTTGATGTTGCCGGTAATGCCCTTGATCTTCGTAGTCTCGATGGCATCCCTGATCGCAACAGGGTTGAAGCTGTTGGCGCGCTTCACGGCGTCCACAAACACCAGGAAGGCGTCGTGGGCCAGGAAGCCGTTGAGCTCAACCGCCAGACCGTACTTCTTGGTATAGCGGGCCTTGAAGTCGGCGACATCAGGATCGTCAAAGTCAAGGTGGTTCACGACATAGCTGCCGTTCACCGCATCAGCTGCCATCTCGATTAGAACCTCGCTGGGCCAGCCGTCGCCGCCCATGAGGGTTGCCTTGATCCCAAGCTCCCTGGCCTGGTTGGCGCTGAGCGCTACCTCCTTGAAGAAGTAGGGCATAAAGATGACCTCAGGATTGGCTGCCTTGATCTTCGACAGCTGAGGCCTGAAATCGCTATCGCCGAACTTGAAGGCCTCCTTGGCCACTATCTGACCGCCCTTCTGGGTGAAGGTGCTGATGAAGAACTCGGTGAGGCCCTGCGAATAGTCGTCGGCCACATCGTAAAGGACTGCCGCCTTGCGGAACTTGAGCACGTCATATGCGTATCCTGCGGCCACCGCGCCCTGATATGGATCGATGAAGCATACCCTGAAGTTGAAAGGCTTGACCTTTCCGTCGACAACGGTGACCTTGGGGTTAGTCGCCACTGTGGCGATGTCGGGAACCTTCATCTCCTCGAGCACGGAGGAGATCGGGATGGCGTGCCCGCTGGTGTTAGGGCCGATAATAGTAACGACCTTGTCCTGACTGGTCAGGCGGCGCACCGCGTTAACGGCCTCCATCGCGTCGCCCCTGGTGTCATAGCCGATTACCTGAATTTTGGCGCCAAGGAGCCCGCCTGCGGCGTTGATCTCCTCCGCAAGCATTTTGACCGTGTTGAGCTCACACTGCCCCCATACCGCCTGATCACCCGTGAGTGACCCGATCCAGCCGAGCTTGACCGTGCCACCTAGCGACGCGAAGCCGACCGAGGACGTAAGGAGCAGGCATGCCGTTGCGGCCAGGGTCAGTATTACCGAACGTCGGAAGTTCATGGACAATACACCCACCTCCCATATGCTTTGACGTGTGCCGTACACACGCATGACTTTAGCCACATTGTACAATCCTATCCAGTTGAGGTCAAGGAAATCGCGCATAAATAATCATGCACTTTGAGGTGGTATTCGATTTATCGGGGATTTTCTAGTGGCATAAAGTGTGATATTCATGTCTATGCAGAAATGGTTGGTTATTTCCACTGGGCGTGGGGTACTACACGCACTCAGCTGGCGCAGGGGCCTCGCCACGGTGCCCGCAACTCATGAACGTCAGGATGAGAGATGCCCCACGTTGCAGCCACACCCTTCATGTTGCGGCCCCATCCGACGCCAACGACTCTGATGGTTAGATACGCATGAATCGTGCATCAGTTGACCACTATCCGGTAGTTCGTAAGCGGCTCACTAGCTCAGCCCATGATCTCCTGAGGTTGGCTCGCACCACACCGTCAATTGCGCCCACCGCGCCGGGCACCCCGGCCACGGACTTGGCCACGGCCTCGGCCCCTGCACGCTCGAGCGCCAGCATGACCGCGCCCACAACTGGTGGGAACTCAGGCAGCACCAGCGACGCCGCGGGAGCGCAAGCCGCGAGCTCCTCGCGGAACGGGCCGAGGATGATCTCACCCGCGCTGAACACCCCGCCCGCCGGAGCCACCGGGAATACGGTTCCATCAGAACCCAGTCCGAGCTGCCGAGCAGCCGCGATGGCAGTCGCCACCAGCTCGCAGGCGGCCGATCGCACTATGGCCAACGCAGGCCCGTCTCCCTCGCCAGCCGCAGCCATGACCTCAGGCGAGAACCCCGCGATGTCGTGAGCATCGATGGGCTGCCTGTAGAGGACGGTTCTGAGATCATCTGGTGAGACTATTCCGAAGTGTCGAAGAGCCCTCGCCGTCAGCGCCGTCGCCGGGCCCCTGCCATCATGGGCACGCGCAACCGCATCGAGACCGAGTCGCCCGAGCCACTGCCCACTGCCTTCATCGCCGATGCGGTAGCCCCAGCCTCCGCTCCGCGCGCGGCGGCCCATCCGGTCGCACGCCAGCGCGATGCTGCCGGTGCCTGCAATGATGATCACCCCGTATGACTCGCCGACTGCAGCCGCGAGTGCCGCAACAGCGTCGTTGTCAGCATATACGTTGTGGGCCCCAATCACTTCGCGCGCAGCCGTCTCGATGCGCCGCGCAGCGTCATCGTTGCTGATGCCGCCCAGGGCCATGAACACCGCCCTGACATGCGCTTTCGGGCCGCACTCTCCCGCCAGGCCCGCATCGGCCATGGCAGCTTCGATCGCCTCAGCCACCGCCCTGGCGGCCCCGGCGAAGCCCCCGGCCACTCGCAGGGGGTTAGACGCGCCTGCATAACCCAGCCCGAGGAGCGTGCCGTCGAGCCGCGACACGGCACAGGCAGTCTTGGTGCCACCGCCGTCTATGCCCAGAACAACGTCCAATACGTTTCACCGTTCCTGTTCGACGCTCAGGTGTCTCGGGGTCTCTCCTGGAGCGCTCCTGCTTCATTCAACGGAAAGCGGCGCGCAGCGCCGCCCTCCATTCTGTGCATATTCTGTTCGCGCCCTGAATCGCAGTTCCTTCCTGCCTAACGCCGCCCGATGACTGACTCTACCATTCCGTAGATGTCAGTTACTGAACGCGCCGCGGCAGTGGCCTCAGCCGTCGGAGCGCTCGGACCGGCCACGATGAACGGCACCATGACATCGCTTGCGAAACACGCGCCGTGGCTGCCTTTGGTGTAGTCCATGAACATCTCTGACTCGATGAACATGTAGCTCTCCTTGACTATGGCCACGAGCGGGGGGATGCGGGGGTGCCTGATGCGCAGCTCTGCCCGCCTGGCCACGTCGTCGGCGTCGATGACCTCATCGACGCCCGGATGCGCCCTGAGCTCGTCGGCCAGCGCTGCCAATGTCGCGTCGTCTGACCAGAAGTAGGCGCAGCCGCCGTCTAGCGATGCTATGACTTCACCGCCGGTGCGCTCCGTTGCGGCATCGATCATATCTCCCACGGTTATGCCCTTGTCTACCAGCGTCATTCCGTGGTCGGCAGTTATGATCATGCACCAGTTGCCCGGTCGTGTCGCCTCAAGGGCCTCTGCAACCTTCTGAAGACCGGCACTAACCTCCTCCACAGCTCTCAGCGTCTCCGCAGCCGGTGCCGGCCCGAATCTGTGCCCGCACTTGTCGATGCTTCCGAGGTTGACTCCGATCATGTAAGACTGAGTGTCGCTCTCGAG
>DBQN01000047.1:31566-32155 GCA_002305255.1 Firmicutes bacterium UBA1393 | reverse complement strand
TCGCCATCGTCTCCCAGATAGGCTTTGCCTGTGATCCCATTGGCTTCAGGATAGGTGCCCGTGAAGATGGCCGCGTGCCCAGCCGCAGTTGACGAAGGAAACACCGTGGTCAGCTCACCTTTCGTTGCGGTGCGCAGGAACGAACTAGCCGGCAGCTGCCCGACGGCGCTGGGAGGACATCCGTCCATCACTACCAATACAACAGTGGGCGCCTGCGTCGCCTGTGCCGCAAGGCCGGCGGCGGCGCCTGCCCCAACGACAGACGCCGCCTGTCCTACCAGCAGCAGCGCGGTGGCAAGCGCCAGTAATCCACCGCGCTTGATCATCACTGCGCCTTCACCTTGATGGTGACGATGTACCAGCTCCACTCATCCTTCGGGTAGACCTTCTCCACCTCAGGGTGAGTAGTGTAAGGGAACACGAGCTTGATCGGGCCGCCTACGCCGGTCCCGATGGTCTTGTTGTTGTCCTTAGTCGCAAGCATGATCGGGAACTTGTTGACGTCGTCGATCTTGATGACGACTTCCTTGCCGTCCTTCGCGACTGTAACGACCTCAACGACATTGCCGGTGGCTCCAGCGAACTTGAG
>DBQN01000047.1:330-31553 GCA_002305255.1 Firmicutes bacterium UBA1393 | reverse complement strand
TCCGATGCCCTCGAGCATGGCCATGTCGAGCTCGAGGCCTTTGTCGGAGTTGGTGTTGGTGATGGCGCCTTCCACTGTGAGTTCAACCTTGCCCTCGGGCTTGGGCGCTGCCATGACCGTCGAACCGATCATCAGCAGAGCTGCACATACTGCCAGTGCCACTATGACTCTACGCATTCTTGTGTACCCTCCTTAAGCTTGAGACGTAGTTGTTCGGTGAGCTACTTCCCGGTAACGCTGAAGGCCTCCTGGCCTGCTTCACCTCCTCTTCCTCTTCCGCTGCGGACGGTGATACCCAAACGCATGAGGAGTCCGGCGAACATCAGCGTCAAGGCCGCTGCGGCCACGAAAGCCGCGCCGGGCTCTGCCGCGTAGAGCGACCCGCCCACATATGGGCTGGCCGCCGATACACCCGCGATCGCCAGCATGAACAGGGCAAACGCCTTGCCGTCGGTGCGAGGCCCGAGAACCTCGCCGACCCCGGCGTAGGCCACTCCCTGGCCAGCCATGAAACCACCGAGCATGAACATCGTCACAGCCTCTACGGCTGCTGAAGATACGAACACAAAGACTATCATTGCGGCTACATACAACACCATGTTCGCGGCAACTGCAATGATCGCGCCCCGCCGATCGGCGACCTTACCAACCACCGCAGTGATCGCAACCTGCCCGAGCGACATCAAAGTGCCGAGCAGGCCCACCGACGCCGCTCCTGCGCCCCGCACATCCGCCACGAACTGCGAGAACAGCGGTTGAACCATGTAGTAGCCGAAGGCGCAGACTGAGTAGAACACGATGAAACGCACGTATCTGGCATCACGCAGCAATGAGACGTAACCGGCGGCGACCCCGGCGCCATCCCTGGTCCCGGTGCCAGCACCCGAGCCTGCAACCTCGCCGGCAGCTGCGCCCGCTTTCTGCGCCGGCGGCAGGAACGCCATGATGCCCGCAGCCGCAAGGAAGAGCAGGAACGATGTGATGAACACCGGGCCCGCGCCCCACCGTTCCGCAATCCAGCCTCCCAGCATTGGGCTGACGACCATCCCTGCCCCGAAGGCGGCGTTCACAAGGCCGAAGGTGCTGCCTGCGGCGCCCTGAGATACGGATTCAGTGATGTAGGCATTGAGCGCCGGGTAGCCTACCTGCGCCCCAAGGTAGAGCGCCATACCCAGCGCGGCCAGACGGTAATCGCGGGCGAAGTAGTATAGCAGGGCCGACGGCGCCCCGGCCAGCCACGTGAGGAACATTACCTTGCGCCTGTCGTACCTGTCGGCGATCCATCCGCCCGGCAGGGCAGACAGGGCCATGGCCGCTATACCGACTGAGAACACCAGTCCTACCTGGGCAGGACTGCAGCCGATGTTGCGCAAGTGCACCGGCAGCAGAAAGGTGTGCAGTCCATACCCGAAACCCCACAGCAACATGCCCGCGGCTATCAGTCTCACACCCACAGGATCACCGCCCCAGCTCGCGTTCGGCTTCGCAGAACGCTCTGTATCCCGCCTCATACTCCGGCACCGACGCCGCTGCCGGCTCGAACCTCCGGTCGCACTGCACCACGTCTTCGACTCCTTCGCGTGCATCGCCGTACACACCTGCCGCCATGCCGGCAAGTATCACGGCGCCGGCGAGGGCCCCTTCCCGGATCGCCATCCTCACCACAGGGGTGCCCGTAACGTCGGCCTTGATCTGCAGCCACGCATCGTGCCGTGCGCCGGAGCCCACGGCCCTGAACTCACTGACGCCCCAGGGCATCTGCCTTTCGACGCACTCTCGCATGCTGTAGGCGCAACCCTCCAGCACCGCCCTTACCATGTCGAACCTGGTGTGCCCGGCCCGCAGCCCCACAAACGCTCCGCTTGCCCTGGGTCCTTGCCACTCGCTGCGCGGGCCCGTCATGTGGGGGATGAATACGAGTCCGTCAGCGCCAGGCCTGGTGCGCGACGCCACGTCGGCGATTACCGCGGTCCAGTCGGCGTTGCCCTGACCTGCTCCAGGCATCAGCACCGACATCGCCCACGCGAGGGAGCCGCCGCTGTAGGTCACCGGCTCCACACAGAGGCTCATCTGCGGCACCACGTGCTTGACGCCCTGACATCTGGAATCGCCCGCACCGCACGCCGCCGATATGCACGTCGATGTGCCGGTAGAATCACACGCAGGCCCCGGCTGGATGATGCCCGCGCCCAGCGCCTCGACGAAGGCGTCTACCCCGCCTGCCGCCACAGGAGCACCTGGGGTGATGCTGGTGGCGGTGGCGGCCTCAGGCGATACCACGCCGGCAGTCTCCCAGCATTCGACGGTTCTGGGCAGCCAATCGAAGCGACCGCCCGCCGCCCACGACGTGCATGAGAAGGCCGATGCATCAATGCACCGCTCACCCGTGAGCCTGAACACCAGATAGTCCTTTGGCTGCAGAACACAGGCCTCCTGCCCGGCGACGCGCAACAACCACTCGGCGGTGGCCTCGAAGCTCGGGCCTGCCGCGCCCGCCGCCACCACCGGTCGCCGGTCCATCCACGTGACGACCGGGCTCACGGCGCGCCCACCGGAGTCAACTGCCACCAGGGACGGGCCATGGCCCGCGAGGCCAACCCCAAGCACTCGCCGGCAGTCGCCCCTCCCCAACACTTCGCGCAGGCACTCGACGACTGCCTGCCATACCTCGTCGGGATCCTGATCGCCGTTGGCATCGACGCTCACAAGTCGCCGCGCGCTGCGGTAGCGTTCCGCGGCGCTGCCGACGGCGGCCACACCGGCGGGCACACCGGCGGCCGCGCCACCGGTCGCCACGGCATCAGCCACTCGCCAAGTGCAGGCCTTTACGGCCGTGGTGCCGACATCGATTCCGACGAGCACAGGCAGAGCCTCAGTGTCAGGCATGAGCGCCCACCGCGATGAGCACTTTGCGGGCCTGGCCGGAGCTTGCAGTCTCGAAGGCGCGGGTTGCATCGTCCAGGCTGAACACGTGAGTGATCAAGTCGGCCACGTCTAGCCTGCCAGACGCCATCAGCCCAAGCGCGGTGCGGAAGTGCTCCGGAGTGAACCCGAAGCTGCCTGTGAGCACAACCTCGTCGTAGTGGATTCGCCGCGCGTCGACATCGAGGATCGAACCTCCGGGCAGACCGCCGAATACGTTCACGCTCCCGCCTTTGCCGACAAGGGAGATGCCCTGCATAGCCGCCTCGGCAGTGCCCACGCACACGAATACCTGATCAGGTCCGGCCTCGCCCGCTACCTGGGCCACCCATTCATTCAGACTGACAGCCGTCGGGTCAACAACTAAAGCGCCTCTGCGTTCCGCCTCGGCGCGGCGCGCATCGTCGGGCTCACTCACCAGCACGCGCGCGGCGCCGGCCGCCTTGCACGCCTCGAGCATCAGAAGGCCCATGACGCCCGCGCCCAGCACCAGCGAGGTATCGCCCATCCTGACCGGAGTATCGGTGACAGCGTTGATGCAGCATGCCATTGGTTCACACAGGCAGGCTGCCTTCGGGTCCATCCCGTCGGGCACCGCGAACGTGCCGCGCTCCAGCACCGTGGCGGGTATCGTCAGATACTCCGCGAATCCGCCTTCGATCCAGCCCTTCGCGTTGCACAGCTCGTGCCGCCCGCGCCTGCACATCTCACACGAGTAACACGGCACGTAAGGCGCAACTGCCACCACGTCGCCTTCGCGCACCTTGACTCCGGGGCCGGCCCCACGCAGCTCCACTATCCTGCCGACCACCTCGTGCCCAAGCACACACGGGGGAGGAAACATGTGATGACCGCGCACGAAGGTCTTTACGTCGGTGCCGCACACCCCGCAATACAACACTTCGAGCAGCGCCTCACCCGGACCCGCCTCGGGCCGTTCGACCTCAAGCACCTCGAGCTTTCCGGGCCCCTGGTAGACTCCAGCTTTCATCCTCAAGCCACCACCGCTCCCCTCGGCGGGCAGCCGTGGACGATCTCGTAGAGCTCCCTGACTCTGGCCGTCGGATCCGGTGCCTGATAGACGTTCCTGCCGAAGGCGATACCTGCCGCTCCGCACTCCATCGCCTGCTTCACCACGGTTGCCGGGTCCGCCACCTTCGGCCCGCCGGCAATGACTATGGGCACCCGGCACGCCTTGACTATGCCGTCAAACCCTGTCTCGGAGTAGTAAGTCTTGATGATGTCGGCGCCCAGCTCATACCCGACCCTAGCGCACAGCGAGACCTGGTCTTCCTTAAATGAATTCTCGAAATCGGCCGGAAGCAGTTCGGCCATCACCGGCAGGC
The DNA here is from genome assembly GCA_002305255.1 of Firmicutes bacterium UBA1393. Lineage (GTDB taxonomy): Bacteria > Bacillota > DTU025 > DTU025 > DTU025 > UBA1393. The sequence goes on along the minus strand of DBQN01000047.1, from coordinate 27,285 downwards.
CAAGGGCGTGAGCGTCGGAGATCACCTGCCCCATCGTGGCGAACATCTCCTGCTCTTCCGGATCTCCCACAAAGACCATGATGCACACGGCATCCGCCCCGATGGCACACGCCTCCTCGACGCTGCAGGTGAGCACGTGGTAGCCGCCGCGCTTGTTGAGCCTGGAGGCTCCGCCCGTCACTCGCACTATGAGACCGGTGCGACCGGCATATGTGCTCCACTCGCTCCTGGCCATCCCCGGGTTGACCAGGATAGCGTCGGCTCCTCCCTCCACTACCTTTGCCACTGCCTCAGCCGGGTCATTGAGACCGGGCACCATACCCACAAACCCCCCGAAGTCTAGGGGGCACACCACGCTCTTGCCATCGGGGAATATCCGCCTCATCCTGACGTCAATCCCTGTCATATGCCGTTCTCCCCTCTCTAGCTCGAACCAGTTGGCCTGCAAGGCCGCGAAGGTCGAGGCCGTTTACTTGCTCCACTGTATCGACCCACTCGCGTGGAAAGGCGTCAATGCCCCGATACGCTCCGGTAATCGCCCCGACCATCGAGGCCAGGGTGTCGGAGTCTCCTCCCATGCTTGCTGCGGCCTCGACTGCGAGCCTGCAGTCTCCCTGATATAACTTGACGATGCCCAGCGCGGTGGGCACCAGTTCCGTCGGCGCCATGCCGACGCCTACAACCGAATACAGCTCGTCCTCGGCGGCGGAGGGCTCAGGCACCTCGGCGGCGATCCGCAACGCCAGGCGTATCCTTGCGGCCACCGACGGCCCCGCCCATTTGATGCCCTGCTCCTCGCCGTAAGCAGCACCCCACAAAGCCGCCTCAATCACCTGGTCCAGACCGGAGGAACCGTGGTCACCAACATCGATGACGGCGGCCACGGCCACTGCGCACGCCACGGCACACGCGCCTCCAATGGCGATGCTCGCGCCGTGCGTGGGCAGGCAAGACAGATAACACTCCCGGGCGGCGCGGTCGGGCACTCCCGCATTGACCAACCCCACTGGAGCCACGCGCATCGCCGCGCCCACGGTATCGCCGCGCGAGCCCGTGACAGACGGGTCTTCGCCCGCCATCAGCCGCTCCAGCGCCCGCCTGCTGCTGGGGCCCAGCACCGATGAGTTGAAGGCATCGTGTTCTCGGGCCCACTTCACCACCGCGTAGGCAGCTGTGGCCGGCGTCAGTTCGCCGTGCTCGATGATGGCCTTCGCGAACTCCACGGTCTGCTCCGTGTCGTCGGTGACCTGCCCTGGCCGGAGCTTACTGTGAATATGGTCGGCAGCCGGCGCCACGAAACCGTTGATCCTGCCGTATCTCTGGGCGATCTGCTCCTTTGTGAGGAACTCGCACGGCATGCCCATGGCATCACCAATGGCCACACCGGCCAGGCAGCCGGCCGCGCGTTCTATGGTCAGTTCCGTCACCAGGTTCAACTACCCTCACCTGCCCACGCCGGCGCCGTGGCCGCGGTGTTCTGTTGCAGGAAACGCTCCAGCTCTGTCAGGGTCGGCAGCGCCTCCCTGGCCCCCATCTTCCGGATGGCCATGGCCGCACAGGCGTTGCCGCGCGTAAGGCACTCGCCGATCGGCCTCGCCTGCACCAGGCTCGACATGAAGCCTGCCGCGAACGAATCACCCGCGCCTGTGGTGTCGACTGCGTCCACAGCAAACGGCCCGACGACGACGGGCGCAGTGGATCCGGACGCGTCGATGAACACCGACCCCTGCTCTCCCCTGGTTACGACGAGCCGCTGCACACCGCAGGCTGCCAGCTCGGCGGCGGCCTCGTTGTCGGTCAGCCCCTCGCGGGCGCCGGCGGCCGCATGGAGCTCGCGCCTTGACAACAGCACGAAGTCGGCAGCCGACATCAGCCTGCCTAACACCTCGCGCCCGAGCCACTCGATTCCGCCGCCCGGACCGAACACCACGCTCACGCCTTGCTGCTTCGCCAGGGCCATGGCGCGCTCCGCGACTTCGGGGAACGCCTCTCCCACGTAGAGCAGTGACGCACCTTCAAGCAGCTCGGGCACGAACTCTTCCGGACGCTCCAGCACTGCGGTGCCTCCGAGGGAGTAGATGACCCTGCTGCCGGTCGGGTTCACGGCGATGATGGTGGATGCGGTGCGGCCGGCGGGCACCTGGATGAGGTAGCCGACGTCTACGCCGTCGGCCTCGAAGGCCTCCTTCAGCAGCATACCGTTGGCGTCGGCGCCCACTTTGCCCACGAATCGCGTGGGCACACCCAGCCTGGCCAGGCCGGCGGCGATGTTGCCTGTAGACCCGCCCGGCAGGCTCCGCGGCTCATCTAGGGTGAACACCATCTCATCGGGTGCAGGGAAACGAGGCACGGTGAGCATCATGTCTACCGCGCACGCCCCCAGGCACACGACGCCGTGTGACTTGCCGCTGCCGCCTGTGACGTCCACCTACAGTGCCCCCAGTCTCGATGTGGCCATGAGCACGCAGGCAACGACCGTGAAACCGAGGGAGCCGCTGAGCACGGCCCAGTCTCCTAGCGTCATCTTGTAAGGCCTGATGAAGGTGAACCGTTTGCTGTAACCGAAAGCTCTCGACTCCATGGCCAGGGCCATCGTGTCGGCCATGGAGAGTGAGTTCGCGAAGAGCGGCATCACGATTCCGGAGGTCTTCTTCACGCGCTGCGTGAAGCCGCCGGCCTCAAAGTCGACGCCTCGCGAGCGGTGGGCGTCCATGAGGGTGCGCATCTGCATCTGCACGACGGGCACGAATTTCCAGGCAGTCGACACCACGAACCCCACCTGATAAGGGATGAACGGAATCCTGGCGATTACCTGCACGATTTCCGATGGCGAAGTGGTGAAGCCGAACACCGTGATCACCAGGAGCACGATGAGGATCTTCAGCGCCATGCCGATGCCGTAGACGAACCCGCCGAGCCGCACCGGCGCCGCCGGCCCAATCGAAGGGATCCAGCCGGGCACTATGTGGAACAGGATCCGTGTCGGGTCGGCCAGGGTAACGGACTTCACCGAGTAAGTGGCGCCCTGTATCACGCAGATGATGGCCGCGAGCACGAGCATGAAGGAGACTACGCCCTTCAGCTTGGGCCAGGGCAGTTGTGCCGCGAAACCGAACACGACTACGGAGAGGCCCAGAGCGACAAGGTAGACAGGGTTGGTCCAGACAATGCTCATGATTATCACGCAGAGCATCCACACCATCTTCACCCTGGGATCGAGACCGTGTATCAGCGTTGGCCTGCTCTCATACTCGATGATCATGCTATCACCACCTCCGCATCATGACTTGCCGGCCTTGCCTGGGCGAACAGCCTGGCAGCAGCGGCCTCGGGCGTGAGGGCCACCTCGCCCCACAGTGCCACGCTGACATCGGCCATGGCCGGCCTGCGCAGGCATGCCCTGGCCATCAGCTCGGGCTGGGAGAACACCTGTTGCGGCGTGCCATCGCCCACGACCTTGCCTGTGGCCATGACCACTACGCGTTCTGCATATAGACTGACGATGTTCATGTCATGGGTGATGATGATGATCGTCTTGCCCTTGTCGCGGCGCAGGCGCTGGAGGTAATCGAGGATCTGCCGCGACTCCACCCAGTCGAGACCGGTGGTGGGCTCGTCCACTATGAGCACCTCCGGGTCCATGGCCACCACGGCAGCCAGGGCCAGGCGCTGGCGCTCGCCTTTGGTGAGGTATTTCGGCCACACATCGCGATATCTGGTCAGCCCCACATCATCGAGGATCTCCTCCACACGCGCCGAGATGGCGGGGCCGTCGACGCCGATGTTGCCGGGGCCGAAGCCGAGTTCTTCTGCGACGGTGGTGCAGAACAGCTGATCATCGGGGTTCTGGAACACGTAGCCCACATGGCGGCAGAGCTCGATGGTGCTTACGCCCACAGCGGGCTGACCCAGCACGCGGATGTCGCCGCCACTCGGTCGGAGCAGACCGTTCAGGTGTCGGGTGAGGGTGGTCTTGCCTGCGCCGTTCTGCCCGACAATAGCCACGAACTCGCCGCGGCGGATCGTGAGGTCCACACCATCGAGGGCCTTCGTACCGCCGGGATACTGGAACTCCAGGTTCCTGACTTCGATGACCGGCTCGGCAGGCGGCGGTGCGGCGGCGGTAGGTTCGGTCGTCGCTTCGGCCTGCGGTGAGGCGGTTGCCTGGGGGGCTGCCCAGGCGCCGGTCTCGACAGTGCGGACCACGTCATCGACGGTGAATGGCACGGTGGAAGCACCGATGAGGCAGCCGAATTCGACGATGTGCGGTACACGCACGCCGACGGCACGCAACTCGTCAGTCTTGGAGAATACTTCAGCAGGTGTGCCGGAGAGAACGAAGGAGCCGCCTCTCATCACATATACCCTGTCGGCGAGGCCGATGATGTCGTCTACCTCCTGCTCGATCAGGATGACAGTGACACCGAGTTGTTCTTTGAGCATTCGCACGATCGAGAACACTCTGGCTTTGCCCTCGGGGTCGAGCATGGACGTGGGCTCGTCGAGCACCATGACTTTCGGGAGCATGGCGCACACGCCGGCAATGGCCGTGGCCTGCTTCTGCCCGCCCGACAGACGGTGCGGCGGGCGTCGCTCCAGCCCGGTGAGGCGCAGGTCCGACAGGGCCTTCTGCACGCGGTTCATGATCTCGTCATAGCCAAGGCCCAGGTTGGCCGGGCCGAAGGCGACGTCCTCTTCGACGGTCATGCCGAAGAGCTGGGTGTCGGGATCGCCGAACACGAGCCCGACCCTTGATGCCATCTTGGCTGTGCCGGCCTGGCGGGGGCAGAGGCCGTCCACCATCACGCTGCCGGAGAGCTCACCATCGGCGAAGTTGGGCACGGTTCCATTCATCACGCAGGCGAGAGTGCTCTTGCCTGCGCCCGTGGGGCCCAGAATGGCGATGCACTCACCCTCGGCGACTGAGAGAGAGATACCGTCGAGTGCCTTACGCTTCGATCCTTTGTAGTTAAATGTCACGTCCTTTAGGGACACGATTTCAGGCGCCAACTGGAACACTCCTCGCATTGCCGTTCTACTTGCGGGTTCACCGGCTTGAATGACTCGTTACTGGTCCATCCAGTCCGGTCGTTTCTTGACCTGCGCTGCCTTTAGTGCCGTAGCCACCGACAGGCCCACCAGAGCGTTCACTGCGGAACCGATGAGCTGCGACGGCAGGATGGCAATCATCAGAGCAGGGCCGATCATGACCACCCACGGCCCGAGGCAGGTGATTGTGTTCGCAATGGTGCCGACTATGATGGCGAATATGATGTTGGTCTTCTTCTGGACGAACACGGCCAGTGTGACTGTGAAGGCCATGGCGCAGAGGTAGATGGGCAGCACAGGCAGCCAGCTCGCGAAGCCGCCGAGCGCGTTGGCGATGAAGCAGCCTATGGCCGCCACTGTGGCGCCCACGGGCCAACCGAAGAACGCGGCCGCAAAGTAGCCGGCCGACGCGTCGAGTGCAATGGTGGCAGCCGGGCCGGGGATCTTGATCATTGCGCCCGCACCGGCGACTGCGGCGAGAATGGTGACCCTGGAAATCGTGCGCGTGTTCCACACAACCTTGTGCTCAGTTGGGTACTGGCGCGTCAGGATAGAGCCGATGATCCACATCAATGCCAGATAACCCGCGGCAAGTGCATAGCATACACTCAGGCCAAGAGCTCCTTGTCCTAGCGGCATTTGAACGCCTCCCCTTTCGATTCGGTTGTGCCGGTCAGTACTGCCCTGGCGGTCGTGTCATCGATGACCAGCACATCGATGATCCTGCTGCGGAGCGCGCCCGCAACGGCTGCGGCCTTGTTCACGCCACCTGCCACCGCCACGACGCATTTCACTTCGAGCAGTTGCTCGAAGGTGATGCCTATGAGTCGGTCGGTAAGAGATGTAACGACCTGTCGCCCGCGGGTATCGAAGAAGTTCATGCACATGTCACCCACGGCTCCGGCGGCTTTCAGTTCGCTCAGTTCGTTCTCGGAGAAGCCCCCCTCGGCCAGGAGTGTCGAGGGCGGCTCGAAAGCACCTATGCCGACAATGGCGAGGTCGAGACGATTCCATGCCTCAACCACCTGGCGAATCGCGCTGTCGCGCATGAGCATCTGCTTGGCCTCGGCGGTGTCAACTGTAGACGGCGCATGCAGCAGCACATTCACTCCGCCGAACGCACTTGCCACGCGAGACGCGATGCCGTTCACCTGCAGATCGCGGCTGGCCTGCCCTTGCCCGCCGAGGAGCGGTATCACCGTGATTCGTCGTGGTTCGGGCTTTCGGGCCTCGAGGGCCATGGCCAGCTCACTCAAGGTCGCGCCCCACGATACGCCGATTGCAGCACCGTCGGTCGCGCGGTCGGCGACGGCCGCGGCGCCCGCGATCCCCAGATTGTGCGCCAGCATCTTCAGCGGCATTGACTCACCGGGGATTATGACGCAATCTGCAAGGCCAAAGCGCCCCATCATCTCGGCCCGCAGCGAGGCGAAGTCAGCGGACGGAGGCACGAGCGTGATCCTTACGATCCCTTCGTCATGCGCCCTCTTCAGCGCCCGCGACACCTGGCTCCTCGATATCCCCAGGCTCGCCGCTATCTGCTCCTGAGTGCGCCCGAGCTCGTAATAATGCCTGCTAACCTCGTAGAGTAGCTGTGGGTCAAAGCTCATAAAGTGGTCCTCCCGTGGCCGACGACGTGTGAACCGGTGTCGCACATCTGTTCCGAACATATGTGCAAGACAAGGTGAGTATTCCACACGTGTTGGAGGAGTCCTTCTCGGGCGGTGTGGTTTTTGCGCGGGTGATGGAGGGCGATGCCGGGGCTTACGCTGAACTCGACTAGGAGAGGGCGCCTGGCTCACGGGCCTCCATCCCGTCCATGCTAGTGGTAAGTTCACCCGAGTTGGCGGGCTCGACCGGAGAGGAACGGATGCTCGTAGCGTAGAACAGTGAGCTTGTGTGCCTTGTGCAGCAGAACCAGAGTCTCAACCCCTCGGAGGTCAAGTGCTTTGATATTACACGCCGCCTGGCTGCAGGAACGCGTCGAGATTTTCGATGACATACGCCCTGCTGACCAGGGCAAGTTGCTCATATGGGCTGAGTCGGCCCGCAGGCTTGGCTATCGAGCCCGCGGCAGGCAAGCCGACACACCTTCTCACCCGTTTCAAGCCTCTGCGGATCAGTTGCTTGCAGCGTTAGCTCCCTGCCTGCGACAGCGCCCGACAAAGGGACGTGCCGTGATGTTTCTGCCGACGGCTGACGGCTATCCGGTGCCGTCGCCTGCCATCATCGAGCGGGCGCGCCGCGTGCTAGCGCCGACGAAGCTGAAGCGCTGGACAGAGCCTGGGGCCGAGGTCGCCGAGGCCGCCGTCACTGGCGACACCGCCGCAGTCGCCGGAGCCTCGGATGACGATGCCGTCGCCGCCGGCCCCGCCACAAGTCGAGGCATCGGCCGCTTCATGGTTTCCGGGCTTCTGATCACTCCTGCCGATGCAGTAAGGCTCCTTGCTGTGCTGCCGGAACGCCCGACCGCCGGATGGTTCGGCACCGCTCCGCAGGCGGATACCGCCTCACCCGAGTCACTGGCCGCAGCGGCAGGCGATGACCTCCTCTTCTGGGCGAAGGCCTCGAAGCTCGTGCTGGAGCTGATAGCACGTCACAGGTTCGTCCCCGACATTGCGATGCGCGAGGAGCGGTCCACTCCCCACATCGCCAGTGTGTGGCTGCCTGTACTCAGCTCACCTGATTGCGCTGTCCGCGTGGCGTCGCTGGCCCGCAGCATGCCCTGGGCCTGCCGCGCTGCCGCTGCCCCGCCGGACGACGCCGGCCTCGAGTTGAGCCCTGCCCGGTCGGTGCTGGGTTCCTTCATCGGTGCCGCACTCAACGACACGATCAAAGACGCACTCGACGTCAAGCTCGAGGATCTGGCCACGAGTGGCCGTGAACTCAACCACGGCATGATGCCGCCATTCCTGGATTCGTGGAGCAGCCTCATGGTAGAGGGCATGATCTTCCCTGCCTGCGCATGGGCGGCAGGCCTCGCCACGCGCCGCATGCCCTTCAGCAACTACTCCACCAACATCGCTCGGGCGCGCACAGCTGTCAGGTCGTGGCTGTCAGCCATCGGGCCAACATCGGGCGGCTTCAGGACGTGCTTCCGTCTCGAACCACCACCTGATGGAGCCGGCCACTGGACGCTGCACTTCATGCTGCAGGCTGTTGATGATCCCAGCGTACTGGTGCCGGCCGCTCAAGTCTGGGAGGAGAGCAGCAGTCTCTTGAACTTCCTTGACCGGCGATTCGAGAACCCGCAGGAACGCCTGCTCACCGACTTGGGCAGGGCAACCCGACTCTTCCCGGCACTCAGGCGGAGCCTGACCGGGGCCAGGCCCGAATCGTGCTCCCTGGATACTGCCGGCGCTTACGCCTTCCTGCGCGAGGCAGCACCGCTGTTCGAAGAGGCAGGCCTGGGCGTGATCACCCCTCCATGGTGGGACTCAGCGCGTTCGGCACGCCGAAGGCTCGGCGTCCGAGTCAGCATACAGTCAAGTGAAGTATCGCGTCTCTCACTCAACAGCATAGTGGAGTACGACTGGCAGGTCGCTCTGGGCGACGAAGTGATGACTCACGAGGAACTCCGCCGCCTAGCAGAGCTGAAGGTGCCCCTGGTGCAGATGAGAGGCGAGTGGGTCGAGATCAATCCGACGGACATCGAAGCAGCTATCCGCTTCTGGAAGAAGCGGCCGCGCTCTGAAGCGCTCACGGTGCGCGAAGTGCTTCAGATGGAGCTGGCCGGCCCGGAGGGCGACTCAGGTGCGTTTGCGGAGGGGCTGCCCGTTGTCGGCATCGACCTGGATGCGCGGCTGGGCGCTCTCCTTTCGCAGCTCACCTCGAATGACCGTGATCGCGCCGCCGCAGCGGTTCGGCTCCCCACTCCGCAGGGATTCGTGGGTGAGCTCCGCGACTATCAGGTCAGGGGGGTCTCGTGGCTCTGGTTCATGCAGAACTGCGGGTTTGGTGCGTGCCTTGCCGATGATATGGGCCTGGGCAAGACCGTGCAGATGATCGCCCTACTGCTCCACGCCAGGGAACATGGGTTTCTCACTGCACCGGCGCTGCTGGTGTGCCCGACGTCGGTAGTCGGCAACTGGCAGCGCGAACTGAAGCGATTCGCCCCTGACCTGAGGGCATATGTCCACCACGGGTCCGCGCGCCTCGGGGGCGATGCCTTCGCTGAGCAGGCCGCCTCCGCCGATGTTGTGATAACCACTTACTCCATCGTGCCCCGCGACGTGAAGGCGCTCGGTCTCGTAGAGTGGGGCGTGCTCGTGCTCGACGAGGCACAGAACATCAAGAATCCGGGCACGAAACAGAGCCAGAGCATACGGAGTCTCAGAGCAGATTTCAGGGTGGCGTTGACGGGCACGCCGGTGGAGAACCGTCTTGCGGAATTGTGGTCTATCATGGACTTTCTCAACCGTGGCTACCTGGGTTCGGCTGAGGACTTCCGGCGCAGATACGCCATACCCATCGAGCGATACCACAATTCGAAGGCCGCTGACAGGCTGCGCCGCCTGACGCAGCCCTTCATCATGCGCCGCGTGAAGACCGATCCGCTGATCATCCAAGACCTGCCGGAGAAGCAGGAGAACAAGGTGTTCGCGTCGCTCACCCGCGAACAGGTCACCCTGTACGAGGCCGTTGTCAAAGACACCCTGCGCGCCATTGAAGAAGCCGAAGGCATTCAACGAAAAGGGATCGTGCTGGCTGCCTTGCTGAAGCTGAAGCAGGTCTGCAACCATCCCGCCCAGTTCCTGCGCGACAAGAGCAGCCTGCCGGGGCGGTCGGGCAAGCTCACCCGTCTGGCCGAGATGCTTGAGGAAGCCGTCACGCAGGGTGACCGCTGCCTGGTGTTCACGCAGTTCGCGGAGATGGGCGCCTTGCTCCAGGCCCACCTCGCGGAAGTGCTCGGGTGTGAGGTCGCGTTCCTGCACGGCGGTGTGCCGCGGGCGGCGAGGGAAGACATGATCCAGCGCTTCCAGAACGGCGCTGCAGGTCCGCCAGTGTTCGTGCTGTCGCTCAAGGCTGGCGGCACAGGCCTCAATCTCACCCGTGCGAGCTACGTGTTCCACTTCGACCGCTGGTGGAACCCGGCCGTGGAGAATCAGGCCACCGACAGGGCCTTCCGAATAGGGCAGACCAAGAACGTTCAGGTGTACAAGTTCGTGTGCGCCGGCACCGTCGAGGAGCGCATAGACCAGCTCATCGAGGAGAAACGCGCCCTCGCAGATCAGATCGTGGGAACTGGCGAAAACTGGCTTACCGAGCTCTCAAACCATGAGCTCAGGGACTTGTTCACACTGAGGAACGAGGATGTCGCCGATGGAGACGAGGTGTAGCTGATGGGCCGCTATAGCGAGTTTGGCAAGGCATGGTGGTCACGACGATGGCTCGAGACACTAGAAGACATGGGGTGGTCCAGCCGCCTGCAGAGGGGCAGATCATACGCGAGACAGGGGAACGTGCTTAGCGTCAGCGTGGGGCTAGGCACCATCCAGGGCCGAGTGCAGGGTTCGCGTCGCACACCTTACCGCGTGTCAGTCGACGTCAAGATCCTGGGGAAGAGCGACTGGGACAAGGCCGTCACAGCCATGGCAAGCAGCGCTTCGTTCGCGGCCGAACTCCTCGCCGGCGCGATGCCCAGAAACATAGAGGAAGCATTCAGCCAGTGCAGAGCGTCTCTCTTCCCGAGTTCAGCCCAAGATCTGCGCATGGCGTGTTCATGTCCTGATTGGGCCGTGCCCTGCAAGCACGTTGCGGCAGTGCTTTACGCGCTCGCAGTGGAGTTCGATCTGAATCCGTTCCTACTTTTCGAGCTCAGGGGCAGAACCAGGGAGCAGTTGCTGGAGGAGCTGCGGGAAAAGCGGCGCGGAACATCCGCTGCTGAGATGCGTGAGGAGAGCGCGGTCGGCTCCGAGAGCGGCGCGCAGATGGAGGCTCTCAAGGCACTGGTGCTGGCATCACCGCAGTCGTTCTGGACCGGTGATCCCCGAGCGGTGGCAGCTGTTCCTGTTGACGTGGCCCGTTCCGCCGTGCCGCTGGCGCTGATCGAGCGCCTGGGAGTTCCAGAGACCTGGCCTCGGAATGGGCGATTCGCCGATGGCGGATTCATGGAGATCATGCGCTCCTACTACGACGCTGCTGCTGAGTACGCCATGGCTCTGGCGTATGCTGAGGCGGGCGGCGGCTGCGGCGCTGACAGCAGCGACGTCGATGACGATGGCCGCGTCGACTACAAGTGATCGTCGGCATGGGTCCGGCGCGTCCTCTGGCTAGGGCTGCTGCAGATCGCCCGATGCCTGCCACATTCCAGCGGCCAGACGCAATGAAGTAAGGAATGTCTGCCCTGCGGGGCAGACTACTCCTTTGTATTCCACTTTGCGACGCCGCCGGCATGCGCCGCCGAGGATGGGAGTGGACCTTTACCTCAGTTTGGCAAGATAGCGGAGCCCTTTACGCGCAGAATCGACGTAAAGCCCCGCCCTATCTCTCTGAATCGGGGTAAAGCAGTGAGAAGGGGCTAGCAGATCGCAGTGGTACGGATCTGGTGAGCCATGACAATAGGGTCGCGGGTAAGGCCACTGCAGTAGGCGGTGATATCAAGATGTCACTCCGTTGGTTTGCTGTTGGTGCCTCACACCTCGAACAGCTGATCAATGCCGACCAGCTCAACGTCTCCCCTCCTCCTGGACTCCTCAACCAAGCCCGTGGTAAAGCCCGACTTGGAGAACAGCATGTAGTGACGGTCATGGTACTGCTCGGGAACAAGCGATGCGTTGATCAGCCTAGCCAGGGAGTCACTTCCCATCCGCTCGTTTCTCCATTTGCACTCCCCGAATATCGCGGATTGCCCTGATCTGGCGATGAAGTCGATCTCCTCCTGCTTCTTAAGAACTTGATTGTTCCCCCACCACCTGCCGATTTGGTCGAACATGATGGGCAGCGACATGCTCCTGTTGCGCCGGATCATGTACTGCATGCACACGTCCTCAAACACTCGGCCCATGTATTCCGGAATGGCAGGCAACACACGTCTGTCAAAGACGGCATCGCCTAGGCCCGCCTCTATGGCGGAAATGTTCTCGAACACGAATCGGTACCAAAACCTGAACATGTTGTCTGACAGCGAGTATGTGCTCTTGCGTCCCGCTTTCTCACCGACGGGAGTCTCCCTCTTCACGATCCTGAGATCCAGAAGGGTCTTTAGATACTTGGCGCACTTCTTGCTGTCCTCACCGGTCTTGGTTGCGATCTCATTCAGGCGACCGGCCCCCGCCGCAATGGCAGCGACTATGCTATTGTACACTGCAGGCTCACGCAGTTCCTGCTTGAGCAAGTTCGCAGGCTCCTCAAACAGATGACCCATGGGATCGAAGTAGTTCTTGATGAGGCCAGCTTTGAGATCTCCATGCTGTGCCACGCGCAGCAGATACTGAGGGATGCCGCCCGTCGCGCCATAGGCGACGATGCGGTCCTCAGGGCCCAGGCCGGGGAAGAACAGGGCACTATCAGCGTAGTCGAAGGGTTCGACTTTGAGCTGCGCCGTACGCCGGCCATACAGTGGACTCTTGTAGCCCAGCACCTGGTTCTCCATGAAACTCATTGACGATCCGCACAGCACCAGAAAGATGTTCGATGAGGCCATCCTCGTGTCGATGGCCTTCTGCAATATGGACGAGATAGCCGAGTAGGCCGTAGCCATGTAAGGGTACTCGTCAATGACTACAACAACCCGCTGCTCACCGGCCTGAGAAGACATGTAGTCAAAAGCCTTCTCCCAGGACGCGAACGTGTCCAAGGCGTCTCGGGCCTGTGGCATCACGTCAAGTAGGTCCCTGGAGAACGACTCGAGCGCTGCTCTGCCACCCTGCTCAGTCGCTACGTGAAATACGTGTTGCTTGTCCCTGCAGAACTCAGCGAGCAGTGCCGTCTTTCCGACACGGCGTCTGCCGTACACCACGACGAACTGGAAGCCGTCCTCGGCCCACAGGGCGCTCAGAGCACTCAGTTCACGTTCCCTGCCCACAAACACTGCGCCAGCCTCCCAGAACAGCATTCGCACATTTCGATCAAGAATATACTACTCACGAGTAGTCTACTCATGAGTAGTATATCACATTGAAAGTCGAGGTGAAGCGTCGCCCTATCGCCCGCACNNGAGTAGACGCATCATCCACCCGCCCACACGCCTCTCCGAGCCTGACCTTGGCAATGGTGCGGATCTGGTGAGCCATGGCAATGGAGTCGCAGGTCAAGCCGCTACATGCGGCAGTTATGAGCGCCTCCGTTGGGTAGACGCGGCGCCCAGGCTTGGAGGATGTCAGCGGAACAACGGTGACAATCGGAAGGCTCTGGTTCACCTCATCTGACGATATGATCAGCACGGGACGCCGTCCCGCCTGCTCGGAACCTAAAGTGATGCCCAGATCAGCCCAGCATACCGACCATCTGTAGTTCACCATTCCGGCATCATCCTCGCTGTCTCGGCATCGCACTGCCGATAGTCCTCCTCTATGGCCGCAACGTCCTTCAGAAAGTCTGGGTCAGCACCTGCCTGAGCCATCGCCTCGCGGAAGTCTTCTCGCTCAAGACCGGCCAGGTACTGCGCAACAGCTTCTCTAACAACGAAGCTGGCCGAATGAACGCGCCCACTAGCCGCAAGGGTTCTCAGCTGTTCCACCATGGTGCTGGGTAGCGCAACAGTGACTTTGGTCAACTTGCCGTGCTCGTCCATACTGAATCCCCTCCTTACTGGTAAGGTATCAGAGTATGGGCGCAGGGGCAATACCTGTTGGCGGCCTGCCTCGATCTGCCTGCCACTTGCTGCAATGCCTACAACGTTGGTCGACACGACGCGTGTAACAACGACGCGTGTAATGCGGAAACGGGGCGGTGCATCTGCACCGCCCCGNNAGATACGGTATGGTTTGCGGCCCCTCAGGCAGCACGCACACCCGCGCGCGCCGGCCCTCAGTGCTCACAGTCTCGCGCACCAGCTTGCTGACTAGCGCCGAGATGTCGCAGCAGGGGCGGAGCATCGCGCCCTCAGTCTCCCCATCGCTGAGGCCTTCGGTGTAGAGGTACACATCGGCCTTGAGCTGCACGCGGGCCTGCAGTTGAACTTGCCACTGATCAGGCATGACCTCCGGGGCAGCCGAGATCATCTCCATCGCCCCTGCCGGAGTGCCTGAGCGGAGCAGCAGGCGGTCGTAGTGACTGCCTGCGGGAACGCCGTCCACACACTGCGACGCTGCGATGATCACCCCGCCCTGCCGCACGACGCCTTCGGCGGCGCACATGCCCTTTACAGTCTGATATAGATTGCGGTCGAGGGGATAGCCGCTGTTGGTCGTGATGACTATGTCGAAGGGCTCATCCACGCACTGCATGGCGACGGTCTTCATGTATTCGGTGCCCCGCTCGTGCGCGGCATCGAGGTCGCCTGCGAACACAGCTGTGATCTCTTTGTTCTTGTTCAACGTCACATTGAGACTGAAGTGCGGCCTTCCCAATGCTGCCGCCTCGCGTACCAAGTCGTGGACTGGGTTTCCTTTCGTAATGCCCCACGTGGCTTTGGGCGAGGCGAGCACGGGATACGAGTGGGCCTCCATGATGTTCTCCAGGCTTGCTACACCCGGCATCACCAGTTTCGGGCCGCCGCTGAAACCGGCGAAGAAGTGAGGCTCAATGAAACCGGTGGTGATCCTCAGGCCGGCCTCGACGTAATCGGCGTTCAGCCATAGCTCGGTGCCGGTGCTGAGGCGGCCGACACACCTCATGGTGTTCCTGTCTCTGCAGTCGTGCTGCACGATGCGGTAACCCGCCACGATCTCCTCGCCCAGCAGCTCCACAAGTTCCTCTCGCGGCGCCGGCCGGTGGGTTCCCAGGGCGTTGATGATGGTGATGCGCTCGCGCCCGATACCGGCCTGCGCCAGCTCGGCCAGGAGCACGGGCATGATCCGCTTGTTAGGCACGGGCCTGGTGGCATCGCAGATCACGATGGCCACGCGCTGCGCGGGATCAAGCCCCCTGGCCATGGCGGCCACTGGCGCGCAGCCTATGGGGCTGCGCAGCGCTTCGAGGAGGGCAGCAGCATCGTCCTCGAGGCCGGGCACGAACTTAGGCTCGATTACAGTCACATCAGCGCCGAGATCATCTGGCAGATCGACAGTAAGTCCAGTCTTTCCGTATGCGAGCTCAACCTTCATGAAACAGCCGCACCTCGCTCAAGATAGGCCCTACGCAGGCCTTACTACCTTTCCGGGGTTGAGTATCGAGTTGGGATCAAGTGCTTCCTTGATCCGACGTGTCACGTCAAGGGCTACGGGGTCGTAGAAACGCTCGAAATGGTCGATGCGCTTGGCTCCTATTCCGTGTTCGCCAGAGAGGTTTCCGCCGCGCTTGTAGGTGGCTTCATAGATCTCGCTGAGCACCTTTGCCTTGCACGACTCCCAGACGTCGTCATCCATGTCCTTCTTGAGCAGCGTGGCATGGATGTTGCCATCGCCGGCATGCCCGAAGCACGGCACTATCACATTGTAACGCTCAGCTATAGCGGTGATCTCTGCTACCAGGCCGGGGATCTCCGAGGTGGGCACCGTGATATCTTCCATGCAATACACAGGGCTCACCAGCCGCAGCGCCTCAGCAATGCACTTGCGCGCAGCCCAGATTCGCTGTGAAGTGCTGAGGTTGTCGGCAACGTAAACCTCGAGGGCACCATTGTCCATGAGGAGCTTGCCGACGGCCTCGTATTCGGCCTCTACCTGCGCCTGCGTGTTGGCCTCTATCTCGATGATCACGTATGCTCCCGCATCTCCATGCGGCAGTGTGGCGTTGAGATACATGGCGGCCGCCTCGATCGAGAGGCTGTCCATGAACTCCACCGATGTGGGCACAACGCCGCTTCCAGTCATTATCTTCGGCACAACCTCGATCGCGTCCTGCATCTGTTCGAACGGTGCCAGCAGACCGACCTTGAACTTCGGCAGTGGCAACAGCTTGAGCCAGATCCGCGTGATGACTCCCAGGGTTCCCTCGGAGCCGACGAACAGCTTGATCAGGTCGTAGCCTGACACGTCCTTCACGCACTTGCCCCCGACGCGCATGATATCCCCATTGGGCAACACGACCTCAAGGCCATGCACGTAGCGGCTGGTGGTGCCGTACTTCACGGCCTTGTTGCCGCCGGCGTTCTCAGCCACGTTGCCGCCGATCTGCGAGCTCTCGGCTGAACACGGGTCGCCCGCGTAGAGCAGGCCGGCGTCTTTCGCCCTGCGCTGCACTTCGCCGGTGGTCACCGCCGGCTCAACCACCATGAACAGGTTCTGCGTGTCGACCTCGAGTATCCTGTTCATGCGCTCCATCGACATGACTATGCCGCCGAATATAGGCACACACCCTGCCGACAGACCGGTTCCGGATCCGCGCGGCGTCACCGGCACCCTCTCTCTGTTCGCGAGCTTCAGGATCTCCGACACCTCGGTGGCGTTGGCCGGCTTCACCACCACGTCCGGCATGCGGAAGTAGTGAGCCTCCGACGTCTCGTCATGAGCATATACAGCCATCTTCTCGGCATCGGTTGTTACGCCGGCCGAGCCGACAATTGCGGCAAGTTCGTCGATTATCCGCTGGTCCACCCTGTTGTATACTGCCTTCATAGTCCGCGTTTCCGCCCGCTTCTCCATCTGCCTCACCTCCCCGCCTTCAGCCTGGCCATGATATCGGGTACCACGTCGAACAGATCACCGACGATGCCGAAATCGGCCACTTTGAAGATCTGGGCATCTTTGTCCTTGTTGATGGCGATGATGGTCTCCGACGTCTGCATTCCGGCCAGATGCTGAACTGATCCCGATACGCCGACGGCGATGTAAAGGCGCGGCGATACAGTCTTGCCCGACAACCCTATCTGATGCGAATAGCTGGCCCAGCCGAGGTCGACGACGTCCCTGGTGGCGCCAACTGCCGCACCCATCACCGCGGCGAAATCCTCGATGAGTTTGAACCCATCGCGGTTCTTCACGCCCTTGCCGCCTGTGACCACGATCTCGGCATCCTGAACGTTCACTTCCTGGGTGGTGTCTTTCACCATCTCGACGAGGCTCTCGACGCCGAGGCCAAGGTCATAGCCATCCAGACTGACTTCATGCACCTCGCCCACGCGCGCCTCATCGCGCGACAGCGGCTGGCACGATTTTGGCCTCACCGTCGCCATCTGCGGACGGGCTGTTGGGGTCTTGATCGTCGCCATGATGTTGCCGCCGATGGCGGGGCGCGTCTGGAGCAGCAGCCGCTCCTTCTGGTCGATGTCGAGTTCAGTGCAGTCTGCCGTGAGCCCGGTGTGCAGGCGAGCAGCCACCAGCGGCATCACGGTGCGTCCGGTTGTCGTCGCCGCCGCCACGACTACTTCGGGCGCAGTCAGTTCGATGATGCGCTGGAGCGCGCGCGAGCATGGGCCGGGCAGCGCCCACGCCGCGCCACGGGCCGATTCATCTACCAGGAACACCTTGTCGGCGCCGCGGTATATGAGCTCATTGAGCTGGTCGCCGCGCTCACAGCCTATGGCTGCGCAGTTCACGACCGTGCCCAGCTTATCGGCGAGCAGCCGCCCGCGAGCCAGCAGTTCGTATGTTGTAGGGTGAATGACTCCCCCGCGCTGTTCTGCAAGTATCAATACGCTCATCGCGATCACCTAGTTCAGCCCTATGCCCCGCTCGCCGAGGAACTCGACGAGGGCGCCGACTGCCTTTCCGGAGTTGTCATAGGTATGGAGCCTGGTGTCGCGGCTGAACTTTGGCCTGAACACTTTGATCACACGCGTCGGCGAGCCGCCCAGGCCGACGATGGCCGGGTCAATCCCCAGCTCAGCCGGGCCGAGCACCGGCACGTCCGCGTTCTTCGCCGCGATCTTGCCCGCCAGCGTCGGAAAGCCTGGCTGGTTGATGTCTTTCACCACCGTCACCAGTGCCGGCAGAGCGAGGCGCACGCGCTCGAAGCCGTCCTCGACAATGCGCTCAACGAGCAGGCTCAGTTCCCCGCCCCTTTCGACGGTCTCTATCCGGCGCACATACGTCGACACCGGCAAGCCAAGCAGCGCCGCGATCATGGGACCGACCTGCCCGGTTTCACCGTCAGTGGCGCGCTCTCCGCAGATGATGAGGGTATCGTCTGGTAGGGGTTGTCCGGGAGTGATGCCAGCCTGATGCCTTATTCCCGCAGCCAGAGCCTCTGCCGTCGCGATGGTGTCAGAACCGGCGAAGGCTTTGTCACACAACAGCACCGCAGCGTCCGCCCCCATTGCGAGCGCCTCGCGCAGAGCGCCCATGGCAGGGCGCGGCCCCATGCTGACGGCGACGACCCGCGGCGACGACTCCGATCCGGCAAAACCTGAGCGCAAGTCAAATGCCGCCTGCAGCGCGTTCTCGTCAAGGGGGTTGATTACATTCTCAGTATCCGTGCGAATCATGGTGCCGGTCTCTTCATCCATCTTCACGTTCGACGTGCCTGGCACCTGTTTGATCAGCACATAGATGTCCATCTACGTTCACTTCCATTCTGCCTGCGTAAACCTGGTGTGCTCCGCACCTCACGCGTTGGCCAGCTGCGTGAGGAGAAGGTGCGTAACAGTCGAAAGATGCCCCTCCATCTCATTCGCCGCGAGCCTCGGGTCGCGCGCGATGATGGCCGCGGCGATCCTCTGGTGATACTCCTGGGAACTTTCGCTGACGCCCGGAACGTCGAGCGCCCGGGCGAGCTGCACTCTGAGCATGTCCTGCACAGCCTCGAATACCATCATGAGCACCCCGTTCCTCGAAGCCGTCACCACAGTGCGGTGGAACTCGAGGTCACGCGCGGCATATTCATCTGAGACTGACTTAACCGCGCCCATCTCCTCCACCAGCCGTGACAGGGTTCTCTGCTCTTCGAGTGTCGCGCGTTGCGCCGCGAGACCGGCGCTCATCACCTCAATCGCCTGCCGCGCCTCTATCAGATCGAGGACATTCGTGCCGGCGAGGGTCAGGGCCTCAATGGGATTCCTGGCCGGAGCAGTGCCATTGGTGCCGGCAGCAGGATCGACCACATACGTGCCGTCGCCCTGGCGGACGACGATCACGCCCATGGTTTCAAGCTGCCGCACAGCCTCTCGAAGCACGTTCCGGCTGACCTGCAGCGTGGCTGCGAGTTCGCGCTCTGGCGCAAGCTTCTCGCCGGGGCTGAACTCCCCCCGGGCGATGGCCGCGAGCAGCTGCTGCGACACCACGTCGACGGTCCTGACTCGCTTAACTGGCTCCACCAGCATCCCACTCCCGACTGAGCCGGCACCCCCGTGTCGCGTCGTGTCGCGCCGCGGCGGGGCCGAAATTGGTAGGATGACCATATCATCCACTGATACCATGCTTATTCGATATCCGATCCCGGATTCCTGCCGGGTTCCTGTCCGGGTCCTCTCTTTCGCGGCCTCGCACCAATGGCCTATGCACGCCGCCTGCCACCTGCCGCCCGGCCGCCTGGCCCGAAAAACAGCGGCGGCGCCTCAGCGCCGCCGCTCCACTCTCACATCCATCGTAGATCCTTCATGTGTGCCCGCTTGTTCCGCCCGACACCTACCTGCCCCTCAGCTTGCTCAGCAGGGCAGCGCGCGTCTTCTCGAACTGCGCCGTGAACACGTCTCGCCTGCGACTGACGGTACCGGCGAAGATGAGGTCTATCACCCCAAGCTGGGCAGTGCGTGATGCCATTGTGCCCCCGCGGAACAGCTCCTCATCGGCATGGGTGCAGATCACGATATCCGCAACCTCGCAGATGGGCATGTCGCTGAAGTTGGTTATCGCCACTGTCGTCGCCCCGGCGTTCTTCGCTATGGTGAGCGCATCGATGGTGTCGCGCGTCGAGCCTGAGTAGGAGATAGCCACCGCCACGTCACGTTCAGTAAGCGCTGCCGCCGACACAGCCTGAAGATACGTGTTGCCATTGAAGCCTGTCGCCATGCCGATCCTCATGAACTTGATGTAGGCGTCCATGGCAACTACGTTCGACGGGCCGGCTCCGTAGAAGTCCACCCTCTTAGCCTCTGCGAGAGCATCGATGGCACGCGACACTGCGTCCATGTCCAGGCCGGCCAGTGTGGCCTCAAGCGCCCTGATGTTGTTCGAAAACACACTGTGGGCCAGGCTCTTGATCTCCGACGCGGCCTCAAGTTCAGGCGATACAAGCTCCGGCTCCATTGCTCCGAGTTCCTGTGCTATGGCTATGCGGAACTCCTTGTAGCCTTCCAGCCCGAGGCTCTTGCAGAACCGCACTATCGTCGACTCCGACACGTCGCACTCCTGCGCAAGGCGCGTTATGGTGCACTGTACGACCTTCCTGGGATGTTCCAGCACGCACAGGCCCACTCTCTGTTCACTCGGCGACAGCGTGCTCATGACGCTCTCCACTCTGAGCAGGCAAGCGCCTTCAATCCTTGCCACCAGTTAACCCAGCTCCCCTTGTTCTTGCAGTAGGTCGCGATGCTCAGTCAGGCAGCTCCACCACTACGCGCATGGTGTCTACCGACGGAGCCTCGTCGAGCGCCTGCTTGATCCGCTCGAGCGGCACGACCTTCGACACCATGGGCTTGACATCGACGATGCCCCCGCACATCGCCCTGACTGCAATATGGAAGTCCTGCGGCGCGCGGCTCTCGCTGCCCATGACCTTCAGCTCCGAATAGTGGATGAGGTTTGGGTCGGCGTCCATCATAGTACCCTTGGGNNCACAGCCTGCACCACAGGCGCCGTCACAACGATGATATCCGGCTTAAGCTGGGGCTTGATCTCATCACCCGATTCTGCCGCAACACACGCGCCAAGCGACAGCGCAAGCTGCCTGCGGGCCGGCTCCGGATCGACAACGCCGACTCGAAGGCCCATGGCCACTCCGACAATGACGTGCAGCATGCCCATGGGGCCCACGCCATACACGATCATGCTCTCGGCAAAGCGCGCGTCCGCCTGGGCCAGCGAATGGATTACGCACGACACCGGCTCCGCCAGGGCCGCCTCTTCGAAGCTCAGACCCTCGCCTATCTCGAACACCTGCTCCGATGGGACCGACACATACTGGCCGAACCCACCTAACAGGTTCAGCTTGCCCTTGTACATGTTGACACAGTGATTGCCCCGGCCGGTACGGCAGTAGTCGCACTCGCCGCACCTGTTGAGCAGGTCGAGGGCCACGCGCGTTCCTGGCTTGAGCGGACGGCGCACCGCCTCGCCTACCTCAGCGACGACGCCGGCGGCTTCATGCCCGCCCACCACCGGATAGCCGATGCTCTTCTCGCCCGAGTAGAGCCGCCGCTCGAAGGTGCATATGCCGCAGGCTTTCACCTTAACGAGCACCTCGTGCGGCCTCACCTTCGGTATTGGCCTTTCCTGTATCTCTATCTGACCCGGCGCTAGCAGCACCGCAGCCTTCATGCTCTCCATGGCTTCCACTGAGTCATCCTCCCTCCGCCGGCCAACTAACCAAACAACTTGACCAGCTTCTGTCTCTCCTCAATCAGATCATCTTCACTGCCGGCAATGAACGTCTCAAGTGAGCAGACGCCCGCAAAGCCCACAGCCTTCAGTGCGTTCGCTATTGGCGCGAAGTCCATTGTGCCCAGGCCCATCCTGAGGTGTAGTGAAGTTGCCGTGGCATCGCTCAGGTGCACGTGGGCGATCCTCTGCCCCATCTTCTCGATGAACCTGACGACTCTGCCGGTGTCTCTCATGTGTGTCGTGTCAAGGGTGATCAGCATGTCGGGCACGTCGCAATCTGCCATGACCCTCTCCATGTCGGCGTAATCCGTCACAGACGACACTGCTTTGTCGGCCTCCATGTTCTCGATCGCGAGGGTTATCCCAAGCTCAGCGCCTCTGGCGAACACTCGCTTCAGCGCGTCTACCTGGGCCGTCCAGTGCTCTTCAAATGGCTCCTTCACCGAGAATCGGTGCCCCGGGTGAACCACGACGAGCCTTGCGCCGATACCGCGGGCGAACTCGAAGCAGCTGAGGTATTGCCTGATAGACTCCTCCCTGATCCCGATGTTGGGAGAGGTGATATTCACGTCCATAACGGGGCAGTGGACAGTTGCTTTCATCCCGTACTTGTTGAGCACCGCTCCGACGCCGGCCGCCGGATCGTCGGGATAGTCGCGCATAACCTGCTCCATCCACAGCTCGGCATAGTCGTATCCGCACCTGGCTACGGCCGCGATCGCCTCTTCAAGCGGCCTCGAGTAGAATACCATAGTCGTAGTGCCGAAGTACATGCGCGCATCACATCCTACATGCATGGTCGGGGGCAGGGCCAGTCAGCCCGCTGACCGACCCGCCCGCAACCGCTGCCAACTCTCTGTTGCCTTGTTCGCTGTGACTACTTCTTGAGCACCGACTTGATGTACTCATCAGACTCAGCCGCTGCCGCGTCGAGAAGCGCCTTGGGATCTTCCTTAGAGAACAGCGCCTTCTCAACGGCGAGACCGAGTATCCTCGACACCTCTGGGTAGGTCTCGTTGTTCGGACGAGGTCTGGCCACTGACATCTGGTCCGACATCACGCCTACTTCGGGGTTGGCCTTGATGTAGTCCTTGTACGCCTGCGAGTTCACCACCGACGTGCGAAGAGGCGTGTAGCCGGTCTGGATAGCCCACTTGAGGTTGTTCTCAGTGCTGCTCATCCACTTGACGAACTCCCACGCTGCGGCTTGCTTTGCCGCTGTGGTCTTGAAGATAGCCAGGTTGTTGCCTCCAACTCCGGTTACCCTCTGTTTGCCTGCGGGAATGTGAGCCACGCCAATGGGGAACTTGCACTTGGCCTGCCTGGTCTCAAGCGTCGAGGAGCTTGCCATCTCCATCGCGATCCTGCCAACGGTGAATCCCTCAGTGGGCGGCGAGAGCGGCACAGTGCCGTCTACCTGCACCAGCTTGATCCAGTATTTGAGTGCATCCACGCCTGCCTGGCTGTTGAACGCCACCTTCGTCTCATCGGCGTTGTACAGCTCACCGCCTGCTTGCCACAGGAACGTGATGTAATAGTAGACTGTGCCGGTACCGGCAGTCACGGGGAATGAGAGACCCCACTCGTCAGTCTTGCCATCGCCATTCACGTCGCGGGTCAGCTTCTTGGCGTATTCCGCCAGCTCATCCCATGTGGTCGGCGGCTTTTCGGGGTCGAGACCGACGGCCTTGAACATGTCCTTGTTGTAGTACAACACGATGTTGCTCATGGCATAGGGCATTGTCCAGATGTCGCCCTCATAGGTGGCTGTTGCCAGAGCGAGCTTGCTGAAATCGGACTTGTCTACTCCATTCGGACCATCCATCAGATCCTGCATCTTGATGATCGCACCGGTCGATGCCAGCTGAGCTGCCCAGAACTGGTCGATCATGGAGATGTCCGGAGGCTGCTTGCCGGCGACTGATGCTAAGAGCTTGTCGCGCATGGTCCAGGCGTTGCCTGAGTATAGCGGTTCGACCTCGATGTCGGGATGGGTCTTGTTGAACTCAGCAACAAGTGCCTCGTGCCTCTTGCCCATGTCGCTGCCGAGGAAATGCCAGTAACTCAGCTTGACTTTGGCTGCGCCTGCCATCGGGCTCGTAGCCAGCATCAGCAGTGCCGCCGCCGTCAGGCACAGGATGACTACACGCCGGGTCAACAACTTCCTCATCGAGTACAGCTCCTTTCATCCTTTGGTAACCGAGTCAGCCGTGCGACTCTACGCGCCTATCAGACTGCTGTCTCCCCTGCCAACCCTCCTCCCCAATCTCGTTGCATTCGCTAGTACTTGAGGCCGGTAGACGCCACACTCTCAATGAATTGCTTCTGAGCTGCTATAAACGCAATCAGGATAGGCAGAGTGGAGAGCACCGTCGCTGCCATCAGCATCGGCCACTCGGTGGAGATCTCTGCCCTGAGCAGTGACAGACCGACCTGCAATGTCCTCATGGACATCTTCGTCGTTACGATCAGCGGCCACATGAAGTCATTCCACGCAAACATGAACTGAAACAGCCCGAGGCTCACCATGGCGGGCTTGCACAGCGGCAGCACCACATGGGTGAGCACCCTGAAGCGCGAGCAACCGTCGATGATCGCCGCCTCCTCCAGCGACCTCGGCATGCTCAACAAGAATTGCCTGATGAGGAACGCCCCGAACGGGCCTGCGATGAATGGCAGAATGAGTGCGCTGTAGGTGTTCACCATGTCGAGGTTGCGTATGAGCATGAAAGACGGGATCAGCGTCGCCTGATGCGGCACCATCATCGCGGCCAGATAGATCATGAAGATAACGTCCCTGCCCGGAAAGTCGAGACGGGCGAACGCGTAACCCGCCAGAGCGCTGGTGATTAGCTGGCCGACGGTGATCGCCGTCGTGACGATGAAACTGTTCAAGAACATGCGCGCAAAGGGTATCTCCGACCACACGTCACGGTAGCCGTCCAGGTTGATCCTTGACGGAAGCCATTTGAATGTGTAGGTGAACACCTCACCGATGTCTTTGAAAGACGTCAGGACCATCCATATAAAGGGCATGACCATAGATATGGCCCCTGCGATGAGAACTGCGTGGACCAGCGTCTGGCTCGCAACCTTTGACACAATCCGGGTGCGTCGGGCCCGCGCCGCGCGCTGTGTGCTGTCGCCAATGCTAACGCTCGTTGACATCCTCCGGCACCTCACCCTTCTCTCAGTCTTGCGCCTTGAGGAGAGATCTCTGCAGAACCGTCAGAACAAGGATCACTGCGAACAGGAACCACGCCACTGCCGAAGCATAGCCGCTCCTGTAGAACTCGAAGGCCTGCCTGTAGATGTAGTACACCAGCACCATCGTGGAGTTCATCGGGCCTCCTGAGGTCATCACGTATACCTGCCCGAACACCTGGAACGACTTGATTATGCTGGTGACCATCACAAAGCCGATGCTGCCCCTCATCAACGGCAGCGTCACGTATCTGAACTTCTGCCAGGCATTCGCGCCGTCGATCTCGGCACTCTCGTAATACTCAACCGGCACGTCCTGCAGGCCTGCGAGGAATATCACCATGTTGTAGCCGAGGCTCTTCCAGATTCCAAGGGCGATCATGGCCACCATGGCCCAGCGAGGGCTGGCCAGCCACTCCGGCCCGGAGATGCCCACCTTGCCAAGCAATGCGTTGACTAGGCCGTAATAGGGGTCAAGCAACCATATCCACACGATGGCCACAGCCACCATGGATGTCACGACGGGAGAGAAGTAGGCGATGCGATAGAGGGTGCGCCCGCGGATCTTCTGGTTCAGTAGCACGGCCACGAACATCGACAACGCCGCGCCCAGAGGGACCGTGCCGACAGCGTACTTGATGGTGTTGGCGGTGGCCACCCTGAAGTCGGTATTTGAGAACATCTTGATGTAGTTGCCCAGCCCCACGAAGGTGCGCGCTCCCCCGAGCAGCGACACGTCGAACAGGCTGAGATAGAGGGAGTAGACGATGGGATACACAGTGAACACAAGGAAGACCGCCATTGACGGTAAGAGAGCCAGGAGAGCTGTCCGTCTCTCCTCTGAGTGCAGATGACTGCCGCGTGCTTTCATCGGCATGGTCAACTCCCACACTAGCTATTTGTCGGCACCAGGTGGTTCGGTCTGAGTCCATACGCATGCCGCCGTGATGAGCGCTATCCCGACGATGCCACGAACGGTGAGCGACTCGCCCAGGAACAGCCAGGACAACACATTCACGACAGCAGGATAAGAAGCATTGATCAGCATTACCTGCGAGAGAGGGCACATTGAAAGTGCCCTGTAAAGGAACTGCATGGCCAACGTGCCCGAGAGGATTCCGGCTGCGGCTATCATCGCCACGGTGCTCGCGTTCAGACCCGTCATAGGCGCCGGGTTGCCGATGGCTGCGACGGCAAGCACTGCCGATGGCGTCGCGAACTGAACGATGAGCCCGACCTGCTGATCACACCCTCGCGAGAGCCCGCGCCTGATCAGCACGGATGACACGGCCCACGAGAGAGACGCCAGCAGAGCCCAGGGCAGGCCTGACGAGAGATAGGTGGTGAGGTCGCTGATGCCCTGGCCCTGTGCCGATAGCAGCAAGATACCTGCCAGGGCCACAGGGAGCCCTATCGCCAGGCGCCTGCCGGCTTTCTCACCGAGCACAAGCAGACCCAGGATGATAGCCCACAGGCCCCACGTCTGCGCCACGGCGACAGTGAACCCGATCCCTCCGGCCTTGGCCGCCGCGAGGAAAGCGTAGTTGCCGGCAACCTGCCCGATGAGGCCGGCGACGGCGAAGTGCCATAACTCCCCAGGGCGGGCGACGGGTTTCGCTGCCTGCTGGGCCAGTGGCGCGGCAGAGTCGGCGTCCGCGTCGGCTGCGGAGGCGGCAGCAGTAGCCGAAGTGGCCCTCCGACGCACAGCAGCGTAGAACAGTCTAATGGCGAGGGAGACAAGCAACGTCGTCCAAACTTGGATGGATGTTACGGCAGTTGAAGACACAAGTGACAGGGCGAGTCGCTGGATAATGTTCGCCGCCGAGTTTGAGAGCACGTTCAAGACCATGAACTCGCGCGCCCTGCGCAATGGCGATCGCATCTGGCACGTTCGCCCCTCTCGCCGCCTGCTCGCTGCACATGATCACGCAGCTAAGCGATGTTTCTCCGGAAGACTTGCAGATTCCTTCTCATGTATGAAAATTTCTGCCGGACTCGAGTTGACGGTTTCTTGTACGGCACGACTGCTGGAGCGACCGTGTTGAACGACTATTTGGAGCGACTGGATGGAACGATCTTGGGACGGCGGAGACGTTACTTCGGGGAGCGCGTCAGGCGCGGCCCCGTTGCCGCCCGCCTCGCGACTTGAGATGATAGGATTTCGGGCGTTCACGCTGCGAAC
>DBQN01000047.1:0-173 GCA_002305255.1 Firmicutes bacterium UBA1393 | reverse complement strand
GAGATGGAAGGATTTCGGGCGTTCACGCTGCGAACCGCACACTTTTCACCGTTTCCCGCCCTGAACCGCAAGGATACCGGCAATCTATCACAAGGGCCAACCTAGACTACAGAACCGTCGCGGTCGCGTATCAGATCGCCCGCCGCGACGATCACGGTCGCTGCAGCTAGGAC
>DBQN01000005.1:16628-17890 GCA_002305255.1 Firmicutes bacterium UBA1393 | reverse complement strand
GCGGGAAAGGCCAGCACCGCGCCCATCACTACACTCCCCACCAGGCTGCCCACATTCGTCGCGAGCGTCTTCACAGAGTCTTGCTTGCGACCGCTTCGGTTGGCGCCCGACAGTCTCACACCGAAATCCGGCCTGATCGAGTCGAGCGTCACCATCATCGCCGCCAGCGCCGAGATCACGGCGATCCCCGCAGGCAGCGAGATGTAGACCGGATACTGCGGCGCCTCTGTCAGCGCGCTCGTGCCCAGCAGCAGCACCACGAACACGATGGCCCCGGGCGCAGTCGAGAATGCCAGCTTGGCGCGGTAGTAGGTGGCGGGGCTGATGGGCGCCGACTTCATGAACCACAGCGCCTCACCGTCGAGGCTCACAGCCGTCTCGGCGAACTTGCCCGTGCTTAGCGACGCCATCAAAGTCAGAATCATCATGATAATCGCCCTCATCACCTCTGCACTCCCGCCCAACGCTCCGTCGGGCCCGGCGACCCTATACACGAAGAAGGCAGACCCCACTATCGCCACCGCCACCCCATACCAGAGCACCGGCTGGCGCACGATTGTAGTCAGGTCGCGCGCGAAAATCGCCCAGCCGGCGCCGGCGTGCCGGTTGACCAGCGTGCGCCGCGTCGAGCCAGACCGCGGGCGGGCCGACTCCCGTGAGTTCCCCCAACCGACCACGAACACATACCGC
Source organism: Firmicutes bacterium UBA1393 (assembly GCA_002305255.1). Taxonomy (GTDB): domain Bacteria; phylum Bacillota; class DTU025; order DTU025; family DTU025; genus UBA1393. The sequence continues at coordinate 17,200 of DBQN01000005.1, read as the reverse complement.
GCAAGCGCGATGGCCGCGAGGGCGGCGAGGGGTGCGGCCGCGGCGAGCGGCACCAGCGATGTGAGGGCCGAATAGCCGTAGCCCAGCATCGTCAGGAGACCGGTGCGCAGCATCCACACATGGGGAGACCACCACTGTGAGCCCATCCGCAGCCCCTGCGCGATCTCGGCCACGTCGGCGTAGTCGATGGCCCCGCCTTGCCGAGACAGCGTCGCACTCAGCAGCGGCAACGCGACGAACAGCACAAACGCCGTCACCAGCGAGCCCAGAAGGATCAGCTGGCGCATCCGGGCCGACCCGACATACCTCATGATGACCATGACGAGCATGGAGACCAGCGCGTTGAACAGCACCACCGCCAGCAGCATCGCGATGAACACCATCATGTAAAATGAGACCGGTGCGCCCGACGCAGCGCCCCAGCCCGCCCATACCGGATAGAGAAACGGCGAGACCGACAGCAGGTTAGTAACAGTGGCCATCGCCAGCTTAGCGGCGACGATCGAACCCGCAGGCAGCGGCGTGCTCAGCAGGAACCTCACGTCACCCGCCTCGAACAGCGACTGGAACAC
>DBQN01000005.1:1216-16510 GCA_002305255.1 Firmicutes bacterium UBA1393 | reverse complement strand
CGGCCGAGGCCCAGGCCCTTCACGACCGAACCGACCGAGCCGTTCAGCATCTGCCTCAGCTCAGCCCTGAGTATCAGAAGCGTGCTTCGCAATGCCATCACCCCTCCAGATAGCGGGAGACTTCCGCGTAGTCCGCACCGCCGGTGAGCTCGAGGAAGAGGTCCTCCAGAGTTGAGCCGTNNTGGATGATGCCGATGCGGTCACACATACGCTCCGCGATCTCCAGCACGTGAGTGGTGAGGAAGACCGTTACGCCCTCCTTCGACAGCTCGCGAAGGATGTCTTTGACCTGCCGTGCACTGCGCGGGTCGAGACCAACCGTGGGCTCATCCATGAACAAAATCAACGGTTCATGTAGGAGGGCGGCGGCTATGACAAGCTTCTGACGCATTCCGTGAGAGAAACCACCCGTCTGCTCCCCGACCCGATCAGACTGTTTTCGGCAGAATAGAAACGCAGAGATCGGCGGTGAAAGTATCACAACAGAGTGGTAGCAAGAAGGCATAGCCACCGTGCCACATAGAATACCTCCTCAGATTAGGTTCCAGCCAATCGGGAGGTACTACGGAGTGATAGCTATGCCTGTACAACACTATATCAAACACGCATTCGAAGACGAAGATGCGTCAATCAGCGACATCGCCAGGCGCACCGGAGTGTGCTGGCGCACGGCAGCTAGCCTATGCACACCTTGGCCGCCAAACTATGCAGTCCCTACTTGCCAAACAGAGTCGCCCTGGTGGCAGTGTGAGTTGCTCCTTGGGCGCATCGAAGCTGTCGCACGAGCCCCACAGACACGTGTAATCGAGTGAACGAACAGGATTCGCTCATCATTGCCCATTGGAGTCTCCAAACGCAGCACCTTTGGCGAGCATTCAGGGTCACGCATCGTACTCGTACAGGTTTGGCCGACGGTCGAGCAGGCTGTTGTTGGGTGCACAGGTGAGGCAGACTCTCCTCGCGCGTTCCGGTACAGCAAGGAGATCATCGTGCCCGGTCGTGCGGTTCCGGGCCTGCACCTCACCGGCCGTACTGTGCCTGTGACCGAATAGGACCCAAGTCGCCGCAGCAGAATCACGGGGGGTGCAATGTACGTGTTAACTGGCCAGATATGAGAACTTGGTCCAGACAGTCTGCTCGTACTCCAACGTCAAAATCCGAGTCCTGTCCAAAGTGGAGTGATCTCGGTTTTGACTCTGTTAGCCATATCGATCTGGTCTTCTCCTAGGCAAGAGAACATGGTATCATATATGGTGCCATAGGGCATAGTATGGGGTGAGACGCATGGGACGTCGCGAGAAGCTCCTGCAGACGATGAGGGGAAACCCCACATCTGTGAGATATGACGAGATCGAGAACCTGCTGTGCCAGGCAGGATGCCAAGTCACCAGGAGAGGTAGCCATAGAACCTTCCGGCACCATGCGGTGAAGGGTTACCTACTAACCATTGTCGACCAGTATCCCATGAAAGCGCCATATGTTAGGGCAGCTCTGAAGCTATACGAGGAGATAGAGGAGGCCATGGGTGATGACAGCCCTGAACAGAGATGACATTTACGGATACGAGGTAAGGTTGACTCGGATCGCTGATGGAGATGGCGGAGGTTGGCTGGCAGAAGTGCCCGATCTCGCAGGTTGCATGTCTGATGGAGATACACCTGAAAAAGCCCTTGTCAACGTGAGAGAAGCCATCGAATGCTGGATCGCGGCAGCTGAAGAGGATGGAGATGTGATCCCGGCTCCTCGGACACATGAGGATCCCGAATACAGTGGCAAGTTCACGCTTAGGTTGCCTCGATCACTGCACAGAAGGCTGAGTGAGAGGGCCAGACGAGAGGGCATCAGCCTGAACCAACTCTTGCTGTCGATTGTGTCATTCGAAAGCGGTGTGGACTGGCACAGATCGAATCAGACTAGGAATCAGGTTGCCGGATCTGTAGCTTCGAAAGAGGCTGCTTTCTTATACCCTCCGCAGCGAATGGGATTCGAGCAGGACTTACATGGTCGTATAAAGCTGCCGTCTACGCCTCGAGTGGTGCAGGTTTTCGGATCCCGGGAGACGGCCCAGGTGTCATATGGGACTGTTTGGGAGGGTACGAGACATGCAGGCCAGAGATGAAAGCGTGCCTAGCATTGATCAGTCATTGCTCATGTCAGTCAGTCTGGTATCTATCAACGCTAGCGTCGCAGGTGAGACGCCGGAGTCCGAACCGATCGAAGTGAAGGCAACGGTCATTCCTTCACTCACGAGGGATTCGCAGCACGAGGCGACCTTGAGTGTGGACGTTACTGTGGGCTTCGCGCGGAAGGGCCCATTCGAGATTCATGCGATAATCGAGGCCACTTATAGGAAGCCGGAGACTGTGTCTGGGCAGAGCCTGGTGGAACGTTTTGGTGAGGTCGCTTATGTTCCGCTGGCGTTTGCTGGTATGCTGGTGAGCATGATCACGAACTCCATGGGCATGGTACCGCTGAGCCTAAGCGTATCTGACCTCATCTCACTCAGTGGACTCCGCGAGGGCAAGTGACGCTCGGAGTAAGGGCCGCTCGCGTCGTGGCAGGCGATGGAAGTGCGCCTCAAGCAGCCCCCACCTCGACTCGACTGGTGGGGGCTGTCCTGCTTGGCAACGCTATGGCAGGTAGTTCCGCACATACATCGCAGCGATGTGGAGCAGGGCAGCAGTTCCTCGATGGCCATGCGTTCATCTCAGACAGTGTTAAGCATCCGATCGAGCGCGTGGCAAAGGTGGGCGAAGGGGCTTGACCCACTCTCCTCAGCCGCTTCGACGATGCAGTAGATCCTCGCTCTAGTCCTGGGCCCACCGGGAGCGTTCGCGAGCAGTCAGGCATTGCGCCCTCTTGCCCAAGGCCTGTTCGACCGCTCGACCCGGTTCTCGCTGAACTCAAGCCGACCATACTGCAGTAAGATCATAAGCTCATTCCACTGGTTCAGACGGCAATGCCCGGTGGGGGCGCGCTGCGGCCGATAGTCAGCCCCTCCTGGCGTCACGGAGATCGAAGGTCGCGCTGGAAGAGCCTCTCAGGACACCTTAGGGACATGCGTCTGACTACCGTGCCGGCGTTGGCGGGGTACTGATGAGCCTTGCTGCCGACTCCACCGGCCTTGTGCCTCTGAGCCTGCAGCGAACACGCAGTCAAGCGCACCCTGCCGACCGCCCTGTGCCGAGCTACTACATATGGAGCGGGGGCGTTACGGGTGAAACATTGCATCACCAGCCATAGACTCCTGGCCGGGATTGACGGTGGCCAGAGCGGCATCAGGTGCTTGATCATGCGCGAAGATGGCGAGGCGTACGGGTACGGGGAGTCTTCAGGGATCGACTTCCTCCTAGCACCTGGAGGCCGTGACCGAAGTGCCGGCGCCATCGCCGGTGCAGTCTCGAGAGCCATGTCCGCGCAGCGCCAGGATCAACAGCCAATCTATGCCGGTTTCCTCGGCCTGAGTGGCGTCGTGCCTGGCGGCGAGCTGGGGAAGGCGGCTCTGGAGATCGGGTCACAGGTGCTGGGCACTGAGCGCGTGTCGGTCGACAACGACGGCATCACCGCCTGGGCGGGGGCGCTGGGGCTGGCGCCCGGTCTCATCGCTATAGCCGGATCGGGATCCCTGGTGGTGGGCGTGGATGCCAGCGGAGCGCGGGTGCGTGCCGGTGGCTGGGGCTACGTATTCGGCGACGAGGCTGGCGCCTTCGGGATCGCGGTCTCGGCAATCAAGCTCGCGTTGCGCGACCTGGACTCGGGTATCGTTGACTCGCCGCTGGCGGCGGCCATCCTCGAACACCTGTCTGAAACCGATTTGAACGCTATAGTGAAGAAGTTCTACGCCGCGGCAATCACCAGGCCGCAGATAGCCGGGCTCACGGCGGCGCTCGCGCGGTTGGCCGGCGCCGGGGAACTGGGCGACCAAGTGCACCGCATCTTCGAGCAGGCGGCTGTGACCCTGGCGCGCCAGATGGTGCAGGCGGCATCCCGTCTCAACTGGGAAGACAATACGGTGAGATGGGCGCCTGTGGGCGGGGTGTTCAAGAGCGGCGAGCTCTTCACCACGCCACTTCAGGAGGAACTCGCACGCCAGTCTCAACTAAAATTCCAGAGAGTCGAACCTCAACTCCCTCCCGTGGCAGGTGCCGCGCTGATGGCCTACCGCCAGTGGATCGGCCCCGTTCCCGCCAGTGTGATAGAGCGTCTCCAGCGTTCAGTTGCAGAGTATTTGTAGCTCCGCCTTGACGTTGTGGCAGGAGTGGCGGTCTCATTGTTGAATCTTATGTACATCATGGCGAGGCTGTGCGAACATAATGTGCACAAGGAACATAATGTTCGCGGAAGTACGAAAGGAAGAGCGATGAACGCAGAATCTGTCTCACTCGAAATCCATGAAACGCTTGCGCGGATCAACTCGGCGATGCCATCGTTAAGGCCGGCCGAGCAGCGGGTGGCTCAGTTCATACTGGCCAACCCGAGGCTGGCTGTGGAGATGTCGGTCACCGAGATCGCCAGAGCTGTTGACACCAGTGAGACCAGCGTGATCAGGCTCGCAAAGGCGCTGGGGTTTGCGGGCTTCCGAGGGCTGAAGCTTGCGGTGGCCACTGAGATCCCGGCCAATTACGTCAACGTCTATCAGGACTTGAAGCCCGGCGAGTCTATGGAGACCGTGGCCACGGTGTTCTTTTCGTGTGTACTTCGCGCGTTCACTGACACAGCCAGCCTGATGGATTTCGACTCGCTGAGGAAGGCCGTGGAGCTGGTAGACCGGGGCGGGAAGGTTGTGTGTGTCGGCTCCGGCGCCTCGGGTTACGTCGCGCTAGACGCCCAGCAGAAGCTGCTGCGCGTGAATGTTCAGGCTTGGGCGTTCACCGACCCCCATGAACAGCTGGCGTCGGCGGCGAGACTGGGTGCCGGCGACACCGTGATCGCGATCTCGCATTCGGGCTACACAAGTGACGTCATCGAGGCCGTCAAGGTTGCGAAGGAGCGTGGAGCCGCTGCAGTGGCCATAGTGGGGGACCCCGCGAGTGAGCTCGCGAAGGCCAGCGACGTGGTGTTGGTTGCTGCGTCGCATGAGGTGCCGCTGAAGAGTGGCACGGTAGTTTCGAGGCTCACGCAGCTGGCTGTGGTGGACACGATCGCCCTGGGGATAGCGTCGCGTCACCAGGAAGAGATCGTGGCCCAGTTCCGAACGATGCAGACGGTGCTGAACAGGAGCCGCTCCAAGAACCGGGCGCGGCCAAACCGGAGATGATCTGATGCAGCTTGAGGAGTTCCTAAACCGCGTTCGGGGTCGGCTGATAGTGTCGTGCCAGGCACTTCACGGCACGCCCATGGATGATCCTTATGTCATACGCGCGGTGGCGCAGTCGGTGGAGTTGGCAGGTGCATGCGCGCTGAGGATCAACGGCCCGGAGAACGTGCGGGCGGTGCGGCAGGCGTGCAGCGTCCCGATAGTCGGCATCAACAAGACGGAAGACAGGACTCAGGTGTACATAACTCCCACGTTCGATCTGGCCGCGCAGGTGGCGGCGGCGGGCGCGGACGTAGTCGCGGTGCAGGCAACGGAACCGCGGCGGGGCAAGTGCGATCCCCTTGACGAGCTGGTGAACCGAATACACGCGGAGTTCGGTCTGCCGGTGGTTGCGGATGTGTCTAACGTCGCTGAGGGCGAGGCGGCGATCGCGGCAGGGGCCGACATCGTGGCGTCCACCCTCGCGGGGTATGTGGGGAATGGGCAGTGCTCGGATGGACCCGACGTGCAGCTGGTCAGGGACCTCGCGGCGCTGGGCAGGCCTGTGATAGCGGAAGGGAAGTACCACACGCCCCAGCAGGTATTGAGCGCGCTGGACGCAGGCGCTACATCAGTGGTGGTGGGGACTGCCATAACAATGCCAGACAGGATTACTCGATGGTTTGTGAACGCCCTGGATGCACGCTAGCGGGCAGCGCAGCAGATTATGGCCCGCATTTCATAAAGACTGGGAGGTAGGTTACGTGAACCACAGGCGTATTGCGGTACCCATTCTGGTGCTCGTCGCACTGTTGGCAATCGGTGCGACCAGTGTAGGAGCGGCCAAGACGACCCTCACGTATTGGACCCATTCCCATCCGCCGATGGTAGAACTCACGAAGAAGCTTATCGCCGAGTTTGAGAAGGAGAATCCGGACGTCAAGATCGAGTACACGGCAGTCCCGAATGACCAGTTCTTCACCAAGATGCTCACTGCCATGAGCACGGGCACCGGCCCAGACGTGTTCAACATGAGCGCAACCCGTATCGCCGCATACCTGGACTCGGGTGTAGTGATGCCGGTGATGCCAGAAGCCTTCGGGTTCAAGAGTGAGGAAGAGCTGAAGAACGCCTGGGTGCCGGGCACCCTGGGCATGGCCAGCAAGAACGGGACGGTATACGGCGTGCCCAGTGAGTACAACGTGTCGGCCCTGGTGATCAATGCAGCCCACTTCAGGGAAGCCGGGCTTGATCCGGCAAAGCCCCCGCGCACGTGGGATGAGGTCAGGTCTTACGCGCAGAAGCTCACCGTGACGAAGAACAACCAGATTGTCAGACGCGGCTTCGACTTCTATTACGTGCCCAACTTCTACTGGTTGGACTTCGGAATCCTCATGCTGCAGCACAAGGGCCATATCCTCGATGAGAATGGACAGTGCGTCATCAACAGCCAGGCCGGCGTAGATGCGATGACCATGTGGTACGACATGGTGTACAAAGACAAGGTGGCAGGACCGCAGTACAGCCTGAAAGACTCCACCAACGTGATGATCGACTTCGCCAGAGGCGATGTGTCGATGTTCATCTCCTATCCGTGGGGCCTCGGCCTGCTACAGGATAGCCCAGTCTGGAATGACACCGTGGTCGTGCCTCTGCCCCAGATGGATCTGGCGAACCCCGTGACCCACTGCTACGGCTACTACTGGATGGTGAACAAGGATACCCGCGACGGTGCCCTGGCGTGGAAGTTCGTCAACCATCTGGCCTCCTACCCTGAGCTGTGGCTGAAGGAAGTCAGCTTCATTCAGCCGCGCAAGGGCTGGACTAACACCCCGGAGGCCAAGGCGTTCCCGTACATCGATGTGTGGATGGACGAGATGTCGAAGAGCACCTTCGGCGACATGAGCCCCGCGTGGGCAGAGATATCCTCGGCGATCCAGCGCATGGTTGAGAAGTCGATCATGAACGGCGTCGAGCCCAAGAAGGCGCTAGACGATGCCAAGAAGGAGATCGACGCAGCTCTGAAGCAGTAACGAAGGCGTTGGAGCGGTGTGCCTGGCGTCCGGCGGGTGTTCAGTGTCCTAGGCATCCGCCGGGCGCCCGGGCTTCCGGGCCGCGCAGGACAGGGCAGGGTTGGGCCCGGGGTTGACCGGTGGCAAGCGCAGCGAAGGCAAGGGGGACAGGGCGATGGCAGTCAAGGCAAAACGGCCTCTATACAAGAGAAAGGAATCCTTCGCCGGGTTCCTGTTCGCTGTTCCGGCCCTCGTGCTTTTCGCCATGTTCGCGGTGTATCCCATAGTCCGAACCGTGTACATCAGCTTCTTCGACTACAACATGCTGAAGCCCCCGGTGTGGAAGGGCATAGGCAACTATACTTCTCTTTTCACCGATCCGCTCTTCGGGCAGTCAGTGAGGGCGACGATCGTGTACACGCTGGGTACGTTTGTGCCCACCATCATCCTTGCCCTTACCCTGGCATTGCTGCTTAACAGCCAGCTCAAGGGCATCGGCTTCTTCAGAACCCTCTACTTCACACCAGTGGTCATGTCGATGGTCGTGGTGGCGATCATCTGGAAGCTGTTGTTCTCGTTCCGAGGCCCGATAAACCAGCTTCTTAGCCCCGTTATGAGCCAGCCCATCGCCTGGCTGTCGAACACTCGCTACGCACCGATTGCCCTCAGCATCATGGGCATCTGGAAGAACGTCGGCTACTTCACAGTGATATACCTGGCAGGTCTGCAGGGGATACCCCGGGAGTTCCGCGAGGCGGCGCGTGTAGACGGCGCAAGCCCATGGCAACTCCTGCGCTACATCACCCTGCCGCTACTGCGCCCGATAACCGTGTTCGTGACCACCATGGCCATGATCTCAGGCATGCAGGAGTTCACCGCCCAGTACGTGATGACCGGAGGAGGCCCCAACGGCGCCACCCGCGTGATATCACTCATTGTGTGGGAGACGGCCTTTGTGTTCATGAAGATGGGCAGGGCGGCGGCGATGTGCGTGTTGCTGTTCCTGGCGCTGCTCATCATCACCGTCTTGCAGAAGAAGTGGCTGCTCAACTCAGACTACTAAGACCAGGACCGACCCTGCATACGAAGGGCGAGGAGTGAGGAGCATGGCTGCGAGAGGTCAAGCGGCGAGACGCATCAAGATATCCGAGTTGGCCACGTATGCAGCGCTTGCCATCGGAGCGCTGGCAGTCGCCATGCCCTTCCTCTACGCCATATCCACGTCACTGAAGGACCCGTTCGAAGTGTTCGAGATACCGATGAAGTGGATTCCTGCCGTGGCGCACTGGGAGAACTACGTCAAGCCCTTCAAGACCATGGGCCTCGCAAGGAACTTCCTCAACAGCGTGATTGTCGCGGTGTCAGTCACCACACTCAACGTGTTCACCTGCTCAATGGCGGGCTACAGCTTCGCCAAGTTCCGCTACTGGGGCAGAGACTTCTTCTTCCTCGCCGTGCTCGCGACGCTGATGGTTCCGCTGCAAGTGATACTGGTTCCCCTGTTTGAGCTGGTCAAGCGGTTCGGGTGGATCAACACCTACCGAGGGCTGATAATTCCGGCGGGCACCTCCGCGTTCGGCGTGTTTCTCATGAGACAGTACTTCCTCACGGTACCCAGCGAGCTCATGGAGGCCGCGCGCATCGACGGATGCAGCGAGACAGGCATCTTCTTCAGGATCATGTTGCCGCTCGTGAAACCCGCTCTGTCGACCCTCGTCATATTCATCTTCATGAACAACTGGAACAGCTTCCTCTGGCCGCTACTGGCCGTCACCAGAGAGGAGATGATGACCCTCCCTCTTGGCATCGCGTCCTTCGAAAGCACATACTCCACAAACTACCCACAGCTCATGGCCGTGTCGATGGCCTCCACCCTTCCCGTCCTCATAGTGTTCTTTACCATGCAGCGCCAGTTCATTGAGGGCATGGCCCTGTCGGGGATGAAGTCGTAAGGGTTCGCTCGACACGCACTGTGTGTCGAGTAGGCCAGTCCGACTCTCGGTATCGGCTGTGCCTCGAGCTCAGTGCGGGCCACTGGGCGGATCTGCGGGCAACTGGCAGACGCCCTCGCCCGGGAAAGCGTGGACGCCCGCCCGGAGCCCTATTGGATGGCCTTCAGAGTCAGACCATAGGAGTACGGAATAGCTTCCTTCATCTGAGTGCCGATGTACCCATCTTCCTTGTGAGAAATGGTCTTCATCCTTCTGGCGGTGCAACGACAGAACCGGGCGCATACATCATTCAGCACTTCCCGCTCTTCTTCTGTGAACAAGTCATCACGAAGAGCAACCATCGCCTCGACGTACTCACCCATCCCACTGGCATCCGGCTTCAGATCTATGATGCCTACTGATTGCATGTACTCCAGCAGCGAATCGTGTGCTACAGGGATCGGTCCGTAATGGTTGTGGCAGTACACCATTCCGCTTATCGACTTCTGCATGCGACCGAAGGAGAGGAAATCGGCATACCATAGGAGCTTTAGCAGCATGGACTTCGGCACTCCGCTGATGTTGCGCGCGAAGAAAGAGATCATGTTCGCGGCCTTGTCGAGATCGAACTCCGATCGCCCGCAGAGCATGTCATCCGAAGTAGAGTGTTGGGCGATGAGGTATGCCTCTAGCAGCCTCTCAGGGCGGTCGCCCAGCTGCCCCAATCTGGCCTCAAGCTTGCGCTTTGCCAGCTGACCAAGTTGGTTTGCCTTGGCTTCGGCGAGCCCCCGAACGTAGGCCATGTCTTCATCAAGACGGCTGAGCTGTTCGCTATGGGGAACAGACGGTATTGCGCCCATCTCGTACCGAGCGACTGTCGCCGGACTCCAGCCGAGTAGCGTCGCCAGGCTCCTTTGCGACAGATCGTACTTGCCACGAATACGAATGATATCTTCCGCGCCAAGGAGACCTTTGCGCTGTCGATACTCCCGGAACGCGAGCTCAAGATTGCGGTTATCCAACTCCGCGTTGAACAAGTCGGTGCCGCACGTGTCACACACCATCACTTCAGCAGAGACGGCAATCGGTTCTCCCTTGACCGGATAGACCTCATCCCTCCGCTCAACGCGGCATTCCGTATCAGCTTCACATGCATGACAATAGGCCCGCATAGCGAAGAGCCTCCTTACCCATCAAGTCAGTTGCGGCGGGTCAGTATGGATGTACGAACGGGTGGAGTGGCTCGTGGAACGACAAGCATACGCAACCCCTGTCGGCGTCTAGCTTTAGCTTGATGTAGACGTATATGCCGTCGATGCGCTTGACGAACACCCACACATCACCCGGCTTTGCCGTGTTATCGTCAGGCGACGGCCCTTGGTAGTAATCGTGATAGGTCAAGGACATGATCTCGCTGATTGCTGCGGCAACAGTCAGCCCAAGATCCGCAAGGCATTTCAGGTTTGCTGAGCGAGGAATGAGCTCAAAGCGCCCCGGCTTTGTCAGCTCAACGCGTACTCGGAGCAAGAACTGCTTGATCTCCTCCACGGGCGGTAATGCGTTCGGCACTGATCGCACCCCATCCTGTAGTCAATATACCACTGCTCTGAGAAAAACGCTATCAGATGATATCATTTTGAATGAAAACCAGAGCACATCGCGGTTCCACACGCAATGCCCTGTGCCGATGAGCGCCCGGGCAGTACATGCCGCCGCAATCGAGAACATTCGCCGATAACTGGGTGAGCTCCTCCAGCGCGGACAGATGTTTGGCGTTGACATTGCCGAGCAGGCCTCGGCTGGGCCGGGTCTGTTTGACACTCACCCTGCACGTCCGAACACCGAAATTGCCGCATTTAGCTGGAACTTTGCGACGACTCGGGCACAGGAAAACGTCCCACGGCTGGCGAAAGAAGGAGACCAACCTTACTTAGTAGGCCTAAGTAAGTAGCCGAAGCTCAATGATGGAGGGAAGCAGGATGTCAAGAACAGGTAGGTTCAGGCTGCTCATTGGACTGATGATCGCTCTGGTGCTGGCGCTGGCCGTAGCGCCGATGGCACCCGTAGCGGCCAAGATCACCGAGTTCGCGAAACTGCCGGAGACGGGGTTGTCGGCCTTGCTGCCGAGCCTGGAAAAGCTTCCGGTGAGCCTTTCGGTGATGATGGTTGGTGCGCACCCCGACGACGAGGACAACTCGCTCATGGCATACCTGGCCAAAGGGGTTCACGCAGACGCGTACTACCTCGTCTCCAACTGGGGCGAGGGAGGGCAGAACGAGATAGGCCCCGAGCTGTATACCGCCCTTGGCGCGCTACGCAGGCAGGAGTTGCTGGCAGCCCGCGCGCTGGACGGCGGTGTGCAGCTGTATCTCGGTTCCTACGACTTCGGGTTCTCGAAGTCGGGCGAGGAGACATTCACCAAGTGGGACAGGCAGAAGCTCTTGGAGAACTTCGTTCGCATCATTAGGACTTACCGCCCTGACGTGATGATCACCCACCATGACACGGTGTCAGGCCATGGCCACCATCAGGCCGTAGGGATGCTTATCATCGATGCCTTTGACGCCGCCGCAGATCCCAACGTCTTCCCGGAACAGATAACCAACGAGGGCTTGCAGCCGCACCAGGTGGCAAAGCTCTACCGCAGCAACTCGCAGCAGCCTACAGTGCTGGTGGACGTAGGACAGTATAGCCCCGCCCTGGGCAAGTCGTTCTACGAGATCGGAGAGCTCGCGCGCGGGATGCACAAGTGTCAGGGCATGGGTGGCCGCCCTGCAAAGGGCAGCATGATTCGCCGATACCAGCTGATCGAGTCTGCAGTGGGGATCCCCGAGTCGGAGAACTCCATCGCAGACGGCATCGGGTTGAACCTGGGCGAGATAGCAGTTGGTCTTGCCGGTGACCCCGCCGCCCTCGACAGCATCACTGCCGAGGCTGTGGCCATCGAGAGGATCGCCCGTGCGATAGTCGCAGAGTTCGATGTCCGCAACATGACATCCGTTCTGCCCATGGTGTTGGACGGCCTGAAGCGCGTCAGAGCCCTTGCCGAGAAGGTCGCCGTTGCCGACATCGACGCCTCCTCCAGCGCGACGCTGCTTGTGAGGCTGAACAACAAGATCGCCGACTTCGAGAACGTAGCCTCGATGCTTCTGGGAGTGTCGGCTGATGCAGTAGCATCCGACACCGAAGTCGTGCCCGGGCAGGAGTTTGATGTGACGGTATCAGTCTGGAACAGGGGAGACGGAAGCGTAGTCGTAACCGGATGCGTCATAGACGCTCCCGAGGGCTGGGATGTGCAGAGCATTGAGCTTCCGGCTGAGGCCCCGATACCGGTCAACTCCCGAGCCGACGTGAAGGCAAAGGTGAGACTGCTAGCCAACGCCGCTCCCACCGACGCCTTCGATGAGCTACCACTGAAGGCCACTGTAACCTATACCGTGAACGGCAACGTCGTGCCGGTCACCATTGCGGCCAAGCCCCAGGTGGGCGTGGTGCCGGCGGTGGCGCTGCAGGTCAGTCCGGGCGTGGGCATGGTTGCAGCGAGCGGCTTGCCTGCCGAGCGCACCTTCACGGTGAGGGTGAGGAACAACACCAAGGCTGCCGTGGCTGGGAAGATCGAACTGGAGATGCCTGAGGGCTGGAGCATCGCCCCATCTAGCAAGGATGCGTCGTTCGCACTGACCCGCGAGGGCGAGGAGACGTCAGTGCCGGTGACGGTCATCATTCCTGCAGGCGCCCAGTCCGCTAAGTATACCATCATGGCCAGTGCCACATGGGATGGCGGCCAGTCTTCCATGGGATATCAGACCATCTCCTACGACCACATTGACACGGTGAGACTGATGAAGCCTGCCGTCGCCGAGTTCGGAGTGATAGACGTCGAGGTGCCGGAGTCACTCAAGATCGGTTACGTGGACAGCGGCTTCGATCAGGTGTGGGCGCGTCTGTCAGAGCTTGGGCTAGACGTAACGCTGCTGACAGCCGAAGACCTGGCGGTGGGCGATCTGTCGAGATACGACACGATCGTGCTGGGCATCCGCGCGTACCTGTCGCGCACTGAGCTGGCGTCGCTCAACGGTCGGCTGCTCGACTATGTCAAGAACGGCGGTAACCTCATAGTCACCTACAACAAGACCGGTGAGTGGAAGCCGCAGTACGCTCCGTATCCGATCACGGTGTCATCAGGTAGGGTGACTGTGGAGGAGGCCCCGATGACGATCCTCCAGCCTGATCATCCCGTGTTCAACTGGCCGAACAAGGTCACTGAGGCCGACTGGGACGGCTGGATCCAGGAGAGAGGGCTGTACTTCCCGAGGTCGTGGGATCCCGCATACACTCCGCTTGTGGAGTGCGCAGATCCGGGTGAGGACGCGCAGAGTGGGTCTACCCTTTTCGCTACATACGGCGAGGGCACCTACGTCTACACCGCGCTTGTGTGGTATCGACAGATCGAGGGGCTCATCCCCGGCGGGGTTAGGATCTTCACCAACATGCTGAGCCTGCCCAAGGCCGGCAAGTAGGCCGGGAGAAGGTCAGACGGGTCCGGCAAGGCGCACCCCGCGGAGATGTGGGGTGCGCCTGTCGCGTACTCTGGACGCGTTGGGTGAGTGAACCGCCCTCGCTGAGGGAGTCGCCGGCCAATGCGGCAGAACGGAGTAGGGTGCCGAGCCCCAGGGGTTGGGATGGGTCTAGGATATCGGACCTCAAGTGGATTGACGATCTCCGCGCCGCACGGTATGTTGAAAGTATCCGCTTTAAGTGACAAGGAGCGGATACTTCTAACGGGGTGAAGACTGTGAACAGGTACGAAGATGTCAAGCGCATCTTCGAATCGCAGGGTGGCATTGCCACAACCGCCGACATGCTCCGAGAGCGCGTGCACAGCAGCTACATTGCCCGCCTGCTTGATGAGGGGCATATAGCGCGCATCAAGCGAGGCGTTTACGAGTGGCTCAGCGAAGGCTCGAAAGACGATCTCGAGATCATCGCACGACTGCTCCCAGAGTCCACCATCTGCATGGAGAGCGCTCTGCACTACTACGGTTACATCGATCGGACGCCGAGCGTGTGGCATGTTGCCGTGAACAAGCACATCAACAAGAAGAAGATCAAGCTGGCTTACCCTCCGATCAAGGTGCACTTCTGGGTCCCGCGCATCCTAGACCTTGGCGCCGCACGAGGCGAGGTGGGTGGAGCTGCGATCCGGATATATGATCGTGACAGGACAATCTGTGATGTGACTCGGCATTCGACCAGGATTGACCGGGAGATCCTCAACCAGGCGATTAGGGCCTATGCCTCAGATCCCCGCAAGAACATCAGGCAGCTCATGCTTTACGCAACGGCACTACGAATCCAGCGTAAGGTGGAGAGACTTGTGGGGATGTGGCTATGGTGAGCCATGTGGTACGTCTGGTGCTCGGCAGGCTATAGAGTGTCTGCCCAGCAGCGCAAACTAGCCGTTTGACGATGAGGACTACCCGGGCATTGTGGTCGGAAGAGCCATGAGCGATGGCCATATCACAGGTACTACGATTCCCTGCATGGTGATCTGGAGGGAGTGCTATAGGCCTCGCTCCTCATTCTCCGTGCTTGAGCTCTTCGAGCGCGGCCCTGGCGGTGTCCCGATCCTTCAGAGAGAAACCCGTATCTAGCTGGCCGCGAGCTGCAACGTACACCCGTTGATCGGGTGCGGCAGCTTGCTCGGTGTCCTGTCCTCGCAGCGCAGCCATTACATCATCGCGTCTGAAGCGCCACTCGCGCCCCACCTTCGTACATCGAAGCCTGCCGGACCGCGCTAGGCTATACACAGTCTGGCTGCTTACCCTCAGCAAGTCCGCCACTTCAGCTACGTTCATGACCTCTGGCGGCGTGTTCTCGCTCTCGATGGATCGCATTAGCGCCTGCATGAGTCGTGCGGTATCGGGATCATAGGCCTGCTCGCCGCAGTCGACGCACACCCACGCTTCCAACCCCTGAAACACTACGGGACGGCTCCTCCAGATCGCCCTGATGTCCTGAGCAGTCTTGTTCATATTACCACCGCACACATAGCACTTCATGTCTGTGACCTCCTCCGGCCTCACATCATTGACAGCCTTCATCTTCACGCATC
>DBQN01000005.1:0-1144 GCA_002305255.1 Firmicutes bacterium UBA1393 | reverse complement strand
TGATACTCCTGCCCGATGCAGTCGCCGTCCCGGATGCACTGTTCAATGTCCTCGATAGTGATTGCTCGTTCACCCATGCGCCGAAGTGCGTGCTGACTCACGACATAAGACGAGTTGGCAACGGCCTTGCGTAACAGCACTAGCCAAGGGTACCTCATTCTATCCTCCACGACAAGATAATGTAAGATAGAGCAAGTTGGTGATACATGCCGCTAGATAGCTTGGTTGTGCGCATCGACGCGGCACCAAGTCTGGCATGTGATATGACATTAATTGTAACAATTACTATAGAGTTTTACGCTATCCATGGAAATCCTTCAACGTATCATCCGTCAGCATGGCGACGGGTTCCACATGAGCTACCGATCAGGACTCGTGCAGGAGACTATGGCGAGACAATCCTGAGCAGGGAATCGTCCGAAGGCGCATCGTGTTGTGTGCCGACCTCAGCGACCACTCGGTTCCAGGTGGCAGCGGGTCATTGGGCACACGCTCCGAGGATGATCTCCTGCAGGTAGACAGGACGGCTGAGTAGAAGTCCCTGTCGCGGTTTCACATTCCGGGGCTAGGGGGGCTTGTGTGATAGCGTTCGGCACCGGCGGCTGGCAGAGGAAGTCAGACGCCTGCGAGGTGCACCACGCCGTCGGGGACTGCATGGGCTCACGAAATCCCCGAAACTGGGCGGTTCGCTCCGTGAGAAACCGAAAACCCACCATGCCACGCCGCGAACGCGTAATATCTGTGCATGTCGTGCCCTAGGTCGATGGCGTCAGGTCGAACGGGGATTCAAAGGATTGGTCTGCCCCGCAGGGCAGACTCTCCATATGGCGTCTAGCTGTTGGAACGTGACGGGCACAGAGAGTCTCGCGGTGCGCCCCGCTGAGTCGGTTGACGGTCGGCACCGCCACGGATGCGTCGCTGCTGCGAGATGCCAAGAAACTGGGCGATCCGCGGTTCGAAGGGCCGAAAAGCCGTCAGCTCAAATCGTGAGCGTCCGATATCTGTGCATGTCGCGTTCCTGGTTGACGGAGTCGGGTCGACTAGGGATTCAAAGGATTGGCCTGCCCCGCAGGGCAGGCTCTCCATATGGCGTCTAGCTGTGGGAATGTGACGGGTGCCAGGCGGCCTGCGACAGCCCTGGCCG
>DBQN01000056.1:17715-18336 GCA_002305255.1 Firmicutes bacterium UBA1393 | reverse complement strand
GGCAGTTCCGGACGCGAGATACCGAGAAGCCGCCACCACACGCCGCGAACGCACGAAATCTGTGCATCTCACTATCTACGCCGACGGCTCCTGATCGACGCAGGGCACACAGGATTGACCTGCCCCGGCGGGTGCCACTTGGCGCATACTTGGCAAGTGATCCCTACAGCGCTCCCCTTGGAGTCGCCGGAGTTCATACGATGCGCCTTCCGAAGGGTGCGAGCGAGAGTACCGCCAGTTTGAAGCTTTGAACCGCGAAGGGTATCCCGATGATGGTGACCGCGAAAGCGATTCCTATGGCCACATGCGCCAGGGCCAGTATCCACCCTATCAGTAGCACCCACAGTACGTTGCCGATGACACCCAACGTGCTGCCTTCACCATCGCTCACCACTTGCCTGCCGAAAGGGGCAAGCTGCAAGCCGGCGATCTTGAAGCACTGGACGCCGAAGGGAATCCCCACAACGGTGATGCATAGCGCGATACCTGCAGCGCACCACATGATCGCACCCACGAGACCTCCCGTAAGGATCCAGATGATGTTGCCAATAACCGACATTTCGTCTTCGCCTTCCCTTCAACATCCATCATAAGGCATGACGCACGCTGGTGCTACCGTAA
>DBQN01000056.1:2995-17596 GCA_002305255.1 Firmicutes bacterium UBA1393 | reverse complement strand
TTTTCACGAGAGGGCAATTCCCGTTAGGAACCAATTTCTTATGGTACCTATGCACACGGGGAGGCGAACAGGTGAATATGAGACGCGTGTTGCGGAGTCTTCTAGTCGTGGTTCTCGTCGCGACTGCGATGCTGTGTGTACTGCCCGCTGCAGAAGGTAACAGCGGTGCGGAAGCGTACATGAACCCCGGAAGTCTCGATGGGCTTGTGTACAGAACGAAAACCGGGGTCAAGTATCACAGATCAAACTGCTTCTATCTGTCACGGAGCAAGATTTCGCTGACACTTGCCCACGCTCTGGACATGTCGTTAACACCCTGCTCCTACTGCCGCCCCGACGCAGGCATCGAAGTCTATCGCTGGGGCGAGGTGCTCCCCATTTAGGCAACGGGCAATTACTCGCAGATCACAGGAGGAATTGATCACATTGCATACCCCGCGCGCATTGATAGCGGCCATTTTGGCGACGACCCTCCTCCTATCTGTGCCAGCGAGCATGCACGCCCAGGGGGTCAGAGGTCCGTTCACGGTGGTCAAGGTGGTAGACGGGGATACCATCGACGTGCTCACCGATGGCGGTGTCGAACGGGTTCGTCTCATTGGAGTAGACTGTCCTGAGCTCCATCACTCCGACCCTGTCATCAAGATGTATGGCAAGCTTTCCACTGAGTTCACGGAGAAGCGCCTGATGGATTCTGAGGTCTGGCTTGAAGCCGATGCGCAGCCCACCGATCAGTTCGGCCGCACGCTGGCGTATGTGTGGACTATCCCCCCACCGGCCAACGCCGCAGACGAGCAGTTGCGCACGTCCATGTTCAACGGAGTGCTCCTGTACGAGGGCTGGGCCATGGTGTTCACGGTGCCACCTAACGTGAAGTACTCCGACGTGCTTGTTGCCTTTCAGCGTGACGCCATCGAGAACATGAGGGGATTGTGGAAGGACCCCAACCTGGTGATCGACCCGTACGGCATCGTGTACCGGACCGAGACGGGCACCAAGTATCACCTGCGCGGCTGCAGCTACCTTTCGGAGAGCTGCATCGAGATCATACGCCTGGAGGCCTTCCTACGCGGGCTCGGTCCCTGTTCAGTGTGTTCGCCGGCACCGCTAACAGCGCAGCCGTAGGGTTTCGGAGGTGAAGCCGGCTCCGCGCAGTCGCCGCCGCGCGGAGCCGGCCGCCAGTCCATCCGTGCCCCAGTCTCGCTACATGGGAATGCGCGCCTGCATTGCACAGGCCAGTCTATAGTCTACATTGATCCAATTGACCAGGTTCCACCAGGCATTCACGTAGTCGGCCTTGCGGTTCTGGTAGTCGATGTAGAAGGCATGCTCCCACATGTCGAGCACCAGGATGGGGATGGTGCCCCACTGTGTCAAGTCTTCGTGCCTGCTGGCGGTGAGGATCTCCATTCTGCCCCATTGGGGTTGCCAGACGAGGATCCCCCAGCCTGAGCCGCGTGCTGCCATGGATGCCTTTGTGAACTCGTCGCGGAACGTGGCGAAGTCGCCGAACTGTGCCCTGATCTGTTCTCCCACCATGCCCGTCGGCTCGCCGCCGGCGTTCGGGGCCATGTTCGTCCAGTAGATGGTGTGCAGTATGTCGCCTGAACCATTGAAGGCGAGGTCCTGGGCGCGACTCCAATTGCGCTCGGTTGCCAGTTCAGCCTTGTTCAGCCCCTCCACGTACGCCGCGTGGTGTTTCGTATAGTGGATCTCGAGCTGCTGGCGGCTGATGTAGGGTTCCAGCGCGGAAAAGCTGTAGGGCAGCGGGGCCTGTTTGTGCGCGCCCCTGGGCACCACGACCACTGAGGGGCAGGGATCACTCGGTCTCGTCGGATCGTTCGACATGCGATACACCTCCGTTGCTCATAGCTGTTGTATATGTTCGTGTGGTATGGCAGATTCCCTTCGTGCTGAGGCGCTGCCGGAGGCGCGCGTCGACCGAGCGGGCAACCTGTGATAGTGTAGTTGTAGAGGTGCCACCAACGCGCACCGGGCCATTCAAAGGAGTGACTGGCAATGAAGGTATTGGCGTTCTGCGGTAGCCCGCGGCAACACGGCAACACTCGCACCCTCGTCGACGAGATGGCGCGCGGCATTGTCGAGGCGGGCGCCGAATGCGAGATCGTGGACGTCGGCATCATGGACATCGCCCCTTGTACGGCATGTGAGGGCTGCCATCGAACAGGAGTATGCGTCGTTGACGATGACATGACTCCTCTGTATGACAAGATAGACAACGCTGACGCGTTCGTATTCGCCTCGCCGGTGTACTTCTGGGGCCCGAGTGCCCAGTTCAAGGCATTTCTAGACAGATGGTTCGCCATCGTGCACGGTCCCGCGGGCGACCGGCTGAACGGCAAGAAGGCCGCAGTTGTGGCCGCATTCGGAGACGACGATCCCGCCACTGCTCGGCACCTCATAGGCATGCTCGAGACTGCGTTCTCCTACCTCGGACTCGAGTCGGCAGGATCACTTGGTGTGACCGCCGACAAGCTCGGCGAAGCCAAGGCCAACACAGAGGCCCTGAAGGAGGCCTTCGCCTTCGGTCAGTCGCTGGTAGACTGAGGGCTTCAGGCAACGAGTCTGTTGGTGTTTCGTCGTAGGCAGCGGTTCCCCGTCGTTGGAGCTGGGGGGCCGCTGCCGTGTTTGTTCCCTTCATTCCTGTGCCATGAAGAATCGCCCGTGGGGCTAGTGCCTTGGGATGGTGTGCTCGTTGGAGTATCGTGTTACTATTGCCCTACCGTATTATGGCAAGTAGATTGCCGGCATCGACTGCCCGCGAGGTCAATTGGGCAGGAGGGCGTTGCCTTTCACGGAGCGCAGCGTGGTGGCCGGCGGGTGCCGACTGTTGCGCGGCAGTACGGGGGTGCAAAGGTATACGGGCGCTTTGTGCCGAGGGACGGTGGGGGTCGCCAGGGCGCAGAGCAGCAAGTGAGCCATGGGAGTGGATGATGATGCCGTCCTCACGAAAGACTGGGCACCGCAGTGGTAAGGCGCTGTTCTCTCAGCCGGTGCCGGGCCGGGCCTCAAGAGCAGCACGTGAGAAAGACTCCGACGCCGACGGATTCAGCGATGGTCTGGCGCTGTTCCTGCTGCACCTGGCAAGGAGGGTTGCTGGCGATGAGCTAGGGGTGCTACTCGACTTCGCGCGGGCGTACTCAGCGATGGGGTTGCCTAACATGGCGCTGCTGGTACTGCATGACGCCCTGGAGGCCGATGCAACGTGCCCCGCGTGCCACTTCGTGCTCGGTTCGGTGTTCCAGGATCTGCACAAGCCTGAGGAGGCAATCAAAGCCTTCAAGAACGCCGCCGAGCTCGATCCAGAGCATCCTCTACCGTGGGTAGCCATGGGCGATACGAACATGTGGTCGGGCGACTTCACCGCAGCCCTCGACTGCTACGATGCGGCCGTAGCCAAGCCGCACCTGCATGGATGCGCTCACGTAGGGCGGGCTCACGCCCTCCACAGGCTCGGGCGCACGGGCGAATCCACCCTAGCGGCGCGAAGGGCTCGTGAAATCGCAACTGATTGCTTCATCACCAGCTACAAGCTAGGCCTGTTTCATGCAGTTGTCGAAGGCAATACCGACAGCGCCATTGAGTGCTTCAGAAACTGCATACGACTCGAGCCTGACGATGACCGTGCCTACTCCATGCTGGCCGACATCTACATGTTCCGCGAGGATCACGACAAGGCGGCGGAATACCGCGCCATCGCCGAGAAGAAGCATAATGCCCCGTCTCCCAAGCTCAGTGAGTGCTGGCCGAGGGACAAGAAGCGCCGGCAGGAGCAGGAGCTCGGGCGCGGGACTGAACTCGGGCGTGAGGGAAAGCGGCAGTATGATTGCGATGACGATGGCAGCGGCGGCTGCAGAAGCAGCGACTCAGGCGTATCGGCAGCAACGACCGCTGTGTGCCCGGTGCCGACCGCTTGATCTCTGCGGCGAACTGATTCCGCCGGTAGGGACGGCGGCTGCGGCGTGGGCACTGATGCTGACAAGAGAAAGAGCCGGGCACGGTACGATTCGTACCGTGCCCGACCCGGGGAATCAGGGCTACTTGTACGGCACTGGTAGCGGGCCGAAGCCTACTGCCTTGAGCCAGTCGGCGGGATAGCCCACGGAGACTCCCACCTTGGGCACGTTGTCGTAGCCGTCGTTGTATTTCACGATAAGCCACTTCGCGAACTCCCAGTACTCGTCAACAACGCTGTCGGCGTTGGAGCAGGTGTACTGAGTCAGGAACTCGCGGGCAAGCGCAGGATTGGTATCCATGAGGTTCAGCGCGGCCATCTCGATGGCGGGCTGGATCGCGTACTGGCGGTTCTCGATCTCGGCCTGCTTGGCCTTGATATCCTTGATCATGTAGGAGTACTTGAGGTTCGCCCAGTTCGCCACGAAGTCGAATACCCACCATGCCGCGTTCGGATCGAACTCGACGGTAGAGCCGATGGCGTACGAAGAGGGCACTCTGGTGCTGCTGCAGTAGATCGGCACGTATACGGTGCCCTGACCGCAGTCGCTGCCGAACCACAGGATGCCGCCGACCTCGTCGGGGAGCCAGTTCCTGAGCTGTGCGGTCCAGGTGTAGGCGGCGCGGAAGATGGAGATCGCGCGCTCCCACGCTCCGCCGGCGCTGCCGGGCGTCGCCCATCTGTCAGGCGTTCCGAAAGCCCCGGCCGCTAGGCCCTGGGTGAGGTCGAACTCGGTGCCCTCGTAGTGGTCGCGCTGGATCTGGTTGAGGGTGTCCACCGATACTCTGGCGTCGGGTTTCACGGAGAAGGGGTATCTCTTCGCCCAAGGGTCGAGGTTGAGCGACGGAGCCAGCAGCGACAGCACGCGCCACTCACGCCTGGAGTTGTACACGTTGTCCTTCGGCGCGTACACTTCGTAGAACACGAAGGGCGTACCTGATGCCGGATCCCACCAGCCATTCTCTATGGCCAGATCAAACACGTTCTTTGAGGCCATGAAGTAGTCAGGATTGTCAAGGTCGATCTCGCCGATCCTTGAACGGTTGGCGCTGACGCTCACGTGATCGTCAGGTACGCGCTGAGCCGCCCACACCGCGCTCTGATAGAGGGGAGTGGATCCCATAACCTCGAAGAGCCACACCTCGTTCTTGTCAGCGACGGTGAGGCACTCACCGCTGTCGCGGTAGCCGTATTCCTCAGCCAGGGCACCCATGAGAGCGATGGCCTCGCGGGCCGTGGTGCATCTCTCAAGCGCGATCCTGCTGAGTTCACCGATATCGAACATGCCCGTAGGATTGCTCAGCTCTCTGCGGTTGCCGATGGTGGTC
Organism: Firmicutes bacterium UBA1393; assembly: GCA_002305255.1. Taxonomy (GTDB): domain Bacteria; phylum Bacillota; class DTU025; order DTU025; family DTU025; genus UBA1393. The sequence goes on along the minus strand of DBQN01000056.1, from coordinate 12,292 downwards.
TCACCCAGGGCGAGCTGCTTCTCGTTGATCATGCCGTAGGATCCGAAGAAGTAGGCGTAAGTATGGCTGACCTGCGGGATCTCACCCTGCAGCACGGGAGGCACGAAGGCTTCCTCTTCAGGGCTCCTGAAGCTACCTATGGAGTATACCGGGCGCATAGAGCCCTCAGGATAGTCTGCGGCGGGATAGTAGATAATGCGGGGGTCGCAATAGCCGCAGTCGTCGGTGTGGGTGGTCATTACCGACCCGTCAACCGATGCACCCTTGCCGACTGGAATGGACGTGCATGCCCAGGCAGGCATGGCAACCATCACGAGGGCAACCGCGAGCAGGATTGGGATGGCTAGTCTTGTCTTGATCGCTCTGGTCATCTTACTGTCCTCCTCATTTATCTCTAACAAAGGCCTGCATGGAGAGGTTCACCATTACACAGTACGGTGGTCAGTCCTTGTAGACCTATGCCAGTCTCAGTTCGGCAAAGGACCGTGCTGACACCCGGCGTGTTGCCTCACGGGGCATCTCCGTCTGCGCGAGCGCCGGCGGCTGGTTTGTGTGACCTAGGCCTTGCGTCGGAGACATTAATCCCTGCAAATTCTCCGTCCTCCTTCGACTTCCTGCCCGGGGTAGCAACAATATTCATATGGCGTACAATATGTTTGCATATGGAAAAGCCGATGTAATTCTAGTTTGAAAGAACTCTCTCACTGCGCTCATGGTGTTGTCGTCATACACGTACTTGGAATATCCAAACTGCCCGTGCTTCAACTTGCGCGTCGACTCATCCATGGGAAGCGTTGTGTGCGGGTACACTTGAACGATGATGTTCTTGGCCCTTGAGGTGAACCTGTGGCTTATGAGCTCGAAGGTCAGGGGCTGTCCTGAAGCCGCTGAGCCTCTGCTCACTGTCGAATGCGCGTCGGCGAGCATCTGGATGAGCTCGCCGTAGTGCTCCCTCCACCCATCGAACACGAAGATGGGAGCGATGAGGAAGCCGATTGGGTAGCCTGCATCTGCGACCGCCATCGCGGCTCTTAAGCGCCGGTCAAGGGATGGCACGCCGCGCTCGTACTCGTCTATGATGCTCTTGCAGTTCACGCTGAATCGTATCTCTGTCTTTCCCCGGTGATCCACTCCGAGCAGGCCTTCGACATCCGTGTACTTGGTCACGAACCGAAAGGATGCACCCTCGACGCGAGCGAAGAACCCAGTCGCCCTGGCCATGGAGTTGGTGTATGACTCAACAGAGATCGGGTCAGATGTCGCTGCGCCTTCGAACACGGTAGGCTCCGGAAGCCTGGCTCGCACATATCCTTCTGCTTGAGCCAGTATCTCGTCTACGTTGACATACACCCTGATGTGAGGCGCGTGGCCCAGGTTGGTGTTGAGGTAGCAGTACTGGCACAGTCCCGGGCAACCTGACACCAGCGGCAACTGGTAGTGAGCAGAGGGCTTGCACGTCTGGAACTCACGCCTGTCTCTCACCATCACTACAAGCGTGCGCTTCGAGCAGAGATACTTCTCGCGGAAGTCATCACCCGGCGCCGTAGGCACGCGGCGATCGTACGTGGTGACTGGAGTGCCTGTGCGCCTGAACGTCTCAGTAAGCTGCTTGCCCAGGGGGTAATCCAGAGCTTGTCGTGAAACAAGCACTCTTGCCGGAACGAATGATGGCATGTTAAACAACCTCCGCTCCAGGCTCCGAGCCGTGTTGGTGTGGACCGTTCTGGTCCCGTCGGTATTCTGCCCCTTTTGGGCGGGCTGATGGTCTATAATGTTGGCATGATCAGCATAGGCGGCGATTTCTACTTCTCAAACACTGGCTGCGTCGAACCGGGCGGGGCATCCTACCTGGACTTTCTCGATGCCTGCGCTTCGCATTGTCACTTGAGCCTGCTCTCATCAGGCCGCGCTGCATATGCCAACGTGTGGCTGAACCTCAAGAAGAGGCGCCCTTCATTGCGCAGGGTTCTGGCGCCATCATACCTGTGCTACTCCATGCTCACTCCACTCACGCGCATGGGCGCTGAGGTGAGCTTCTACGCAGTCAATCCCGACCTCACCATTGACGCCGATGACATGCTGCGCGCCGCAGCAGCCGGGGCGGCAACCGCGGCGGCAGCACCGGCCGCGGTTGCAGGCGACGATCTGTTAGTGCTGGTGTGCAACTACTTCGGCTTTCCGGAACAGCCTGAGGTGCTGGAGGCCGCGGCACAACTGCGGATGGCAGGGGCAGCTGTGATGTACGACGCGACACACAACGCGCTGTGCGCGCCGCCCACGGCTGGAACGAAGGCGCGAACGGCGGCGGACACGCAGGGCGAAGCAGTCACTTCGATCAGCCGCGGGAGTGCCTTCGATGTGTGCGTGATGAGCCTGAGGAAGAGTCTGCCGGTGGTGGACGGCGCGGTGGTGTTGTGGATGGACGGCTCTGTGCCCGCCATTGAGCCGGGCGAGTGGAAGCACGATGCGTTCTACTCAGCGCGTGCCCAGGCAATGCTGCTGAAGGCCGCGCATGTCTCAGATGGATTCGGCAGGCCTGCTGACTACGCGATGCTGTTTGCCCAGGCTGAAGTGGCCCTTGACCGCACGTTCAGCCCGATGGGTGCCATGTCTCCAGTCTCGCGCTCGATACTGCGCCGCATCGATGTCGAGCTCACAAGGCGTGCCAGGCGTGCCAACTATGTGGCCCTCATAGACAACTTGCGGGCAGGGAAGCCCGGTGTCAGTCTCCACCTCATAAGACCCGAGCTGCCTCCTGATGCGGTGCCGTTGGGCTGCCCGGTTCTGGTTGACGAACGCGATAAGGCTGTGGCACGCCTCGCATCCATGGGCGTGCAGGCCGAGGTCTACTGGGATCTGCCACCCGAGGTGCCCGCGGAGGCCTTTCCGGTGAGCGCGAGCCTGGCCAGGCGCATCCTCATGCTTCCCTGTGATCAGCGCTACTCGTCTGACGACATGGCCACCGTCGCGAGAGCGTTGAGAGCGTAGTCCACTTCATCTCGGGTGTTGAAATAGCCGAAACTGAATCTCAGCGTGCCGTCGGGGAACGTGCCGGCTGTCTGATGGGCCAGGGGCGAACAGTGCAGCCCCGGCCGCACCATTACGCCGTAGTCGGCGTCTAGCTGATGGGCTACCCGGGCGAGGTCACGCCCTGCCAGGCCCACGGATACCGTAGGCACCCGCGCGTCATGCGGCCCCGGCCCGTAAACAATCACACCGTCGATAGCCTGGGCGCCCTCGATGAAGGCGGCGGCGAGTGCCAGCTCATGCTCGCGAATATTGCCCACGCCGGTGGAAGCGACGAACTCCACCGCTGCACCGAGCCCCGCAATGCCCACGGTATTCATGGTGCCTGCTTCGAACTTGTCGGGCATCTCCTCCGGCTGGGTTTCCAGATGCGACCTGCTTCCTGTACCTCCGGTGAGCAGCGGCTTCATGAGCCTGGCCACCTGAGGGCCGGCGATGAACCCGCCGGTTCCAGGGGGGCCCATCAGGGACTTGTGCCCCGTGAACGCCAGCACATCTGCGCCGGTGTCGGCGAAGTCGATGTCGAGCACTCCGGCGGTTTGCGCAGTGTCTAGAATGAAGAAAGCGCCTGCCTCGTGGGCTATTCTTCCTGCCTCTACGACCGGCAACACCGAGCCGAGCACGTTCGATGCATGAGTCATGACTACAGCCCTGGTGTCGGGCTTGACGGCCCTTGCTAGATCGGCAGGGTCGAGCATGCCCCGGCGGTCACACTTGACGATCGTCAGCTCTATCCCGTGCTCAATCTGCATCTGCCTGAGTGGCCTGATCACAGAGTTGTGTTCTACACTCGTGGTTACCACGTGGTCACCCGGCCTGACGAGCCCCAGGATGGCCATGTTCAGCGCGTGCGTCACGTTCAGTGTGAAGACGACGCTCTCCTCTGAGGGTGCGTTGAACAGCCGCTTCAGCGCAGCTCTGGCCTTGAACACCAACCTGCCTGCGTCAAGGCTGAGTCGATAGCCACCCCTGCCCGGGCTGGTGCACATCTCGCGCATGTAGTTGTCCATGGCCTGCACCACACCGAGGGGCTTCGGACGTGACGTTGCCGCGTGGTCAAGATACACCTGGCGCCCCGGGGCGCCGGCGATGGTCGAGTTCATTCCTGTTTCACTACCTTTGCAGCCTCTGCGGCCAGTGCGAACTTATCGACGATGTGCTGCCTGAACGCCGCGGTTGCAGGTGAAAGCACCTTTCGCCTGTGGGATATCATATGGAATCGGCGCCGCATGTCGAACCCCTTGATGCGGAACGCGAGCAACCTACCTTGAGCCACGTCGGTCGCCGCCGCCAGGGCTGAGATGGCCGCAATCCCGGCACCGCACGCCACGGCGGCCTTGAGCGCCTCCGGACTCTCAAACCTCGCCCTCACCCGCAGCGTTTCCGCATCAACACCTGCTGCGGCCAGGGCGTCCTCAAACGTCTTCTGCGTGCCTGATCCCAGCTCACGGCAGAGCATGGGCTGCTCGAGCACGGTGTCGAGGTCGACGGGGTCGGTCCATGCCGTGGAATCGCCGCACGGAGCCGAGATGATGATGATCTCGTCCTCCAACAGGGGCACAGCATCCAGCTCAGAACTGTGCGCCAAAGACCCGACGAAACCGAGTTCAACATCGTAGTTGAGTACCTGTTGAACCACGTCGAACGAGGACGCTCTCTTCAGCTCCAACATGACACTTGGGTGGGCACTGAGAAACTCCGCCGCTGCCGCCGGGAGCACGTAGTCAGCTGGAACGCTGCTTGCGGCAGCACGCACGATACCGGTCACCTCGGCGCTGTAGCGCCCCATGGCCTGAGCAGCCATGTCGGCAAGGCTAAGGATGTCATCGGCGTATCGCTTCAGGATCCGCCCGGCTTCGGTCAGTTCCACTCCCCTGCTCTGGCGGTCGAAGAGCACCACGCCCAGTTCCTTCTCAAGGGCGGCGATCTGCAGGCTCACCGTGGGCTGCGACACGAACAGGGCCTTGGCCGCGTCGGTGACGCTGCCATGCCTGGCGGTGCTGAGGAATATCGAAAGCTGTCGGAGCTCCATTCACGGCACACCCCCTCACCAGTCTCCCACGTCGTGGCAGGCCAGTCAATGTGTTATTTGCCTTTCCAATGCACTGCATTGGCTGCATTAATGAATGGTATTGGTGGCCTCGCTGGACAGGGCATATCATTGATGGCAGAGTTCAGGTGGAGGGATCAGAGTGAAGCGTTCAGGACTAATCATCGTTTCCGGACTCGTGATCGGAGCACTCAGCATTCTCCTCATGCGCATGGGCAATCCCGCGAGCATGGGCGTCTGCGTGGCGTGCTTCATTCGTGACATCGCCGGCGGTCTCGGACTACACCGCGCAGCCGCAGTACAGTATCTGCGCCCTGAGGTGCCGGGCTTCATTCTTGGAGCCACGATTGTGTCTTCAATCACAGGTGAGTTCCGTTCCAGAGGCGGATCGTCGCCGATCATCCGCTTCGTACTGGGCTTTCTGATGATCATCGGAGCCCTTGTGTTCCTGGGCTGCCCGCTCAGGATGGTGCTGAGGCTCGCGGCGGGCGACCTCAACGCCCTGGTTGGACTGTTTGGATTCGCGGCTGGAGTGTTAGTAGGCGTCGTGTTCCTGCGTAAAGGCTTCTCACTTGGGCGCAGCACGAAGCAACCCAGACTGAATGGTGCGGTAATGCCCGGTCTGGCAGTCACCATCGTTGTGCTGGCCGTCGCCGCTCCCGCCTTCGTGTTCTTCAGTCAGTCGGGACCTGGCTCCATGCACGCGCCTCTTCTCATGTCGCTTGGCGCCGGGCTCGTCGTCGGAATCATCGCACAGCGTTCTCGCCTTTGCATGGCCGGCGGCATCAGAGATATGTTCCTCATCAAGAGTCCGCACCTGCTCGTCGGGTCGCTCGCCATCATCGCAGTCGCTCTCGTGCTCAACATCATAGGCGGCAACTTCAAGCTGGGGTTTGAAGGCCAGCCCATCGCACACACCGACGGCCTGTGGAACTTCCTCGGCATGGGGCTCGTGGGCCTCGGCGCCACGCTGCTCGGCGGCTGCCCGCTGAGGCAGTGCATCCTGTCGGGTGAGGGTGACACCGATGCCGCCATCACAGTACTCGGAATGCTGGCAGGCGCGGCCTTCGCCCACAACTTCGGCACCGCGGCATCAGCCGCAGGCGTTCCTGTGAACGGCAAATGGGCCGTGGCCATCGGTTACGCCATCGCGCTGACCATCGGTTACTTAGGCCTGCCACGTGCTGAGGAAGGGGGCAACAGACGTGCCGCGTAATACCCAGATCGACGCCAGAGGACTCTCTTGCCCGCAACCGGTGATGCTTGCGCAGAAGGCCATCCTGGCCGCATCGGCCGGGGACGTCATTGAAGTGCTGGTAGACAACGTCGTCGCCCGCGAGAACGTCACGCGTTTCGCGGCTTCCCGGGGGTGCCAGGTCAAGACCGCGGTGCCTGACGCCCGCACACGACAGAGCGATTATGAGGATGACCTCGACGAGGAATGCTTTATCGTCAGAATTACGGTGGGAGGCGCGCGGTGAGCCTTATAGTGACGTTCGCCACAGTTCATCAGGCCCTGAAGTGCGAGAACGTGCTCGGCACCGACGGCGTGGGAGTTCGCCTAATGCCCGTGCCCCGAAGGCTCAGCTCCAGCTGCGGGCTGTGCGCGGAGATCGCGGGTCTTGATGCGACTGCGCTGTGCGCGAGGCTCGAGGCTGCCGGCATCGAATACGAGGCTGTTTACAGGATGGGAGACAAAGGCCCACCTGAACTCGTGGCGTCGATGGATGACAACCAGTGAGACCATCGGCAATTTGAAGAGGAGGGATATGCCCCGCGGGGCGTATCCCTCCTCGTTCGGTATTCACGACAACCGCGGCGACCCTACCTCGGCGTCACCACGTCTCCCACCTGAACAGGCGACGACGCTCCGGGCTCCATCTGCCCAACAGCTGCGTTGGGATCAGAGCTGATGATCTTGAGCGTTCCCACGGGAATACGCACGGGATCCATCAGGCCGGGCACGTAGGTCAGCCTGAACACGTCGAAATACTGGCCTTTCAACACGCCGGCCGATGATCCGAGGTTGATGATCACTCCGTCGGGTATCACCGCAAGCACCACTCCGGTGATGGACTGCCGCTGTGCGGCCGCCGCGAGCTTGCCACTGACTTCCTCGATCTTCGCCGCTGCGGCGCTGGCGAAGGAGTCGATGGCTGCGTCAACCGACTTGCCGACGGTGCTGTTCTTGAATTCCTTGGCCGAGAAGGACAGCCCCATATAGGTGTTCAGGGAGAAGCTCGTGCCCTTCTCCTCGGCGCTACCTGTTACCGAGCCGAGAATCTCACCGGTGAGCGCGTCCACGATCCTGCCGCTCAGGCTGGTCACGGCCTTGGAGCCGGAGAGCGTGACGCCGAGGATCTTGATGCCTCCGGTGGATGCATAGTCAAACTCGTTCACGGTTCCGAATATGAGCAACCTGGCGCCGAGAAGCTTTCCGATCTCGACGGCCTTAGATTCGTCCACCCTGCCCGACGCGCCGAAGTCCTGCTCGGCCAGTATGGCCTTGAGCTGCTCGCGCTCGAGCACCTTGTAGTTGCCCTTGCCCACAAGGGCCTCTGCCACTAGTCCCGCGATGCCGTCTGACACGTCCCATGACCAGGTCCACCACTGGCGCACATTGGCCATGTCGAAGTTGAGCACAGCCACTGTCAACGCGTTGTCTATCTGCGCTGCCACTGGATACGCGCACACAGCAACTACGGCTATGAGGGCCATCGCCAGAAGCCTGACGATCCGCGTACGTACTGAAGATCTGGTTATCATAGAGCTCCACTCCTTCGCCAGATGAGTTCACAGTTCAAGTAGATACAATTCGACTAGAACGAGGATACTCCTTCCATCCAGTGGTCCACTCTGAACACATCGACGCATAGTATAAGCCCGGCACCCCACATCTGGAGGGGAGCCGGGCTGCAAGCTATCCGGTTTAGAGCGCGACGTTACGGCTTCAGCATGTGGTCAGGCTCGTCGAGCTGGATGACTCTCTCCAGCCACTCGGCGGGATATCCGAGCGTCTTTATCTTGCCGTCCTCGATGATCCTGCCCGAGTCGTACTTCCAGATCAGGTAATCCAGCAGCCCCCACCACGCATCTCTGACTTCCACCGCGTTCATGTGGCAGTAGTCGGCAAGGAACGTGCGCGCGAGCTCCGGGTTAGTCGCGAACAACGTCGTAGCAGCAGCGTCGACGCCCTTCATGACCTGGAACTGACGGTCTTCATACTCCTGCTGAAGTGCGTTCACGTCTTTGATCATGTAAGACCACTTGAGGTCAACGTAGTTCATGATCGCCGACATGGCCCACCAGTACGAGTCGCGTGTGAAGTCCATCCTCGATCCCGCTTTGGTGTTCATGACATCCGACACATAGTCAACGCCGACGTAGAACGGGATGTAGCACGAGGAGTCTGCAGCCGCGCCTGCATACCACAGCACTCCGCCGACTTCGTTGGGCAGCCAGCCACGCACCTGACCGACGCACACATGCTCACATCTGGTTAGGGAAATGGCCCGGTGCCACTCATACGTGACGTCGCCAACCTTGAAGGTGTAGCTCTCTATGCGCCTGGGGTTGTTCCACGGGCCGGCAGTGAGCGAAGTGCTGCCGTCGTACTTGGAACCCTCATAGTGGTCACGATGCATACGGAACACGTCGGCAACGGAGATCTTCTCATCCACTGGCACGGAGAACGGGAGGTCTGACTCGACCAGCGTATCAGCGAGTGACGGCGCTACGAGGGAGAACACTCTCCACACGCGCTTGGCGCTGTAGTCATCCCTCATACCGGAGCAGAAGTGCTTCCTCCAGTTGAACTGCTCGCCGCTGGCCGGATCGTACCAGCCGTGCTCGATGGCGAACTCAAGGATCCCAGGGCCATACATGAAGTTCTCGTGGTCATCGAAGTCCACTTCGCGAATGACCGACGAGTTGGCCGACACCGCGACCTCTCCGTCGGGCACGCGCTGCGCAATCCAGAACGCGCCGGGTTCATCCGATCCCTGCTCCCACAGGGGGCCGGGGCCTACGATCTCGAACACCCACACTTCGTTGGGGTCGGCCACTGACAGCATCTCGCCTGAGTCAGCGTATCCGTACTTCACAGCGATATCGCCGATCACCTGGATGGCGTGGCGAGCCGATTCGCCGCGCTCCACGGCGAGCATGGTCAGGTGCACAAGTTCAAGCCAGCCGTTGGTATTGCGGAAATCTCTGCGGCC
>DBQN01000056.1:886-2938 GCA_002305255.1 Firmicutes bacterium UBA1393 | reverse complement strand
TGTCTCTGATATCCATCTGTGTACTGGGGCAGAGTGACGATCTCCCACATGCTGCCCTCGGGCCAGTCCTTGGCGGGTACCTTGTAGATCTCATGCGAGCAGTTGCCACAGTCGTTGGCGTGAGTTACGATAGCCGAGCCGTCCACCATTGCACCAGGCGTAACGTTGATGGATGTGCATGCCTGAGCTGAGAATGACCAGATCATCATCACGGATGCGATCAAGGCCATCACCAGTGAGACCTTCCTAGCTGCACGAATCTGCATACCGTCGAACCTCCTCTTTTCAGAACTCGAGCCAGTGCGGCGGCGTGTCCACCATTCGCCTCCCTTCGCCCAACTATCACAGCCTAGCCGGGCAAACCCGCCTCGCGGTTCGAGTATACATATGCGGAGGTTCTGCCCAGAAACTCAAATCCCTGCCTGATCATGTGACAGAATTCACGCGCGACAAGACGACGATGTCTCTGTACAGCGTCTGCCCCGCCTCAAGCATCGAGAGGCCAACACACCCATGCCCGTGAACCCGTTCTCCATCGTCGCACCATTCGATGAGCATGACGCCGTCGACCCACAGTCTGATCGTCCTGCCCTCAGCCTCGGCCCTCATCCGGTAACTTCGCCCCGGCTTCCAGGCGAACGATCGCTCGGCAACCCGCCGGTAGCCACCGTCGTTCTTGAACAGAGCCACCCGCCCCAGGCCAGCCAGCCCCGCCGCATAGCTGCGCGAACAGCCCTGCACTCGGACATTGAGGTTGTGGCTAGTTCCCTCCACCGGTGTCACCGTGGCCTCTACCGCCATGTCACGCATGTAGTGCGGGCCCGTGAACGCCTCGCACCTTCCGTCACTCACGGCGCGCATCTGGCCGGCGACCTGGTCGCAGCTCCACTGCCCTCCGCTTGTTGTGAACTGCGTGACCCCTCCCCATTCGTTCTCTTCACGGGAGAGGTCTATTCGATAGTCGGCACCGCCCCCAACCTCGAAATCGTCTATGAACGCCACGCCGGCACCAATGCCGTCAGGGCCCGTCAGTTCCACCCCTACCTCATCCACGGCACTTCCACCCGAACTCGGGATGGTGAACACCAGCTCAGCCCAGCGCCCTCCCTCGAGGACCACGGCGGGGCCACGCATTATCTCATGGGAGACTGTATCTCGAGCGTAGACACAGGCATGCACGCAGGCCGGCGCCGCCGCCATCACGCTTGCCCGCACTGTCTGCCCGGGCACGACCAGGGGCGAGAAGGCCGGTTCGTACCTCTCGTCGTCGAAGTCGGCTCGTCGGTAGAAGGGCTTGCAGAACGCGCGCACCGCACCACCCGGCTCGACGCCTGAGATCTCTATCATGAGACTGCGTTCTCCGCTTGCCGCAGCCCAGCTCGAATTGCTGAGACGGCACGCGCCTGCGGCGCCAGCCACCCTGAACCCATGGGTCGATCCAGGCAGTTCGAAATCGAACTTGAGATCTGTGGGCTCGACGGCTTTGGGCAGGCCCGCATACTCCTTTGCCAGCGTCGGGATGTCGATGATGTTCAGCGAGCCCACGGCTGATGAGCCGATGAGCACGTCGTTGATGGGCTCACGCCAGCTCGGATCGATCCCACCCAGTCCGCACCTGACACCCGCGATGCAGCCGGCGTTGCCGGCATTGCAGTCGGTATCCCAGCCGCACATGGCGGCGATGCAGACAGTCTTCGAGAAGTCGCCGGCTCCGTAGAGCAGGGCAAGCACGACCACGCCGGCATTGGGCACGATGGGCACAGCGCCTCCGTACCGGTCGTATCCGTGCTCGCGCCGGAGGAAGTCGAGGCATACACGGAAGTCCGCCGGATGTAGACGGTGCATCTGCACCACGTCTCGCACAACCCGTGCGTAGGCTGAGTGTTGCGGGATCACCCCCAGCCCGGCGCCGATGATGCCGGGAACATCGGTCTCATCAAATGCTCGGGCTACGCACGCCGCGATGAACCGTGCCCCGTTGATTCCCTCACCGTCATGAGAGACGGAAGCCGCCGCTTCAGCGCAGTCGGCTGCTGCCGCGGGGTCGCGAGG
>DBQN01000056.1:0-822 GCA_002305255.1 Firmicutes bacterium UBA1393 | reverse complement strand
GAGAACACGCCGTACCCGCCCCACCAGAACATGCCGTGGCCATCGCGGGTGTAGTTGAGCCATGCCTGCGCCACATCGTCAGGCGTCACGTGGCACGGACGGCGACCGGAGAGGCGCGCGTCGCGGGTGAGGAATACCAGTCCATTGGTGTCATCGTCTGCGGCAAAGTTGGAGTAGGTGTTCACGTATCCGCGTATCTCGCCGTAGGTGCGCGCAATGTGGTCAGGACCGTCGAAGCCCACCTCAAGCGGCGCACCGAGCCGCACACCTATGGCCTTGCCCAGCAGGCCTGCGTAGATCCGCTCGAGGTCAGACATGCCTTAACCCTTCACCTCGCCGCCGAAAGCGCGTTCTCAATGGCCTTTAGTGCTGCCCTCGTTGTTACAGTCGCCCCGCTCACGGTATCCACCTGAAGCGACTGAGTCTCGACCACCCTACTGATGACCTGTCTCTGCACGTCGGCTCCGTACTGTGCTTCCTGCACGATGTCGATTCCCGTGACTCTCCCTGATTCGACCGTCGCCTTGACCTTGTTCGAGTGCCTTCCGGCGATGTACTCGCCGGCGTACTCCCCGTCCCTGAGCTTTGTGAAATCGAGCGCCTCTATGCTGACGTTCCTGACTGCCCTGAGCAATGCCAGGTCACGAAGGAGAGCCACCACCATGATGGCGCCGACTACGGCAACGAACCACAAGATGTACCGAAGCATGGAGTCATCTCCTCTCGGGCCCACCGATGGCACCGTGGGCGTCGGATGTTCCGCGCCGGAGCGCGCGACGGTTCAGGCGGCCAACCGCGTCGTCGCTCGCCCCACAACGCCAG
>DBQN01000012.1 GCA_002305255.1 Firmicutes bacterium UBA1393 | reverse complement strand
CTCGAGTTTGTGTTGACACCGGAGTGTTCGGGGGCTAAGATAGCAGTAATCCGCGATGACGAGGACGAGTATGCGGAAGCTGAGCCTAAGAGACGGTGCGCGCATGGTGCGAGCGCGCCGGGCGAGGGCCGCAGAAAACCCCCTCTGAGCGCCTTGCTGAACCGGTCCCGTGTGCAACGGGCTGCAGTATGCGGGGCGGTTAGCCACCGTTACATGGCTTACGAGAGGGTGCGCAGGCGCCAATACGGGTGGAACCGCGGGCTTGAAGATTATGCCCGTCCCGAGAAGCAATTCCGGGGCGGGCTTCTTTATTTGCCGCCCCAGCACCATCAATGTCTTCAGAAAGGAGAACGACTCATGGAACAGATCGATTCCGACTGCAGGAAGGTAAAGGTCACGCTGCCCGATGGCTCGGCGATAGAGGTGTGTGCAGGCACTACCGTGGGCGAGGTCGCGGCGATGATCAGCCGGCGTCTGGCGTCTCGCGCGGTGCTGGGCATAGTTGACGGTGGAATCCATGACTTACAGCACAAGATCGAATCCGACTGCGATCTGACCATTCTGGAGGAGGGCGATGAGCGCAGTCTCGACGCGCTGCGACATACCGCGGCTCACGTGATGGCGCAGGCCGTGCGACGTCTCTTCCCCGGCGTACACATGGCGATTGGTCCGTCTATCGCCACAGGGTTCTACTACGACTTCGATAAGGAAGGCTCCTTCACCCCTGAGGATCTCGAGGCCATCGAGAAGGAGATGCGCAAGATCGTGGCCGAGAACCTGCCCCTGGTGAGGGAGGAGGTGCCGCGCGAGGAGGCCATCGCGAAGCTCGCCGCTGCCGGTGAGGTGTTCAAGGCCGAGCTCGTTGAGGATCTGCCCGACGACTACGTCAGCTTCTACCATCAAGGTGAGTTCAGTGACTTGTGTCGCGGGCCGCACCTTCCGCGCACCGGGATGCTCAAAGCATTCAAGCTGCTGAACGTGGCAGGCGCCTACTGGAGGGGCGATGAGAAGCGGCCGATGCTCTCACGCATTTACGGCACGGCCTTCCCCACTAAGGCTGAGCTCGACGAGTACCTGAAGATGCTGGAGGAGGCGGCGAGGCGCGACCACCGCAAGCTCGGGCGCGAACTCGACCTGTTCAGCGTCCATGATGAAGCCGGCGCAGGCCTCATCTTCTACCACGAGAAGGGCGCGGCTCTGCGCACCGCAGTCGAGCAGTTCTGGCGCGAGGAGCACGCGAAGAGGGGATACAAGTACGTCATCACCCCGCACATAGCCGAGTCGACGTTGTGGGATATCTCTGGGCACAACGGCTACTACAGGGACAACATGTACTTCCTCAACATCGATGAGAAGGAGTACGTGCTCAAGCCGATGAACTGCCCCGGCCATATCCTGGTATACCAGTCTCGCTCGCACAGCTACAGGGAGATGCCGATACGCTATTGCGAGCTGGGCACGGTGTACCGCTACGAGCGGTCGGGCGTGCTGCACGGTCTCCTAAGGGTAAGGGGCTTCACCCAGGACGACGCGCACCTGTTCTGCACGCCGGAGCAGCTCCACGAGGAGATCACCGGGGTCATCGACTTTGCGATCTTCATGCTGAAGAGCTTCGGGTTCGAGGAGTACGAGATATTCCTATCTACCAGGCCGGAAAAGTCAGTCGGCTCCGACGAGAACTGGGAGCGCGCGACGGCGGCACTCAAGGGAGCGCTTGAGGACCACGGACTGGCCTACCACGTCGATCCGGGCGAGGGCGTGTTCTACGGGCCGAAGATCGACATCAAGCTCAAAGACGCCCTGGGCAGGATGTGGCAGGGACCGACGATCCAGGTGGACTTCAACTTGCCTGAGAGGTTCGATGTCAACTACATCGGTTCCGACGGTGAGAAGCATCGCGCGGTCATGATCCACAGAGTGGTGCTCGGCTCCATGGAGAGGTTCATCGGCTGCCTGATCGAGCAGTATGCAGGAGCATTTCCTGTGTGGATCGCACCGGTGCAGGCCCAGGTACTCTCCATCGGCGAGCGACATGTAGACTACGCCAGGAAGGTCGCCGCTGACCTGCTGGCCAGAGGGTTCAGAGTCGAGCTCGATGTGCGCGACGAGAAGATCGGCTACAAGATCCGCGAGGCCCAGCTTGAGCAGGTGCCCTACATGGTGATCGTAGGCGATAAGGAGCAGGAGCAGGGCGCAGTGTCGGTGAGGGCAAGGCGCGGCGGCGACATGGGGTCGATGCCGCTCGAGCAGTTCGCCGGCATTGTGCAGGGGCTCATCGACTCACGGTCGTGCGAGGAGGTCTAGGCCCGGTGGACGGCCAGGAGAGCGGCCAAGTGTGCGTCACTCCGGTCACCCGTGAGCTGCTGCCGGCTTTCCTCGATTACTGCCGGCGCCACGGTGCCGAGCATGACGACTCATACACTGGCGATGCCGACCTCAAACCCATTGAGGACGAGCTGGGGGAGGAGAACCCGTCGGTGGTTCTCCTCTCTCTCGACGGGAGCGTGGTTGGTGCGGCGTCGGCCATGCTATCGCCCAGGGTGTGCGCCCCGGGTCGCGGGAGATTCCGAATCCTCCACTGTACCGAGCCGGACGTCGAACGTTACCGGGCGATGCTCGATGCGCTGGCGGCCGCCACCGAGGGCACCGCGGCGGGCGTTCGCGGTCGGGAGATGTATCTGTTCGTGCCCGAAACGGCCACGCCTGTGCGGGCCATCCTTGAGCAACTCGGCTTCGCTGTTGAGCGGGTCTCATACGGATTGAGGGCATCGAATACCAGCGTGGGCATGCCGGAGCTGCCAGCTGGTTTCTTCTTGAGACCATTGAGGCATGGTGAAGACGAACAGGCCTGGTGCGATATTGTGAATGACGCTTTCGCGCACCTCGCAGGGCACACACACCTTGTTCCCGAGGCGGTGGCAGAGACTGCGTTCGCCGAGGATTCGATGCCCGAGGGCGAGGGCCGGTTGATGCTGTGGTGCGAGGGTAGCTCGGCCGTTCCGATCGGCCTGGTGGAGGTGCGCAGGTTCACCGATGACGGCGAACACGTGGCACAGATCGGCCCCATAGCCGTGAGAGGCGGCTGGCAGGGCCGCGGCTTTGGGAGGCTGCTGCTCAGAGCAGCTGTGGCGGCCGCCCGGCAGGCCGGGTTCGAGAACTCGTGGTTGTCGGTGAACGGCGAGAACGAGAGGGCCATAGGCCTCTACCTGTCGGAGGGCTTCCGCAAAGTGCAGGCAATGGTGTGCTATAGCCGGCGATTGGGCTGAGCGCGCGGTGGCGCGAATGTGCACAAGTCGGAGAGCCTGAGTTGACCGACATGCCGAGCCATGATATAGTATGAAACGCAAAATCAAGCGTGGTTCCAAGCAGAAGCCATCCGCTTCTCACCGTCCGACGCTGCACCGCAGCTGGTGCGGCAGTCAGGCCGGTTCACGCGCAGCAAGATGCGGCTCCTTCCGTGCTAGGCCGGGAGAGTGAGCTGCGCCTCTATGCGTTGGTCAGGGCGGGTGGATCACCACCCGCTTTTTGCGTTTTGGGTACATGCCCTTGAAGCGGCCGATGGCCATCGGTCGTCGCAGGGCGCAACACATATTTGGGGGTGACAGGCTATCAGCAAGGAGCTGTACATCAACGAGGAGATCAGAGCGAGAGAGGTCCGTGTCGTCGATGACAACGGGGAGCAGCTGGGCATAATGGCATTGAGAGACGCTCTCCGGCTAGCTTTGGATAAGAACCTCGATCTCGTGGAGGTGGCGCCGACAGCCCGACCGCCAGTCTGCCGGATCATGGACTATGGCAGGTTCAAGTACGAGCAAAGCAAGCGCGACCGCGAGGCCAGGAAGAAGCAGCACATCGTGACAATCAAGGAAGTGCGCATGACTCCGAAGATTGAGGACCATGACTTCAGCGTCAAGGTCAAGAACGCGGAGAAGTTCCTGGATGACGGTGACAAAGTGAAGGCGTCTGTCAGGTTCCGCGGGCGCGAGATCGTTCATGCCGACATCGCGCGCAAGCTCCTGCTGGAAATGGCCCAGGCACTGAGCGCTGTTTCAAGCATAGAACGTGAACCGAAGGTCGAGGGCAGGAGCATGATCATGATCCTCGCCCCGAAGCAGGAATAGGGAGGCTCATCAAATGCCCAAGATGAAGACGCACAGGGCGTCGGCAAAGAGATTCCGCGTCACTGGCAACGGGTTGATCGTGAAGAACAAGGCCGGCCGCAGGCACATTCTTGAGAAGAAGACTCCCAAGCGCAAGCGGAACATGAGGAAGGCCGACGTGATGAACGCATCCGATCAGAAAGTCGTCCGCCAGCTGATTCCGTACAAGTAGCGCTTCGGTTTGATAAGACCAAAGGGAGATGAATTCTAATGGCAAGAGTGAAGAGCGGCCTCATCACGAGGCGCCGTCATACTAAGACTCTCAGGCTAGCCAAGGGATACACCGGCGTCAATCGCATCTCGTGGAAGCGTGCCAACCAGGCGCTCCTGCACGCGATGACATACTCGTATATGCATCGCCGCACCAAGAAGCGCGACTTCAGGCGCCTGTGGATCGCCAGGATCAACGCCGCTGCCAGGCTCAATGGCATGTCATACAGCAGGCTCATCTCCGGGCTCAAGAAGGCGGGAATCGAGATCAACCGCAAGATGCTGGCCGACCTCGCTGTGCGCGATGCGGCAGCCTTCACCCAGCTCGTTGATGTCGTAAAGGCAGCGAATTAGCAGGGCGCATGCGAATGGGGTGATCGGTGTGGCAAGCGCCACGCAAGAGGTCATTCAGAGCACGAGCAACCCCAGAGTGCGCGAATACCGAGAGTGTGTCGCCAAGGGCATTCCCGGCCAGGTTGCGCTGGAAGGCGTGAGACTGGTTGGGGATGCCCTGGCTGCTGGCTTGAGACTGTCGGCGGTATACGTCACCGACATGGCTCTGGCCGATGGCGACATTCGCAGCATTGTCGAGACCGCGCGTCGCGCCGGCAGCTCCGTCTACCTGGTGTCTGACAGGGTCGGGCACAGTATGGGAGCAACGGTGAACCCGCAGGGGCTGTTCGCGCTGGCCGGGTGGTCTCCCCGCACAGGGCGCGAAGTGCTTGAACAGGTAGAGCGGCACACTCAACGGGCCAGTTTCGTGGTGCTGCTAGACGGCCTTCAGGATCCGGGCAACGTGGGAACGATTGTGCGCACCGCGGCTGCACTGGGTGCCGAGGCTGTTATCGCTGGCGCCGGCAGTGCCGATCCTGCCAACCCCAAGGTAGTCAGGGCTTCCATGGGGGCAGTGTTTCGAATCCCCGTGGCACGAGAGGCCAGCCTTCCCCGGCTCATGGCCTGGGCGGCCGGGCGCGGGTGGACAGCGTTCGCCACTCATGTCGACCCCGCGGGCAGCACTCGTGTAGACGAATTGCGCTGGCCTCCGTCAGCGGGTGTAGCTGACACTTCATCCTCAGCGTCTGGGGAACCTCCCAGGGCGCTTGTGGTGATTGGGTCGGAGGCCCATGGCGTGTCCTCCGAGTGCCTCAGGCAGTGTGCCGGTGCGGTGCACGTCCCCATGGCCAGGCAGGTCGAATCACTGAACGCAGCAACCGCAGCGGCCATAGTCATGTACGAGTTAAGCCGCAATGCTGGCGGATTTCGTGGTTGACACGCCAGTGTCAGCATGGTATTTTAATATCTGCACGGCACGTTTGACTGCCGACGTTGGTGGGCCGACGTAGCTCAATGGTAGAGCGGCTGACTTGTAATCAGCAGGTTGCGGGTTCAATTCCCATCGTCGGCTCCATGTTTGCGGTGTGACGTGGAGAGATGGCCGAGTGGTTAAAGGCGACAGACTGTAAATCTGTTCCCGAACGGGTTCGGAGGTTCGAATCCTCCTCTCTCCACCACCTTTCTTGCCAGCCCATTGACGGGCGGGAATAGCTCAGTTGGTAGAGCGTCAGCCTTCCAAGCTGAATGTCGCGGGTTCGAGCCCCGTTTCCCGCTCCAGATGTTCATAAGGTTTCGTCGCGGGGTGGAGCAGTCCGGTAGCTCGTCGGGCTCATAACCCGGAGGTCGCAGGTTCAAATCCTGCCCCCGCAACCAATTTTGCCCGCAAGGGCCTGCCCGCGTAGCTCAGTAGGTAGCAGCGCATCCATGGTAAGGATGAGGTCATCGGTTCGATTCCGATCGCGGGCTCCAGATGTCTGGCCGCACGTTCTACGTGCGGTCTTTGTTTCGTGTTCATACGCGCTGCAGCGATGACGATGCTGTTGGGGTTGCGGTGTGCGTTGACATT
>DBQN01000010.1:8457-53290 GCA_002305255.1 Firmicutes bacterium UBA1393 | reverse complement strand
CCCACGGATTAGAAGTCCGTTGCTCTATCCCCTGAGCTACAGGCGCGCGATGCAACCTGTATTATAGCATCATCGGATGGCACCGTAAAGAGACCTGCACAAAGGCCTGCTACGCGAGGACCTGCCCGAGCCAGAGCTACGACGCCCGCGCTCACCGTGCACGGAGCGGCGACACATAAGCGAAGACGGCGCCTGTGTGCGCCGTCTTCTTGAGGAGCTCGTAGCGCTGCTTGATGCTCTGCCCGCCGTGGTTACGCCCTTGCGCACTGCCGAACCGGTCTTCCCTCGATGTAGCCCCTATAGCCCAACGGGGCCAGCTGGAACCTAGGAGCATCGTCGTCGGCCCACTCGAAGCCGTACACCTGCGGGTCATATCTGTTGATGGTCTCCCACAGGTCGCCGATGGCCTCGCTGAAGTCCTCATCCTTGAAAGGTTCGCCCTGGAAGACCATGATCTTGCACGCGGGCAGCTCGATCACTTCGAATCCGTCGGGCACGGGCCCGTTGTAGTCGGCTGACACCTCGACTCCCTGAACGTACTTGGACGTTCCGGGCCTGATCATCGACGGTGGCAGCCACATACCTGCCGGCTCATGAAGCGCCTGCTCGATGCCTGACAGAACCTCCCACACGTCGCAGCCGACTTCCTCGCAATATTCGAAGTAGTGGGTGGCTTTGATGCCTCTCTTGATGATGGCTTTCCTCGCGGGGCGCTCCACAACCTGCACAAACACGGTTTTCGCCTTTGGTACCGGGTTCGCTGCCATCTGTATCTCCCCTCTCTGCAGCTGGATGTAGTAGTCGCGGACACGATGAGGCATGAACAGCTCCACGGAGCCCGCGCGGCGGCGGAACTCCCGGGGAGAGAGACCGAACTGCCGTGAGAACGCCCTTGTGAACCCCTCGTGTGAATCGAACACGAAGTCGAGCGCCACGTCCATCACCCTCGGGGTACGGGCACGACCTCCGTCGGCATCGGCGTTGCAGGCGGCGCAGCGCAGCTGCACCGCTGCGCGTGACAGCCGGAGCGCGCGCAGGTACTCGAACGGCGATTTGCCCACCAGCGACTTGAAGATCCGAGCCGAATGCCATTGTGAATAGCCGGCTGCCCGGGCGAGATCGGCAAGGGTGATGGGTTCGCCGATGTGCGTCTCCATGTAGTCCTGCATCCGCTGTACCGCTCTGATCGTGTCGGGGTGTTCCACGGCGTTGCCTCCCGTCTCCACTCAGCTGCACTCAGAGGATACTTCCTGTGGGGCCTCGGTTCTTGACCGTGCTTGCTCAGTATCAGATCTCTTTACGGCGGAAGATGGCCTGTGCCAGCAGCATGCAGAGGCCATACACCAGCGACGATCCTGCAGCTGCCAGGGCGATTAGCTTCGGAGCCGGGTTGAGCAGCACTTCGTATGCTCGCTCCGCGTTCACACCGAATGAGCTGGCCGCCATGATGGCCAGATAGCCGACGCCCCAGATGACGAGGGTCGATGCGCGCGACGCGCCTGCACCGAACATGAAGAACACCACGAGTTCGATGGCTGTCACCGGGAGCGCTACGCACAACGTTATGAGCAGGGCGGACACGCTTCCGGGGGTGTTCTCCCCCAGACCGTGCGAGGTCACTGCTAGCACTAGTGCTGCCGCCCCTGCCCAGACCAGCCCGGCGAGGAGGGGAGCCAGGAACTTCGAGGCGACGATGTTATCAGGGCTCATAGGCAGTGTTCGCAGAAACGAGAGAGTGCGGTTCTTCTCCTCCAATGTGACGGAGTTCAGGGCGAAGAAAGGCACTATCAGCGCAGAATAGGTCGTAAGCAACGGTTTGAGATACATGAGTGCTCCCGACGAACCAGTTGTCACTCCCAGCACTGATACGGCCAGTAGCAGACCCGTAGGCCACAACAGCTGCGACCGATTGATGTAGAAGTCCTTCCAGATCAGACTAAGCATGGCGGCGTTGTCCTCCCTTGGTGAGTGTCCAGAGCATGTCTTCAATGGATGCGCTGGGGTTACTCAGTCTCGCCTCCTCAAGAAGCGACTCGCGTTCCCCGCTGGCCGCGACTCTGCCGTCTATCAGGAACGTGATGTAGTCGGCGACGCGCTCCAGGTCCGAGGTGATGTGTGTGGAAAACAGCACTGACCTGTCGCCGTCCTTTACGAACTCGAGCAGATCTGTCAGCAGCTCGCGCCTGACCACCGGGTCCAGTCCGCTGGTGGGTTCGTCTAGGATGAGCAGCTCAGGCTCGTGCGCCAGGGCGATGGCCATGGCGAGCTTCGCGCGGGTACCCTTCGATAGAACGTCAGTCTTCTTGGATGCGTCGACCCCGTACTTGTCGAGTAGTTCCCGAAACTTCCGGTCGTTCCAGGTGGGGTAGAGGCGCTTTACGAAGCTGGCTGTCCATTCCGTCGTCACCCCGGAGTAGAACTCGTGGTTCTCAGGAACATAGCCGATCCTGCGCTTCAAGTCGACAGCGTTGCCGGTCATCTCGGCTCCGAGAACCCTGATCGTGCCCGACTCCGGCCTGGCCAGGTTCATGATCAGCCTGATAGTGGTGGTCTTGCCGGCACCGTTAGGCCCCACGAGGCCCATAATGTAGCCGCGCGGCAGCTCCAGTGACACATCCCTCAACGAGAACCCGGGGTAGGACTTGTTCACCATGCGCAGCTCGAGTGCGTTATCGTTCATCTGGTTCACTCCTTGCGAGCGCCTGTGCGAACAGGCGCGAGATCTGCTCATCAGCAAGACCGAGTTCGCGGCCTACCCGGACCGCCGCGCCAAGGTGCGACGCGACCACTCCTGACTTGACGGCCTCAATGGTGCGTGCGTCGAGGTCGGCAACGAACGTGCCGAGGCCGGCGCGCGTTATGATCAGGCCCTCAGCCTCTAGCTCAGAATAGGCGCGCTTGGTGGTGATCACGCTTGCCAGCAGATCTGACGCCAGCTGCCTGATGGAGGGCAGCGGATCACCGCCGCGCAGCTCACCGGTGAGGATCCGGGCGCGTATCTGATCCACGATCTGCTGATAAAGCGGGGTTGGGCTGTTTGGGGAGACTGTGAACTCCATAGCTACAACCACGTCCGTTGGTGTATATAGTGTCTATACACACTATACACACGCGGACTGGGGATGTCAACCGGGGCGGGGGGAGGGGAGGATTGACAGGGGCGGCGGGGCGGCGCGGATCCTCGTGCCCTTGGATCCCTCCGTGCCGCCTCTTACAGCCTGCTGAGATAGAACACCGCGAGCTGGGTCCGATCGCGCAGCTCAAGCTTGTCGAGGATGGTGCTGAGGTAGTTTCGGACTGTGCCCTCGCCCAGGTACAGCTGCTCAGCGATCTCACGGTTGCTCAGGCCCTTCGCAACAAGTTCGACGATGCTCCGCTCCTTGTCGGTGATGCCGCGCGCCGCCAGCTCCATGGCCACCGCGGCCGGCGTGCGGCCTTCGCCATCTGCGCCGCCTTCGCCACCTGCACCACCCTCACCGCCCGCGGTCGTCCCGTTGCGCCTGAGTAGCGATGGCAGCTTCGTGATGATGGCGTCGCCGAACACGCTCTGCCCTGAGTGTACTGCGGTGAGAGCCGGCATGATGCTCTCGAAGTCCTGCTTCAGTATGTAGCCCTTGGCGCCAAGGCGCAGCGCCTGGACGATGTATTCGTCGTCGAGGAAGGTAGTGAGGAAGAGCACTCGCGCTTCGGGGAACCGGGTCAGCACCTGCTTCAGTGCCTCGATGCCGGTCATGCCCTCCATTCGGATGTCCATCAAGAGCACGTCGGGCTTGAGCTGAGCGTAGAGCGACACAGCCTCGTGTCCATCGTGGCCGACGCCTACGACCTCGACGTCGCCGCCGGCCTGCAGGATCGTGCGCAGCGACTGGCACACAAGTCTGTCATCATCCACGATAAGCACTCTCATGATTCTGTCCTCCCTTCGGAACCGAGGCAAACAGCCTGAAACCTACTCGCCGTTCGACGAGGAAACGCCCGTTTAGGGCGGTAACGCGGTCCTCCATGCTGCGAAGGCCCAAGCCTTCCGCTGTCATGTCGACTCCACTGCCTGCCGTGCCGTTATCCTCCACCAGCAGCTGGTAGAGGGCCGGATGTTCAATCACTGACACCGTCACCTCGGTCGCGTTGGAGTGCCTCATGACGTTGCTGAGCCCCTCCCTGACCACCGCGATGAAACAGTAGGTGATATCGCGGGGCGGCTGCGTCTCGACACGGTAGTCCAGGCGCACCTGGCAGAAGCTGAAGTCCCTGACTATGGTCTCCAACTGCATCCTGAGGTCGACTGATTCGTCGTGCAGATCATGCACGCTGGCTCTGATGCTGTTCATGGCCTGCGTAAGGGTGTCACGCATCACCGAGAGGCCTTGCTTGGCCTCATCCGTGGGCACCGTGACCATGAGCGCACCCACCTGCAGGATCGAACGTGACAGCAGGTGACCCACGTGATCGTGGATCTCCCTCGCGATACGGCTGCGCTCGTTCAGCATGGCAAGGCGCACCTCGTAGTCTTGCTTGTCCATAAGAGCTTTGTTCTTCTCTGTAAGCGCGAGCGTGATCTCGCGATCATAGTCACGCAACTGCCTCAATTGCGCCTGAACTCGTTCTGTCTCCAGTGTCCTCGCGTGTAGGGCCCACGCCGCCGCCAGCAGGCCTAGGATGAGCAAGGCATCGCCGACCGGCAGGCGCGCGAAGCTGATAGCCACCGCCGCGCCGCCGACTGCGTGCCGCAGGCCGGGTTGGAGCGTGAAGGCGTCGTAAAGCACGAACGGCAGGAACGTGCAGAAACTCGCGTTGACTGCGCTGATCGTCACAAATAGAACAGTGGTGACCGCGCGGAACGACTTCGTACGCACGTAGCCGTTGAGACCGCCGACCGTTGTGGCCGCCAGCATGGCCGTGACGGCGCTGACGCTGCGGGGCATGGCGGCCCCGACGCCGCCGGCCACCCAGTCCGCCTGAGCCGTGACCGCCATCACGGTGCACAAGCTCCAGATGATCAGTCTGTCGATGATAGCCAAGTGTGCCACGTCTCCTTCTACCAGTAGTCTACCATATCGTCCTCAGTACTGATTACATTCGTCATCCCCGTTTGTGACTTCTTTCACTTACTCACGCCATCACGCACCTGTAGAATGAGCACAGTGATTAGAGGGAACGAAACGGCGATACAGGAGGAAGGAACATGCTGATCAAAGTGCGGAACCTGGTGAAGAGGTACGGAGACCTCGTGGCGCTCGACCACCTCAATCTGGACGTAGCAGAGGGTGAGATCCTCGGGCTGCTCGGGCCTAACGGCTCAGGCAAGACCACTGCCATCAACTGCATCCTCTCGCTGCTCAAATATGATAAGGGCACGATCGATGTGTTCGGTCAACCCATGGCTCCTGACTCGTACGAGAGCAAGCGCAACATCGGCGTTGTCATGCAGGAGGTCGCGGTATTCAATGAGCTCACGGTGGAAGAGAACATCGACTACTTCTGTGGGATGTACGTGACCGACCCGGCACTCCGCCGCCGACTGGTGAGGGAGGCCATCAGCTTTGTGGGTCTCGACGACTTCCGCAGGTTCTTCCCGCGCAAGCTCTCAGGCGGACTGCTGCGCCGTCTCAACATCGCGTGCGGCATTGCTCACAAGCCCAAGCTGATCATGTTGGATGAGCCTACAGTGGCCGTCGACCCTCAGAGTAGAAACTCGATTCTGGAAGGGATCAAGGCCCTGAACGAGCAGGGAGCGACAGTGGTGTACACCTCGCACTACATGGAAGAGGTTGAGCAGCTCTGCTCGCGCATCGTGATCATCGACAAGGGCAAGACCATAGCCGCCGGCACAAAAGACGAGCTCAAGGCCATGATAAACCGCGGTGAGAAGATCACTGTGGAACTCTACGCCCTCGAGGAGCAGGATGTGGCCAACATACGCGAGCTGCCGTTCGTGGCCAGAGCTGACTATGACGGCAAGCGCCTGAGTGTGCAGTACAACAACGGCCAGCACAATCTGCTCACGCTGCTGGACTACTTGAAGTCGCGCGACCTGCCGTTCGAGCGAGTGTTTTCAGAGCAGCCGACTTTGAACGATGTGTTCCTTGAGATCACCGGCAGGGAACTGCGCGACTAACGAAAAGGAGTGACGACAGGCATGGCAATGCATGTGTTTTCATACAGACTCAAGTGCCTGCTGCGCGACAAGGAGTTGCTCTTCTGGACCCTCGTGTTTCCGATTCTCCTAGGAGCCCTGTTCTACTTCGGATTCGGAAACCTCATGGGCAGCGATGGCACGGGAGGATTCGAGCCGATCCGCGCGGCAGTGGTGGAGAACCAGTACTATGACACGAACGTCCCGTTTCGGACGATGCTGAAGGCGCTATCGGATCCAGGCACTGAGAGGCTGCTGATCCTTACTGTGACACCGGATCCCGCCGAAGCCGGCCGCATGCTGGCGGAGGGAGAGGTGGCCGGGGTGATCTCCGTGGGCCCTGAGAACTCGGTGAGCCTTGAGGTGGCCGGATCAGGTCTGCCGCAGAGTCTGCTCAAGGCGGTGCTGGAGGAGTACGTGCACACATCGGCGACAGTTATGAGCATCGCCGGGCAGAACCCCTTCGCCATGTTCGAGCTGCTCACAGCGGTTGGGGAGCGTGTCGCTCATACGAGAGAAGTGTCGTTCGGAAATCGGATGCCTGACTGGTCGATGCCCTACTTCTACGCTCTGATCGCCATGGCTTGCCTTTACAGTGGGTTCTGGGGCATGCGCAACTCCACAGAGGTCCAGGCAGACCAGTCAGCCCACGGGGCCCGGCGGTCGGTTGCGCCCACCCACAAGATGCTCGTCGTGATGTGCGACTGGGCGGCAGGTCTGGTGGTGGCCTTCGGCGAGATGCTGGTGCTGCTGGCATACATCATGTTGGTGCTGAGGGTCGACATTGGTGATCAGTTGGGTTACGTGATACTGACCACACTGGCAGGCTGCTTTGCGGGAGTATCTCTTGGCACGCTCATCGGCACCATGTTCCACAAGTCAGAGTCGATGAAGGTAGGAGTGCTGATCGGCACTAGCATGGCAATGAGCTTCCTGGCGGGTCTGATGTTCTCAGTCATGAAAGACATCGTCGCCCGGAACGTGCCGGTGCTGTCATACATCAACCCGGCGGCGCTCATATCTGACGCGTTCTACAGCCTCTACGTGTTCGACAACCATCGCAGGTTCTTCCTGAACATAGGCATTCTGGTCGCGATCTCGGCAGTGATGTGCATCGTAAGCTACCTGCAGCTGAGGAGGGAGAGGTATGCAAGTCTTTAAGACTTACTTCAGGATAATACGCGCTTCGATAGGAGCCCTGGCCGTCACCACCGCCATATTCCTGGGCATTTCGGTGATGGTCACTATGATGGCGCCGTCAGGTGGAGCGACGGGTTTCGTCGAGACCAGGACTCCCATTACCGTGATCAACCGCGATGCCGGCTCCCCGCTGGCTGAGGGACTCAGCGAGTACCTGGCTGAAGTCTACACGGTGATGGAGTTTCCGGATGACGAGGAGAAGCTGCAGGATGCGCTGTTCTGGCGAAACGTCGATTACATCGCCATCATACCGGAGGGCTTCTCAGAGACGTTCATGGCAGGCGAAGAGGCCATAGTCGACAAGGTCATCGCGCCGGGGGCCTCCAGCAGCAGGTATATCGATATGCGCATCGACAAGTTCCTCAATGCCGCGCGGCTGCATCGGGACTACGGCACCCGTGCTGACACCGACACGAGCGCGGATGTTGACGCACAGGGCGCCGACAGGACGCGGGCGTCAGCAACCCTGACCTGGCAGAGCCGGCTGGTGGCCGCCGTCAGGGCCGACCTCACCGGCACGGTGGAGGTCACCACGACCAGCATCGCAGCCTCGACAGGCGGCGTGAAGAGCTCGCAGGCTTACTCGTACTACTTCGCGTACATGTCGTATGCGCTGCTGGCCATGGCGATCAGCGGGATCAGCTCGATAATGATGGCCTTCAACAAACGCCAGGTTCATCTGCGCACCATGTGTACACCGATGCCGAGCTGGCGCATGAACGTCTCGCTCGTTGCGGGGCACGCGGTCTTCTCCCTGGCGTGCTGGATCTTGCTGGCCGTGTTCTCAGTGATCATCTACGGCAACAAGCTGCTCAGTTCAGGTCTGTTCCCATACTACATTGCCAACTCCCTGGCATTCACGGTGGTTGCGGCAGCGGTTGGGCTCGCAGTGGGCAGCTTCGTGCGCACCGGGAGCGGGCTATCGGCAGCGGTGAACGTAATCGCTCTGGGCATGAGCTTCCTGTCTGGCGTGTTCGTGCCGCAGTCCGTCATGAGCCCGTCGGTACTCAGCGTGAGCAAGTTCCTGCCGGCGTACTGGTATGTCAGGGCGAACGATGCCATAACGGCGCTGACACGTCTCGATGCGGCCGCGCTGGCGCCGGTGTATCAGTCGATCCTGATTCAGCTCGGGTTCGCGGTAGCGATCGTTTCAGTCACGCTTCTCATGAGCAGGGAGAGGGCCTCAGCTCATCTCTAGTACCGCTCCGCCCATGGCAGGCAGATTGAGCAGGCTTCCCATACATGATACTTCCACGTTGTCGGGGGCCAGGGCAAATACCAGGTCAGCCCGGCCTCCGGCCCACTGCCTGAGCGGTGCGTAGCGTTGCATCTTCTCGCGGATCGTCTTCATATCCACGGCCGACGGTCCGTCAGTGTTGTTCAGTGCCACTATCAGGCAGCTCATCTCATCCCACCTTGCGAACACCAGCGGGCTACGTGGCCCGTCTGACATGAGAGCCACAACCTCGCCACGGCGCAGTGCAGGCTTGTCGCGCCTCAATGCCGCAAGTGACCGGTAGTGCTCCAGAAGGCGCATGTTCCACCTGGCCGTGTCCCATATCATCGAACCGCGGCAGTCGGGGTCATTGCCGCCCTCCATGCCTATCTCGTCGCCGTAATAGATGTAGGGAGCACCCACGTAGGTGAACTGGAACAGCACTGCCAGCATCTCGCGGCGCACGTCGCCTCCGCACTTTGTGAGGATCCTCTCCTTGTCGTGAGAGCCCAGCAGGTTCCATAAGGCATACGTCACCGAACGCTTGTATCTCGTTCGCACGAGCAACAGGTCATGCGCGAAGCGTGACGTTCCCGAGGTGCGGCGAGCGAAGTAGTCAAGGCATGCCCTGCGCCAGAGGTAGTTCATGACTGAGTCGAACTGATCGCCTCTTAGAAACGGGGTGGCGTCGTGGTGCACTTCGCCGAGGATGAGGGCGTCAGGCTTGATGGCGCGGATGTGCTTACGGAACGCCCGCCAGAACTCAGGATCCACCTCGTCGGCGACGTCGAGACGCCAGCCATCGATGTCGAGGGTGCGGGTCCAGTGTTCGGCCACGCCGAGCAGGTAGTCTCGCACCTCAGGATTGTCGGTGCGAAGCTTCGGCATTGTCCACACGTCGATAGAGAACGTCTCATAGTTCGGCCTCGGCTGTATCCTAACTGGGAGGCTCTCTATGTTGAACCAGTCTACATAGGGTGACTCCTCTCCCCGAGCCACCACGTCTTGGAACGCGAAGAACATGTGGCCGCTGTGGTTGAACACCGCATCCAGCACCACTCTGATACCGCGGGCATGGCACTTGTCGACCATCTTCCGTGCCAGCTTCTCATCGCCGAAATGGGGGTCGATCTTGCTGTAGTCGGTTGTGTCGTACTTGTGGTTGCTGGGAGACTGGAATATCGGGGTCAAGTACAGACAGTTGGCCCCGAGCGCCGCTATGTGATCAAGGTGATCGATGATGCCCTGAAGATCGCCGCCTGCGAAAGAGTCAGTGCGTGGTGTGGCATACCAATCGCCGGTGCCCGGCGGATCATTGGACTTGTCGCCGTTGCCGAACCTCTCCACAAACACCTGATATACCACGGCGTCCTGCGCCCACGCGGGAGGGTTGTCGGCCCCGTCGTTTCGCCACCACAGGTAGGGGAAGTGGAATCCGAAGTTCCAGGGTTCTCGGCGGTCGGGCGACTGGTACACGCCGTGCTGCCCGAAGTAGAGCAGCCCTTCACACGTGTTGAGGATGAAGTAGTACTGGAATCTACCGTATTTCAGCGACATCCGGCCGATGTAGTAATCGAACTCATCGCCTGAGCCCGTGAGTCTCATCTGCACCACCTGGGGTTGCGCCGTGGGCGTGAACCTATCGGTGAAGGCCAGCTGCACGTCGATGAGGCTGCGAGCCGGCGCACGGAGCACTACCTCCACGGTGTCGGGGCCCACAGGGTAGGCCATGGGGTCGTAGGGGAAATGGACCAATCCTCTATGCATCTACCGCGCCTCGCTTTCGCTCCGGCTGCACTGTGCCTTCAGCACGATGCAGAATGGTTCCGGTTCGCATATGTTGCATCAGACTCATCCCAGAGGAGTGAAAGCCCATGCCAGATGAAGAGAAGGAAAAGGTTGAAACGGCTCAGGCCCAGGCACCCGCCTCCGCCCCCGGCCCTGCGTCATCGCCCACGGCGACCCAGGTGCCACCGTGTCCGGGTGGGTTCCTGTACGAGATCAGGCCTGGCGATACTTTCTACGCTCTGGCGCGCAGATTCGGCGTATCCCTGGAGGCCGTCCTGGCGGCTAACCCCGGTGTAGACCCCAGGAATCTCAGGGTGGGGCAGCTCGTCTGCATTCCGGGGCAGGTTCCGCCGGTTCCGCCGCCCACATTCTGCCCAGGCGGCACGCCTTACGTAATTCGAAGCGGCGACACACTGTGGCTGCTCGCGCAGAGGTTTGGAACCACAGTAGAAGCGTTGCTCAGGGCTAACCCCGGCATCGATCCGCGTAACCTCCAGATTGGTCAGGTCATCTGTATTCCTGTGCCAGGTCCGGTGCCGCCGTTCTGCCCGGGAGGCATACTGTACGTGATCGCCCCGGGCGACACTCTGTGGCAGCTGGCCGCTCGTTTCGGCACGACTGTGCAGGCGATCATGGCGGCCAACCCCGGTCTGGATCCGAACAGACTGGTCATCGGACAGACGATATGCATACCTCAGGCGCCCGTCACGCCGCGCGCGTGCTCATTCACCCTGGCCCCGTCTCTTACTGGCCCTGCACCTACCGCAGGGGGAACAGTATGGGTCAGGACCGACCAGACCGGAGCGACCCAGCTAGTGGTGGCAGCCACCAACCTGCCGTCGCCCGTCCCGCTGGGAGCCAACTGGTACACCGCACTGTTCACCTGGGACGCCCAGCGCATCGAGATCCCGATGCAGCTCACTCCCGGAACCAACGTGTGGGCCGGCGGAGCCGTGGCCACACTACCGGCGGCGTTCTTCAGGTCCGGCAGCGTCAGCGTGTTCCCCGGACCTGTGCTGGGCGGACTTGTGGCCAACTGCCGATAGTCCACGTAGTCCACGCAGTCTACGACCGGAATCGCCCGAGGCCTACTCGACCCCCCGAAACCCAACTATCCGGGCAGCGCCCGGCGCGCAGGCTACGCGCGCCGGGCGTCTTGCGTTTCACATGATATGGGAGGTGTCGTTCACCCTGCGAATCGTATAGTTCCCATCCGACCGCAGCTCAAGTAGGTTCAGGGCGCATGGATTCTGAGAGATGCGCCAGAAACTGGACGTTGGGGCATCAACTGCCGCGAGCAGAAGCAGCTTCGCCACGGCGCGGTGCGTGACAATGGCGATGGCGGGCGGCCGGGCGCCGGAGGTGGAGCGACCTGCAGCGCGGCGTTGCCCCGGGCCGTTACCGTTGCCATTGCCGTTCACGGCGGCGGCGGTGGTGGCGCGCAGAGCCGACCAGGCGCGGTGCCGCACGTCATCAAGGCGCTCGCCGCCGGGGAACACAAAGGTGTGGGGCGTCAGTCTCCAATCACTCCACTGTCGGGGCCATCTGGTGGCCACTTCGTCGAGGGTGAGACCTTCCCAGTCTCCTATGTGTACATCATCGAAGGCCGGTTCGACAATGGGTTCAAGCCCGTGCGGCGCCGCAATCGCAGCTCCAGTGTCGCGCGCCCTCGACAGCGGACCGCAGTACACCGCCTCAAGCCGTTCGCTCGAGAGGGCCCGCGCGCATGCAGCAGCCTGCGCTCTGCCCAGATCACTCAAGGGCACGTCGGCCCGCCCGCGAAACACGTCGTCGCGACCTTGAACCGTGTCAGCGTGTCGAATTACGTAGACCAGCATCTATCCTATCAGCACCTTCTCGTCGGTCGGCGCACACCGCCTCAGATATCCATCATGACCGTCGGATACGAGTTCCATGAGGTGAGACTGTCAGGCGGCACCGATATCCTCACAGTGCCGAGACCGACTGGACGACGACCGCGGAGCCTCTCAGCCTCAGTCAGTGCCCCTTTGAGACGATGCTATCGTACCATCGCGCCGAGCGAGCGTCAATTTACCGTGGTGGGCTGGGGCGGTCAGGGCGAGGGTCCGGCGCGGTGGTCGCCGGGGGCGGCAAAGGAGAAGGGGAGGGAACCGGCGGGTGGCCGGGCGGCGGCGCGACGCGCCGGGAGGGCGCATCACGAAGCCGCGGCTCTGCGCGTTGCGGTACGAGGGTGCTGTCTTGACCGGCCGAGCTATAGGCGGTAATACCTCGATTCTGTCAATATCCGCGGACGTTTACGTNNNNGAGGCCGGCGATCCCGCGAACGGCTGGCGATGCGCTGAGAGGGCACATGGCGGACGCGCAGCTCTGCGCGTTGCGGTACGAACACGCCATTCTCGCCGCCCGGGGCCCCGGCGGCAATACCTCGATTCCGTCAATATCCGCGGACGTTTACGTCGATTTCCACAGAATCTGGCTCGCCAATCTTTCAGAATCGACGTAAAGGGGCCTTGAGGCCGGCGATCCCGCGAACGGCCGGCGATGCGCCAAGAGGGCACATGGCAAACCCGCAGCTCTGCGCGTTGCGGTGCGAGGGTGCCATTTCCGCCGGTCCGGGCCCCGTTGGGATTACCTCGATTCCGTCAATATCCGCGGACGTTTACGTCGATATCCACAGAATCGGGCCGGCCTATCTTGCGAAATCGAGGTAAAGGGCCTGCGAGGCCGGGGAGATGGCGGGGGGGCGTCGGTGGGCCGGGAGGTCACCTCTCGAACGAGCAGCTCTGCACGTTGCGGTGTGAACGCGCCATTCTCGCAGCCCGGGGCCTCATCGGCAATACCTCGATTCTGTCAGCATCTGCGGACGTTTATGTCGATTCTCACAGAATCGGGCCAGCCTATCTTCGAAGATGGACATAAAGCGTTTCAAGGTCATCGTAGCTACCGTCGTCCCTCCGCCCGCCGCCCCTGGCTCGCCCGCCGAAGCCGCCTAGAGCGCCGCCTAGAGCGCAGTGGTCGGCGATGTCCCGGTAGCGACGTCCCGTTTTGCCTACCCCGTGGCGCTGCGAAACTGCGAGAGATCCTGGTCTTGCTGCTGGTTTGACCATTGACTCTCGACTCGCCGCCGTGCTAGAATAATCGAGCGACGCGGTGGGTGTAGCTCAGTTGGCTAGAGCATCAGATTGTGGCTCTGAGGGCCGTGGGTTCAAGTCCCATCACCCACCCCAAGTCTTGACCCCGGGCAGTGCCCGGGGCGTTTTTGCTTCGATGGGGAGTTTTGGCATGGGTATTGAGCGGCGACCTTCGCACAGTTCGCTTCAGGCAGACTACATGCTGCTGGTGTTCGCGTTCTTCTTCTCTTTCTTCTATAGAGTGTCAGCCTCCGTCGTCTTGCCCGGGCTGGGCGCCGAGTGGGGTTTGTCTGCTTCGTCCATAGGTTTCGTATCCGGCCTCTACTTCTGGGTTTACTCCCTGTCTCAGCCGTTTGCCGGTCTGCTCAATGATAGATTCGGACCGACGTTGGTAGCTGCCGTGGGACTAGCGGTGGCAGCTATCGGCGCCGTGAGCTTTGCGACGGCGAGCAGCGTTATCGGACTGGCGGCCGGAAGGCTGCTCACCGGTGTCGGACTCGCGTCCATCCTGTCGGGAACTGTCGCTTTCCAGAAGGCTGCGTTCCAGCCCGATCGCTACGCGTTTTTCTCAGGTATCGTCTACTTCATCGGAAACCTCGGGGCGGTTGCATCGGTGGCGCCCCTCGGCGCTGCGCTCGACCTGTGGGGAAGGCGCGGGGTGTTCCTGGTTCTGACGGCTCTCACAGTTGTGCTGGGCCTGGCGCTCCTGGCCAGACGCAGACGCGATCCGGTCGTGGCGGGTCTCGGGATTGCAGGTGCGTCTCAGCGGTCGACCGGCGGTGCAGTCGCGCCAGGCCTCACGGCCCAGCTGGTGGTGGCCGTGCGTACTATTGTGGGAACGCCGCAGCTTGCGGCCATGGCGGTGCTCTGGTTGGTGAGCTATGGAGCGCTCATGACTCTGCAGGGGCTGTGGGGAGTCGAGTGGTGTCAGACCGCATATAATGCCACTGCATCAACCTCGCGCATCTGGGCAACGATGGTTAGCGTGGGAGTGATGGCCGGAAACGTCATCGGTTCTCGCACGGCGCCCTCGGCCGGGCGGCGTGGTTTCGCCATCACGGTGGCGAGCATTGCCGGCGCAGGGGCATGGGCACTGCTCTGGTCGAGCATGTCGTTGAGGGCTCCGATCTGGTTCACGGGCGGGGCGTGTGCCCTTGTGGGAGCAGCGTCCGGAGCTTGCTACGTGCACCTGACTGCCGGGGTCAACGATCTCAGCCGGAAGGGCCAGGGTGGGGCAGTGTTCGGCACGATCAACATGATGCCATCGCTCGGTGTCATCATAGGGCAGTGGGGTGCCGGCGCGGTCATCGACAGAGGCAGCGGCCTGGTCGGAGCTGCAGGTAGAGCATACACGCCCGCGGCTTTCACGACCGCTTTCGGCGTCATCGTGGCAATAATCCTGGCTAGCCAGTTCCTGCTGGTTAGGATCAAGGGATTTGAGGAAGGTCGCCCCGACGGCGCCGGTGCACAGCCCGGTCGTTAGCGACAGGCTGTCGGTGCAACAGGACGCAGGAACCGAAACATGCTCCACGGCGAGTGGTGCTAACAGCCGCCCGCAGACCCATATCTTCTGTACCAGTTGATGGTTGATCGTTGCCACGTGTCTCCGACCACGATCAAGCCCAAGCCCATGACGCGTGGATACGGTACCGCCCCGGGTCACGGGTGAGGCACAGGCGCCTGGTAGCTACGGTCACTGCTATCAACCACCAAGTTGTACACGTGATACTGTAGTTGCGTGCGCGTGTGCGCCTTTACGCCCTCTGGGGGGTTATGCTATACTTTGTCGAGGTCTTACATGGGCGCCCGTAGCTCAGTCGGATAGAGCGCTGGACTTCGAATCCATAGGTCGCAGGTTCGAGCCCTGCCGGGCGCGCCACTTCTGCTTCGTCCCGGGTTTTCCGCGGGCATATCCCGGGCCCGGATCTATGCAACCCCGGCGACGGCTGTGTGTTGGTCCGCCGGGGTTATGCGTTTGGTTACATATGGCGCCACCTTTGGTGTAAAGGTGAAGCGTCAGTATTGGCGAATAGGTTACCCGACTGAGGTTCGGGGGAACGAGGTGCAATATGGGTAGTTCAGAGGTTGTAAGCATAGAGCAGGGCCTTGCCACGCTCAGAGTTACCGTTGACTCCGAACGCGCGACTGACGCTTTCAGGCGGGCGCTGCGTGAAGTGACCCTGCGTGCGAACATACCCGGTTTTCGGAAGGGCAAGGCGCCCAGGGCAGTGGTGGAGCGCTTTGTTGGCGCTGACTACATATTTGAAAACGCCATACAGGGCCTTGTGCCTGAGGCATACGAGCAGGCGATGAAAGACGCAGGGCTCACTCCTATAGAGGATCCCGAGTTCGAGGGACTTGACGGGGTGAACCTCGAGTCCGGCGATGATCTTGTGTTCACGGCCAAGGTATGGGTCAAGCCGGAGATCGAGCTCATGGACTACTCAAGCATCAAGATCGACCGCGCCCGCCACGAGGTCACCGCTGAGGAAGTCGATAATGTCCTTGAACAGTTGCGTGAAGACGCAGCTGAGTACGTGCCTGTTGAGCGGTCCGTGGTCCAGGCGGGTGATCTCGTTGCCCTGGATGTCGTGGGAAGCGTTGACGGGGAGCGCGCTGAGAGGCTTTCGGCCGTCAATGCCGAACTGACATTGGGCAAGGATGACCTGCTGCCCGGTCTCGAGGAGAAGATCATCGGGCTCACGCTGGGCGAACCTACCGATGTGGAGATCAGTCTCCCCGATGACTACCATGATTCGGAACTCGCGGGCCGCAAGGCGACGTTGACGATAACTGTGAACTCCATTAAGGAGAAGCAACTTCCCGAGCTGAACGACGAGTTCGCTACGACATTGGAAGGCGTCTCCAACCTCGCTGACCTCAGGGATCGCGTCGAACATAATCTGGTGCATCGGGCATTGTCAGCGGCGCTCATGGATGTGGCCCGGACTGCGCTCGGCAAGATCATACAAGGCTCGAAGGTAGGCGAGTCCAAGCTACTCGTTGACAGGCGCCTCGACAAGCTGGTTTCGGAGATTCGCCGGAAGGCGGAGGATCAGGGCGTTGAGTGGGCAAAGTATCTGGAGATGCGCGGCAAAACCGAGGAAGAGATCAGGTCAGAGCTGTACGAGAAGGCAGTCGAGCAGGTGCAGCAGGATCTGATCATCCAGGAGGTCGCGATCCGCGAGAGCCTTCTGCCCACTGAGCGAGAAGTCAGCATGACGCTGCTTGAGATGATCGGCAATGTCGACCGCCTGCCGGAGGCGGTGATTCAGAAGACGCTGAGCGATCCTGCCCTCAGGCGTTCCGCATTTGATGTGGCTGTTCGCACGGCGGTCTTAAGGTGGCTTGGCCAGAATTGCGATGCTGACCCCGCATCGGCAACCTGCGGGCGGGATCACTCGCATGACCACGATCACGACCACGACCATGACCACGATCATGGCCACGACCATGACCACGATCATGACCATAGCCACGACGACGAGCATGAGCACGACGGCGAGGGTGACGATGGCGGGCATGGCCACCAGCCTGAAGCCGGCGACGCAGCAGCAGAACAGGAATAGTAATAGTGCGCCCGGTCGGCCGCTCGACGGCTCGACGGTTCGGCCGCCCGACGGCTCGACGGGCGACAATGCCATCGTAGAGGAATTGGGGAGGTGATGGGTATGACGCTGATACCCATGGTAGTTGAGCAGACCAGTCGTGGGGAGCGAGCATACGACATCTATTCAAGGCTCTTGAAGGATCGCATCATCTTCGTCGGTGGGCCCATCGATGACAACATGGCCAATCTTGTGATNNTACATCAACAGCCCGGGCGGATCGGTCACGGCGGGCCTCGCGATATACGACACCATGCAGTATGTCAGGCCCCAGGTGTCGACGGTGTGTGTGGGCCTTGCGGCCAGCATGGCGGCGGTGCTGCTGTCGGCGGGCGCAAAGGGCAAGCGTTACGCCTTGCCTTACTCGAGGATAATGATCCATCAGCCCTTGGGCGGCGCCAGCGGCCAGGCCACCGACATCCAGATTCAGGCGAGAGAGATTCTGCGCATGAAGGGAATAACCCATCAGATTCTTGCCCGCCATACTGGGCAGACCATCGACAGGATCGAACGCGATACGGAACGCGACTACTACATGTCCGCCGAGGAGGCGCGCGAATACGGCCTGATCGACGCCATCTTCGCGGGAAAGGCCGGTCAGTCATAGGCGAGAGGTGGTCCTATGTTCAAATACACGGATGACGACGGCAAGATCAAGTGCTCGTTTTGCGGCAAGGCGCAGGAGCAGGTGCGCAGGCTGATTGCCGGTCCGGGTGTGTACATCTGCGACGAGTGCATCGAGCTGTGCAATGAGATCATTGAGGAAGAAGTTGTCGGTAGCCCACGTGAGGCCGACACTGCCGACGTTCCCAAGCCTCAGCAGATAAGGGCGATTCTAGACGATTACGTCATCGGCCAGGATGATGCGAAGAAGACGCTATCGGTGGCCGTATACAACCATTACAAGCGGGTGAACTGCGCAGCTGAGACCGCCGACGTGGAGCTGCAGAAGAGCAACGTGCTGCTCATGGGGCCCACAGGCTCGGGCAAGACTCTGCTCGCTCAGACTCTGGCCAAGATACTGAACGTGCCGTTCGCCATAGCTGACGCCACGTCCCTCACAGAGGCCGGCTACGTGGGCGAGGATGTTGAGAACATCCTGCTTAAGCTGATTCAGAACGCCGACTACGACATTGAGCGGGCCGAGAAGGGCATTGTATACATCGACGAGGTCGACAAGATCGCGCGCAAGTCGGAGAACCCGTCTATCACGCGCGATGTGTCGGGCGAAGGCGTGCAGCAGGCGCTGCTCAAGATCCTTGAGGGCACCGTCGCCAGCGTTCCGCCGCAGGGGGGGCGTAAGCATCCGCACCAGGAGTTCATCCAGATCGATACGACGAACATCCTGTTCATCTGTGGCGGGGCCTTCGACGGGCTCGAGAAGATCATCGAGAACAGGATCGGCCGCAAGACCCTGGGCTTCGGCTCAGAGGTCAGAACCAAGGCCGAGAAGAAGATAGGCGAGATCCTCAGGCAGATCATGCCGGAGGACCTGCTCAAGTTCGGTCTCATACCTGAGTTCGTAGGCAGGTTGCCGGTGGTTGTCGCCCTCGACGCCCTCGATGAGGAGGCCCTAGTGCGCATCCTCACTGAGCCGAAGAGCGCTCTGGTCAAGCAGTATAAGAGACTTCTGGGCCTCGACGATGTGGAGCTCGAGTTCACTCACGACGCCCTGGTGGCCATCGCTAAGAAGGCCATGGCACAGAACACCGGAGCCAGGGGCCTCAGGTCCATCATGGAAAAGCTCATGCTGGACTTGATGTACGAGATCCCGTCTCGCACCGATGTGAAGAAGATACTCATCAGCCCTGAGGTGGTAGACGGGGGAGCCGCTCCCACGCTGATGTTGGCTGAGCGGAAGTCCACGCGCAAGCGCGAAGAGACGGCGTAGGCCAGGGGCGTCAGGTCGTCGACCGCGGGCCGCCCGCAGGTCGCACCTAAACACCAGCTAAATGAGTCTATCCCGGCTGCCCGACCATTGGGTAGCCGGGATAGTTGCATCATGGTCGGGCATGATACTCCGTGAACTCATGGGAGTTGGGGGGAGCGGAGTGAGCAACTTCGGCGTGATCGGCCTGATCAATCTGCTGGTCGTAATAGTGATGGGGCTGTACTTCTGGAACCTTCTGCGCCAGCAACAGGGCTCCAAAACAGCGGTGGGCCGCGAGTCGCGTCGTGAAGTGGAGCGGCTCAGGGCGATGCGGGAGGTCAGTCTCACCAAACCCCTCACAGAGCTTACTCGGCCGAAAAGCCTCGAGCACATAGTCGGGCAGCAAGACGGTCTCACCGCCCTACGCGCGGCGCTGTGCGGCCCAAATCCGCAGCATGTGATAGTCTACGGTCCGCCTGGTGTCGGCAAGACCGCCGCCGCCCGCGTGTTGCTGGATGAGGCGAAGCGCAATCCGTTGTCGCCTTTTCTTCCCGATGCTCCCT
Organism: Firmicutes bacterium UBA1393; assembly: GCA_002305255.1. Classification (GTDB taxonomy): domain Bacteria; phylum Bacillota; class DTU025; order DTU025; family DTU025; genus UBA1393. Next base: position 33,799 of record DBQN01000010.1, on the reverse strand, counting down.
TTGTTGAGATCGACGCGAACACGGCCCGCTTTGATGACAGGGGCATCGCCGATCCGCTCATGGGCTCTGTGCACGATCCCATCTACCAGGGTGCCGGCCCCCTCGGGGTTCAGGGCGTGCCCCAGCCCAAGCCCGGCGCAGTCACTCGCGCCCACGGCGGCATACTCTTCATCGACGAAATCGGAGAACTGCACCCGGTCCAGATGAACAAGCTGCTCAAGGTGTTAGAGGACCGCAAGGTGTTCCTCGAGTCTGTCTACTATAATCCTGATGACCCTGGGATTCCCTATCACATACACGACATGTTCAAGAACGGCTTGCCGGCTGACTTCCGTCTGGTGGGGGCGACGACGCGTTCGACGCGCGACATCCCGGCGGCCATACGCTCACGCTGCCTGGAGGTGTATTTCCGCGCTTTGACGCCCACGGAGATAGGGCAGATCGCCACGCAGGCGGTGGAACGGCTGAACATGGAGTGCGAGCCGGGTGTCATCGACACAGTGATGCGCTACGCACAGAACGGGCGCGACGCAGTGAACATGGTGCAATTAGCGGCGGGGCTCGCGATCTCCGCGGGCCTGAGGCGGCTGAGCCTGGCCGACATGGAGTGGGTAATGGAGAGCGGCCAGCATAGCCCCAGGCCTGAGCGGCGCGTGCCTGAGGTGCCGTCGGTGGGGGCGGTGAACGGCCTGGCCGTGTGGGGGCCTGGCATGGGATCGCTCATCGAGATCGAGGCTACGGTGATCCCGTGCAGGCAGAGTGAAGCGACGTTCAACGTAACTGGCATTGTAGACGAAGAGGAGCAGTCAGACGGGGCGCGAGTGTTGAGACGGCGGAGCACTGCACGCACCGCGGTTGACAACGTTCGGACCGTGCTGCTCGCCAAGTTCGGCGTGGACTGCTCCCACTACCATGTGCATGTGAACTTTCCGGGTGGCGCACCCGTTGACGGGCCGTCGGCCGGGGCGGCCATGGCTGTGGCCGTGCTGTCGGCCGTGCGCGGGGATCAGATCGACAACAAGGTGGCCATCACCGGTGAGCTCTCGGTGCACGGCGCCATAAAGCCGGTGGGCGGCGTCACGGCGAAGATTGCTGCAGCCGTGGAGGCCGGCGCCACCAGGGTGCTGATCCCTGCAGAGAACTGGCAGGAGCGGTACGGCCAGCGCACTGACGTGCAGGTCGTGGCCGTGCGCGACATCGGCGAGGTGTATTCCCTGGCAGTGGAGCGCCCCGACGGGCAGATCGCCGCGAGGGCTTCGGTGCCTGCTCCAACCGCTGTTGCGGCGGCGAGCCAGTAAGGGGTCATCCTGGGGCGCTGGTCCTGGCTCTGGCTGCGACCGCGGCGGTTGTGGTCGTGATCCCCCCGCTGCGGGAGGCAGGAGTGGCGGCCGCCAGCCAGCTTCAGCAGTGTATGGTGGGGCAAGGACGCTTTCCCTGAAGGAATGGCGTAGCCAAAGGCGAATAGCATCCGAAGAAGTCAGGAGGTGCTTTTTCCTTTGGCTACAGCAGAGAGGGCTACAACACGAAAGAGGGCCGGGTCAAAGCGGGTGCTGCCCCTCCTTCCGCTGAGGGGCATTGTTGTTTTCCCCAACATGAGCATTCCTCTGGAAGTGGGGAGAGACAAGTCCGTCGCAGCTCTCGACGAGGCAATCGCCGGCGACAGGCTCGTCTTTCTTTCAGCGCAGCGATCGGCGCGGATCAACGATCCGGCGCCTGAGGATATCTACGAAGTGGGCACAGTCTCAGAGATCAAGCAGCTTGTCAAGCTCCCCGACGGCACGATTCGCGTTGTGGTCGAGGGGCGGTTCAGGGCTAGGCTCCTCGATTACGTGAGTGTCGAGCCCTGCTTCCTCGCAAAGGTTCAGCATATTCCGTCTGTTATCGACAGCTGCCCTGAGCTGGAGGCGACGGCCCGCGCGGTGTACGAAGAATTCGACACATATGTCAAGCTGTCAAAGCGCCTTCCTGCCGAGGTAATGGCGACAATAGGCACCTCTGACGAACCTGGCAGAATGGCCGATGACATCGCCGCCAACATGCCGCTCAAGGCCGGGCAGAAGCAGGACATCCTGGAGACTGCTTCAGTCATGATGCGCCTTGAGAAGCTCGCGGCCATGATCCACGCTGAGCTCGACATCCTCGACCTCGAACGCAGGATACAGGCGCGCGTGCGCAAGCAGATGGAGAAGGCGCAGAAAGAGTATTACCTGCGCGAGCAGATGAAGGCCATCCAGAGAGAGCTCGGCGAAGGAGAGGAGAGAGCCTCCGAGATCCAGGAGATCAGGGAGAAGATCGCCTCGATGAACCTGCCCGCCGAGGTCAGGGAGAAAGCCCGGAAGGAGCTGTCCAAGCTCGAGTCGATGCCTCCGGCCACCGCCGAAGTGGTGGTAGTGCGCAACTACCTCGACTGGCTGCTCGGGCTGCCGTGGGGCATCTACACCCAAGACAGGCTCGACATCAACAGAGCGGAGCAGGTGCTCAACGAAGACCACTGGGGCATTGAGAAGGTCAAAGAGCGCATCCTGGAGTTCCTCGCAGTGCGACAGCTCTCCGATTCACTGCGCGGACCGATCCTTTGCCTCGTGGGCCCTCCGGGAGTGGGCAAGACCTCCCTGGGCCGGTCCATCGCCAGGGCACTTGACCGAAAGTTCGTAAGGTTCTCACTTGGCGGCGTGCGCGACGAAGCCGAGATCAGAGGGCATCGGCGCACCTATGTCGGAGCCATGCCCGGCAAGCTGGTGCAACTGCTGAAGCAGGCTGGCAGCATGAATCCAGTGATCTTGCTCGACGAGATCGACAAGATGTCATCGGATTTCAGAGGCGACCCGGCGGCGGCTCTCCTCGAGATGCTCGATCCAGAGCAGAACAGGCAGTTCGGTGACCACTACCTTGAGGTTGGGCTGGATCTGTCGCAGGTGATGTTCGTTACAACAGCCAACACGCTGTATTCCATTCCCCGTGCGCTTCAAGACAGGATGGAGATCATTCAGATCCCGGGCTATACCGAAGACGACAAACTACACATCGCGTCTCAGTTCCTCGTGCCCAAGCAGGTTGCGGAGAACGGCCTCAGGCCCGACCAGGTCATCATTCCTGACGAGACCGTGACTGAGATTATCCGCTCCTACACCAGGGAATCGGGAGTGCGAAGCCTCGAGAGGCAGATAGGGTCGGTCTGCCGCAAACTGGCGCGGGAAGTCGTCGGCGGGAAGTCGGGGCCCTTTGAGGTCACCAAGGTCAATCTAGGAGACTACCTTGGAGTGCCGCTGTTCCACTATGGCCTGGCGGAGAGTGAAGACAAAGTAGGCGTCGCCATGGGCCTGGCCTGGACCGAAATGGGTGGCGAGACCATGGCCATCGAGGTGTCGGTGATGCGGGGGAACGGCAAGCTCATCCTCACCGGCAAACTCGGCGACGTGATGCGCGAGTCGGCGCAGGCCGGATACACCTACCTGCGTACGGTATCCGACAGCCTGGGCGTGCCGAACGACTTCAATGAGCGTGGAGACGTGCACATCCACATCCCCGAAGGAGCGATCCCAAAGGATGGACCGTCAGCCGGAATAACCATGGCTACTGCGCTGGCCTCGGCGCTCACGGGCATTCCGGTGCGCCACGATGTGGCTATGACGGGCGAGATCACATTGAGAGGGCGCGTATTGCCCATCGGCGGGTTGAAGGAGAAGCTGCTTGCGGCCAAGCGCGCCGGCATCACAACAGTTGTAATCCCGGCCGACAACGCGCGCGACCTCGACGAGATAACCGAGAACGTGAAGGAAGGCCTCACCTTAGTCAGGGCATCGAGCATGAGCGAGGTGCTCACTGTGGCACTGAGCGCCATGCCGCGGCCGGTGAGTGATCGACCGGTCGACCATGGTCAGAACATTGACTCCGATGTAGACGGCGACGCAGGCGAGTTGCCACCCGGCGTGCATGCCGATGTCGATGGCAGTGCAGATCCTGACGCGGCGGTTGCGGCCGGCAAGTCTGAGACCGCCGTCACGGCGGATCGCGACGGTGCCGATACGGGCCACGAGCAAGATCACGGTGCCGGGCCTGGCAGCGATGGCACTGCCGATGATTCGGAGGGCGACGCCATGCCGGTGCCGCCTCCGACGGCGCCCGGCAGCGGTCAGCACCAGCCGACTGTCATGTAGCTACGTCGGTCAATAGGCTCTGAGGGCGAACCTTGCGGCGACGCGGGGTTCGCCTTCGCTCTCTCTTGGGCCGGCGTTTGCCGAATTCTTAACGGACTGAAGGAATAGCGGTGGGTGGAGCGAATATGAACCTAGCCTATGCAACGATGTATAATCGCTGCCAGGTGGCGCGCAGGCGAGCGGCGCATGAGCTTGCCGCTCGAGGCAGAGTCTAATGCATGGGCGAACGGCAATACCACTCAGAAGGGGTGTGGGCGTGTTTGGATAGAACAAGGGTTATCATAATGGGCGCGGCAGGGCGCGATTTTCACAACTTCAACGTGCACTTCAGGGATAACAATCAGTATGAAGTCATTGCGTTCACGGCGACTCAGATCCCTGACATCGCCGGGAGGCGTTACCCCGCGGAGCTGGCCGGGGGGCTGTATCCGGCCGGAATACCCATATACGAGGAATCGGAGCTGCCCAGGCTGGTGGCAGAGCACGGCGTTGAGCAGGTCGTGTTCGCCTACTCCGACATCGCCCACGTGGATGTGATGCACAAGGCATCGCTGGTACTCGCCGCCGGCGCGGACTTTAGGATGATGGGCCCAACCACCACGATGATCAAGTCGAAGGTGCCGGTGGTGGCCATATGTGCAGCGCGCACCGGTGTGGGCAAGAGTCAAACCACGCGGTTCGTCAGTCAGGCTCTGATCAATGCGGGCAAGCGCGTGGTGGCCATCCGTCACCCGATGCCCTATGGCGACCTGGCAAAGCAGGCGGTCCAGCGTTTCGCTACATATGAAGACCTCGACACCCATGAGTGCACCATAGAGGAGCGCGAGGAGTACGAGCCGCATATCGACAGGGGAGTCGTGGTATATGCGGGCGTAGACTACGGAGCCATCCTCGAGCAGGCCGAGAAGGAGGCCGACGTGGTGCTGTGGGATGGCGGCAACAACGATTTCCCCTTCTATGCGCCTGACCTGATGATTACCCTGGTAGACCCACACCGGCCCGGGCATGAAGTGTCGTTCCACCCGGGCGAGACCAACACCCGTCTTGCCGACGTCGTGATCATCAACAAGGTGGACACCGCCAGGGCGGAGGCGGTGGAAGAGGTACGCCGCAACGTCATGCAGGTGAACCCCAACGCCGTGATCATAGACGCCGCATCGCCCGTGAGTGTAGATGATCCCGCTGCCGTCGCCGGCAAGCGCGTTCTCGTAGTTGAAGATGGCCCAACCCTCACCCACGGGGGCATGGGCTATGGAGCCGGTACCGTTGCGGCACGCCAGCACGGTGCGGCCGAACTGATTGACCCTCGTCCGTTCGCAGTGGGCAGCATCGTGGGCACACTCAATCGCTTCACCCATCTCGAACCGCTGCTGCCGGCGATGGGATACAGCAAGCGTCAGGTGGCAGAGCTCGAGAGCACCATCAACCGGTCTGACGCGGATGTGGTGCTCATCGGCACGCCCATCGACCTCAGGCGCGTGATGAAGCTCGATAAGCCTGCAGTGAGAGTGCGCTACGAGCTTGATCCGGTATCCGGTCCAGATCTGGCCAGGCTGGTAGTGGACAGACTAGCCAAGTAGCATTAGCCCATGGGAATGGCTTCACAACACTGTAGAATACTGGTAGAATGGCTGTGATCACAGGAGTTCAGCAAGGGAGCGACAGCCATGAATACCAGGCCTGCAGTCTCGATGCTGGTCGTCGTAGCGTTCACCGCATCGATGCTTCTGCTCACCGCGCCCGCCGGGGCGGCGAACGTGAGTCTCAAGATCACGGGCTCAACTGATCAAGCCGAGGAGCCTACTTGCGTCACGCTATCTTACTCGGGTAGCGTCGGCGCGGCTTCCATCACCGCAAAGGCGGATACAGAAGGCGAGGCCCAGCTCAAGCTGGGCTTCTCTCACAGCTACAAGTTGGATTCCGGCGGCTCCGGGAAAGCCGTCGCCGCAGCCACGTGGCACCGGGCAGAGCGTCCGTGGCTGGGCGGCCCGGGCATCGCCGCTGGTGACTGGCTGCACATCGACGCCGGTCTGACGTTCAAAGCTCCTACGACGTCGAAGGACCGTCTGTCGGCAGCTGTCGACGCCGATATGAGGATGTATCCGCGCGCCCAGACCCGCAACTATCTCCAGGCAGCCGCGTCGGGCGAAGCTCAGTGGGACTCGCCTGTCGGCACGGCGATGAGTGTAGACGGACAGTTGGGAGCCAAGCTCATGCCGGGCAACCCGAAGTGGACTGCTGTGTTCGGCTCAGTCGGGCTCGATGCGCAGCGGAAGCATAGCAGCGTCAGCCCGAGCCTGGCACTGGCCGTCAAGGGCAGAGCCTATCCCGAATCCATGGCCAAGTCGTACGCGGCAGCGTCTGCCGATGTCGGTGTAGAGCCAAGGCTGGCGACAGGGCACAAGCTCGAGTTCTCGGCCGGCGCCACCGCCAAGGCGCGGCCGCTGCAGCCAGAGATGTCTACGGTCGCGGGGCGGGCGTCGGCGAAGTGGTCGTACACCGTGCCCCGAAGTGCCGATGGCTCGAGCTCGCTGCGGCCCACGCTGTCAGCGTCTGCGGCCACGTCAGCAACGCGCTGGCACAACTCGCCCGAGGGCAAGTCAAGCACGGCAACGACATTGAAGGCCAAGCTTTCGATTCCGCTGCCGGGCGGCTTTTCCCTGGCGTTCGACGCATCATGGCGCAGCTCGGGGAAGTATGAGGCGGCTGATGATGAACCAGCTAGTGGCAATCCAGATGACACAGGAGATGGTGAGCCGGATGATGGTGAGTCAGGTGATGATGGTGATCTAGGGTTCACTCTGGGCTTCTCGGCTAAGTGGACGGGCACCTTGACTCCCACGCCAACGGTGAGCCTGGGCGTGCGCGGGGTGCGCAGCGATGGAGCCGCCGCCTCCGCTTCTGCTTCGCCCAGCCCTGCCTCAGCCTGGCTGATCCGCGCTGAAGTGGTCGCAAGCTGCAAGTTCTGAACGCTATTGCCTCAGCAGATGGCAGAGTGTAGAATATCATAGTGAATGTATGCTGCCCATCGGCAGCTCGATGTGTTTGGATGTGACTGAAGCGTTACGAGGGAGGAGATCGCTTGAAGAAATACGGTGTAGATAAGCTGCGCAACATCGCGGTCGCGTCGCATGGGGGAGCAGGGAAGACCACTCTCACTGAGGCGCTGCTCTACCTTACCGGCGGCGTCGACCGCATGGGCAAGGTTGACGAAGGCACCTCCACCATGGACTACGACCCCGACGAGGTGAAGCGCAAGATCTCCATCAACGCCTCGGTCGCGCCTGTAGAGTGGAAGGATTACAGGATCAACGTGCTCGACACCCCCGGCTATTCCGACTTCGTGGGTGAGGTCGTAGGAGCGATGCGGGTGTCGGAGGCGGCCATGATCCTCATCGACTCCAGAAGCGGAGTCGAGGTCGGCACCGAACTGGTGTGGAAAATCGTCGACGAGTACAAACTCCCGAGGATGATCGTCGTCAGCAGGATGGACAGAGAAAACGCGAACTTCGCGAAGGCCGTCGAGTCGGTCGGTTCCATCCTCCACGCCAACGCAGCTGTGGTGCAGTTGCCTATCGGCGAAGGCGACGCGTTCCGAGGTGTGGTTGACCTGGTGAAGATGAAGGCCTACATGTGGGGCGACAACACCGGCAAGAAGCTTACCGAGGAACCGATACCTGCCGATCTGGTCGGCAAGGCAGAGGAGTACCGCGACAAGCTGGTGGAATACGCGGCCGAAACCGACGAAGAGCTCATCAACAAGTATCTTGAAGGCGAGGCCCTCACCCAGGAGGAGCTGGAGAGAGGCCTGGCGGCCGGGTTCGCAGCCGGTTCGTTCATCCCGGTGCTTTGCGTATCAGCCGCGAAGCTTGTGGGTGTGCAAACGCTGCTCGACGCCATCGTGTCTCTTTGCCCGTCGCCTGCCGCGATGCCTGCAGTCGCAGGCACTCTGCCCGATTCTGAGGAGACCGCGAGCCGCCGTCCCAGCGAGTCTGAGCCGGCGTCGGCTCTGGTGTTCAAGACCGTGGCCGACCCCTTCGTCGGCAAGATCACGATGTTCCGAGTGTACTCCGGAACCATCAGGTCTGACTCGCAGGTCTACAACTCCTCCAAGCAGAAGAGCGAGCGCTTCGGTCAGGTGTTCTTGCTCAAAGGCAAGCAGCAGATCGCCGTATCTGAAGTGGGCCCCGGCGAGATCGCCGGCGTCGCCAAGCTGGCTGAAACCACAACAGGCGACACGCTCTGCGACAAAGATAAGGCCATAGTGTTCCCGAGGATCGCGTTCCCCAGGCCAGTGCTGTCGATGGCGGCTAAGGCCAAGAGCAAGGGTGACGAAGACAAGATAGGCCAGGGCCTCTCAAGGCTCTTGGAGGAGGACCCGACGCTCAAGTACACAAAGGAAGCTGAAACCGGCGAGCTGGTGGTGTCGGGCATGGGCGAGGTCCATCTTGAGATGGTAGCCGACAGGCTGAAGCGCAAGTTCGGAGCGGAGATGACCCTTGACACCCCGAAGGTGCCGTACCGTGAAACCATCAAGGGCACGGCAAAGGTCGAGGGCAGGCACAAGAAGCAGACCGGCGGCCGCGGCCAGTTCGGTGACGTGTGGATCGAGTTCTCGCCGCTGCCAACGGGTTCAGGGTTTGAGTTCGAAGACAAGGTGTTCGGCGGGGCAGTGCCGCGCAACTTCATCCCCGCCGTTGAGAAGGGCCTGCGCGAGGCGTTGCCTGATGGAGGCGCCCTCGCGTCGTTCCCGCTGGTGGACTTCAAAGCCGCGCTCTATGATGGGTCCAGCCACCCGGTTGACTCGTCCGAAATGGCATTCAAGATCGCTGCTCAGCTCGCTCTGAAGAAGGGTATCGCCGAGGCTCATCCTGTGATCCTCGAGCCCATCCTCAAGGTCGAGGTGACGGTGCCTGAGGACTACATGGGCGACGTGATGGGCGACTTCAACAAGAAGCGCGGCAGGATCCTCGGCATGGAGCCGTCAGGTAGATACCAGGTAGTCAAGGCGCTCGTGCCCATGGCCGAGATGTTCAAGTACGCCATCGACCTGCGGTCTATGACCGGCGGGCGCGCTACCTTCACGGCAGAGTTCGACCACTACGAAGAGGTTCCTCAGGCGGTCGCCGCGGCCGTGATCGAGCAGGCCAAGAAGGATCGCGAGGCCGAGGCATAGTGCCGTAGCCCCAGCGCCTTAGCCACAACGCCGCAGTCGCAGCATCAAGCCTAGTAGTCCGCGACCCATCCACTGCCTGCTGCAGCGGTGGCATCTGCATCACATATCGCCAGAGGCGATGAAGGGGAGGAGTAGCTCCCGCCAGGCCCAAGAGAGGAGCGCCCATGGGTGCGAGGCGTTCCGGCCCCAGGTAGAGTGAAGGTCGCCCCCGAGCCGCGACCCTGAAGCCGGCAGCTGCCAGCAGCACCGGCGCGTAGGGGATGCCGGATGGCGCCGTTATCGCCGCCAGAGATCGAAGCAGCCGGGCGCATGTCGCGTCCCGGTCAGTGCTGAGAACAAAGGTGGTACCGCGAAGTGAAGCCTCCTTCGCCCTTTGACGGGTGATGGAGGCTTTTCTGTTCAGTTTTCGCCCAATACGAGGAGGAGATGTGACCATGTCGCTCACGAATATCCCGACAACTTACGACCCAAAGCAGATTGAGGACCGAATGTATCAGTTCTGGCTCGAGCACGGTTACTTCCATGCGGAGCCCGACCCCGACCCGGCGCGCGAGAAGTTCGTCGTTGTGATGCCGCCTCCGAACGTAACGGGCACGCTCCACCTCGGGCACGCACTGGATGCAGCCATCCAGGACATTCTGACGCGGTGGAAGCGGATGCAGGGCGCGAACGCCGTATGGATCCCCGGTACCGACCATGCCAGCATCGCCACCGAGGCCAAGGTAGTGGCGGCTCTGGCGAAACGCGGCCTCACCAAGGCCGACGTGGGGCGTGAGGGCTTCCTAAAGGAGGCCTGGGAGTGGAAGCACAAGTACGGCAACACCATCGTCGAGCAGCAGAAACGACTCGGGGCCTCTTGCGACTGGGAACGCGCCCGCTTCACCATGGACGCCGTGTGCTCGCGCGCTGTGCGCGAAGTGTTCGTGAGGCTGTATGAGAAAGGCCTCATCTACAAGGGTAACCGCATGGTGAACTGGTGCGTGAGCTGCGGAACGTCGCTTTCAGACGTAGAAGTGGAACATGAAGACGTGCCGTCGAAGCTCTGGACGCTGGAATATCCCCTGGCAGACGGGTCGGGCAGCGTCCATGTAGCCACCACCAGGCCCGAGACGATGCTGGGTGACACCGCTGTCGCCGTGAACCCGGAAGACGCCCGCTACTCAGCGCTGGTAGGCAAGATGCTCGTGCTGCCCATCATGGACCGGCAGATACCAATCGTCGCCGACGCCCACGTCGACCCGGCCTTCGGCACCGGTGCCGTGAAGGTCACACCTGCTCACGACCCCAACGACTTCGAGATCGCCGGGCGACACGACCTGCCGATCATCACAGTCATCGGGCCCGACGGGCGCATGACGGCTGAGGCGGGCAAGTATGCCGGCCTGAGCCGCGAGGAGGCCCGCCGACAGGTAGTGGAGGAGCTGAGGGCCCTCGGCCGCCTGGTGAAGATCGAAGACTACACCCACTCAGTAGGGCACTGCCAGCGCTGCTCCAGCATGGTGGAGCCGCTGATATCGCTGCAGTGGTTCGTGAAGATGGAGCCGCTGGCGCGTCCGGCCATCAAGGCTGTGGTAGACGGAGACGTGAGGTTCGTGCCCGGACGGTTCGCTCGCACATACCTCAACTGGATGGAGAACATTCGAGACTGGTGCATCTCGCGCCAGCTCTGGTGGGGGCACCGGATACCAGTCTGGTATTGCCAGGAATGCGGACACTCGTTCGCGTCCCGCGACGAGCATGTGGGGGCTTGCGAGAAGTGCGGCGGCAAGGTCGAACAAGACCCCGACGTGCTGGACACCTGGTTCAGCTCGGCGCTGTGGACCTTCTCCACGCTGGGCTGGCCCGACGACACGCCGGAACTCAGGGCATGGCATCCCACATCGGTGCTGGTGACCGGCTATGACATCATCTTCTTCTGGGTGGCCAGGATGATCTTCATGGCCCTTGAGTTCACCGGCGAGAAAGCCTTCAACGATGTGCTGCTGCATGGCTTGATCAGGAACGCCGACGGATCCAAGATGAGCAGGTCCAAGGGGACCGGAGTGAATCCCCTCGACGTCATCGACGAGTATGGCGCCGACACGCTGCGTTTCAGCGTTATCTCCGGCAACACGCCGGGCAATGACATCAGGTGGCGACCGGAGCGACTGGAGGCGTCGCGCAACTTCTGCAACAAGATCTGGAACGCCAGCCGTTTCGTGATGATGAACCTCGATGACTTCGACGCCGAGGCGGCCGACACGACCGCTCCGCCTGACGAGGGCCAGCTCACACTGGCCGACAGGTGGATACTCTCGCGCTTCTCGCGCACAGCCGAGCGCGTCACCGAACTGCTCGTGAAGTACGATCTGAGCGAAGCTGCACGCACGATATACGAGTTCATCTGGGGCGAGTACTGCGACTGGTACATCGAGATCGCGAAGGGCCGTCTGTATGACACATCCGACGAAGGCGGAAGAAGAACGGCGCAATGGGTGCTATGGCACGTGCTAGACGGCTCACTCAAGCTGCTTCACCCGTTTATGCCGTTCATCACTGAAGGCATATGGCAACATCTGCCTCACACAGGTGAGTCCATCATGGTATCGGCGTGGCCGGAGGCCGACGCGGCGCGTTTCGATGACGCAGCTGAGGCGAGCATGGCGGTTATCATGGACGCTGTGCGCGTCATCCGCAACGTGCGTGCTGAGTTCGATGTGGTGCCTTCGCGCAAGATAGACGCAGTGTTCTTTGCGGCCGATGAGGCCTCCCGCTCCCTTCTCGAGCAGAATATGGATATGATCTCACGTCTCGCCGGTGTCGGTGCATCGTCGATTCGCCCTGTGGGTGACCCGGTACCAGAGAAGGCAGCCCACGGTGTGGCGCCGGGGATCGAGATCTACCTGCCGCTGGCCGGCCTGATCGACATCGGCAAGGAGCTGGAGCGGCTGCGCCGCGAGGCTGACAAGATCAATGCCGACGCCGACAAGTTCAGAGCGAAGCTCTCGAACGAGGCGTTCTTGTCAAAGGCGCCGGCTGAGGTCGTGGCAAAGCAGCGCGACACCCTGGCGGGCATCGAAGAGCAGCTGGCCAAGGTGAGGCAGCGCATAGCGCAGCTGGAGGCCTAGCCTTCATGCGGCAGATTGACGAGAAGCTAGAGCAGATAGATAGGGACCTTGCGGCCATGTACGGCCGCAAGGTCCCGGCGCCCCACGGCGATGCAGTGGGCGAGATGATACATATAATCCTAACGCAGAACACGTCTGACGCTAACTCCGACCGCACATTCGCCGCACTCCGCGCGGCATATTCCACCTGGGAGCAGCTTGCCGAGGCCAACGTTGACGACGTCGAGCAAGCGATCCGCATGGGCGGTCTGGCACGCATCAAGGCGGCGAGAATCCTTGAAGCGCTGGCCCGGCTGCGTGCCGAGCGCGGCGCGATCACCCTGGTGGGCATCGAACGTCTGCCCAAGATGGAGGCGTTCGAGCAACTCACGGAGATAGACGGCGTCGGGCCCAAGACTGCCGCCTGTGTGCTCCTGTTCGCGCTGGGAGTCCCGGTATTCCCGGTAGACACTCACGTTCATCGCGTAGCCAACAGGCTCGGCCTTGTGCGGACCAAGTCGCCGGCTGCGACGCAGGCGGCGCTGATGCCCGTAGTGCCGGAGGAGATCACCTATCAGCTCCACATGAACATGGTCGAGCATGGCAGGCGCACCTGCAAAGCGGCGCGGCCGCGGTGCGAGCGCTGCCTCCTGGCTTCATACTGCCTGGCGGCACAGGCCGCGGATGCGGAGCGAAATGCCGACAGGGTAGCGGATTCGACGGGTGGCGCCGCGGTTGCCGCCGCCGCCATGGAATACCTCGCGTCGCTGGCCCGCTTCGGCGTGAAACCCGGTCTCGAACGAACGGCAGCTTTGCTGGAGTGGATGCGCCACCCCGAAAGGCGCATGGCCCATATCCACGTAGCCGGCACGAACGGCAAAGGCAGCACAGCAGTGATGATTGAGCGGGTGCTGAGGCAGGCAGGCTACCGGACCGGTCTCTACACCTCGCCCCACTTACAGCGATACACTGAGCGAATCCGAGTATGCGGCGAAGAGATCTCGGCGGCACGCTTCGCTGAGCTGATTCATGAGGTCAAACCGTTGGTAGCTCGCGCGGCAGCCGACCCCGGGGTAGGGGAGCCCACCGAGTTTGAAGTCGCGACGGCCGCGTGCTTCAGCTATTTCGCGGAGCGGAATGTAGACGTAGCTGTAGTCGAGGTCGGCCTTGGCGGACGCTACGACGCGACGAACCTTGTCAGCCCTATCGCCTGCGTCATCACCCATGTAGGCATGGACCACATGGATCGCCTCGGCAACACCCTTGGCGAGATCGCGGCCGATAAATCTGGGATCATCAAGCCGGGAGTGCCGGTCGTGACATCGCCGCAGGAGCCCGAGGCCGCCGAGGTCATCGCAGCTGCAGCAGCTGCCGCCGGGGCGCCCCTCGTGCGCGTGGAGCAGCTGGCAGGACCGCCTGCAGCGTCGGCGCAGTCGCCGGGTCTGTCAGCAGCAGGCGCGCGTGTGCCCTTCGAGTTGATCGACGTGGGGGTCGATAGCACGCGGGTGCGAGTTGATCTGACTTCCATGCCGAGGGGGAAAGCCGTGGAGCTGGGCTGCGGCCTCATCGGCGTGCATCAGGCGGCCAACTGTGCCACGGCCGTGGCTGCGCTGGAGCTGGTGTCGGATGCGTTTCCCGTGTCAGACGCCGAGCTTACCGCCGGCATCGCCCTCGCACGCAACGCCGGGCGGTTTGAGATAGTGCAAACAGAGCCATACATAATCGTGTTGGACGGGGCGCACAACCCCGATGGCGCGCAGGCGCTGGCCGCGACGATGGGTGCGGTAATCGACAGGGAGCGACCGCGCGTGATGCTGCTGGGGCTGTCGCGCGACAAGAACCTCGACGAGATGGTGGGCATCCTGGCACCCCATGCTGATCTCGTGATAGCGACGGCCGCAGCGCACACCAGGTCGGGCGCGCGCGACCCAGGCGAGATCGTTGCCGCAATGGCGGCAGTAGGGGTGCCCGGGCGGAGTGTTCCGGCAGAGGAGGCCGTTGCCGCCGCGCGGGCGGCGGTGGAGGAGATCGGCGCACGCTCGCTGGTGGTAACGGGCTCGCTCTATCTCGTGGGCCAGCTACGGGCGGAGTTCGTTAGCCCGGCAGCGGCGGAAGGTAGTGAGTAGTCATGCCGGTGGTGATACTTACCGGAGCATATGGCAGCGGCAAGACTGAACTGGCCGTGAACATGGCCATTCAGCACGCGAAGGTGTCGGACGGCCGCACGGTGCTGGTCGATATGGATATCACTAAGCCCATGTTCCGCTCTCGGGATCTTAGGGCTGAACTGGCACGCCTGGGGATCGAGGTGGTGTCGGGCGCTGAAGGCTTCGAGATGGCCGATGTGCCCACCATCTCACCTGCAATATACGGTGCTATCGAAGACGGGTCTGCCCAGGTGTTCATCGATGTTGCAGGCGACGAGCGAGGAGCCCGCGTGCTGGGGCGTTTCTCGGCGGTGATTGCTGCTCGGGGCTTCAGCATGCTGTATGTGATCAACGCCAACCGCCCCTTCTGCGACAGCGCACAGTCGTTAGCTCGCTCGATGAAGGCCATCGAGGGCGCTTCGCGCCTCGCGGTCACTGGTGTGGTCGCCAACACCAACACCGGAGCCGAGAGCACGTCGGATGATGTGGTCGCCGGTCTCAAGGTGGCCGAGGAGGCGGCGCAGGCACATGGAGTGAGGGTGGAGTTCGCGTCAGTCTCATATGACTTGATGAAGGAAGAGGGCGCGGGAATCCTAGCAGCTGTGAGCAGCCATGGAGTGGAAATACGGCCGATTTCGAGATACATGTTGCCTCCGTGGGAGGATTAGCCCAGTCATGAGTGGTATTACATGCGAATAGAAGTATCTACTGAGAAGGGGCCATGCCCCGATCACGATGACTCGAGCAAAGGAAGGGATGGAGCATGCCGGCGAAACGATCGTCCACCAGCGGAGCGCTTTCGTGGATTCTGGCGGTGGTGCTGGTAAGCGTGGCAGCCATCGGGGTGGGGTGGCTCCTTGGCCAGCAGGTGCTCAATTGGTTGAACCCCGGCCGAAGCTCGGTGTCGGATTCCGGCTCAGCAGATACCAGCTACAGCTATTATCCATGGGACAGCCCGTCGGCGACTTCTGCATCTGACTCGACAGTTGCTGAGGCGCCCACGGTGACGCTGCCTACGTCGACGGTGAGCAGCACACCTGCCACGACGACGGCGAGCACTGCATCGTCTACGCCGGTTGTGCCGTCACAAACCACCACAACGCCTGCGGCAACCGCGCCTAAGCTGTGGAAGGTGCGAGTCGGATCCTTCGCCACCAGAGAACAGGCAACTGTGGCCAGCCAGGAACTTGCCGCTCAAGGCCTACCGATCTTTGTGACAGGGAGCGGCCCGTTCGCGGTGCAGGTTGGCGCTTTCGCCAAGCGTGAGAACGCCATCGCACTGGGCGATAGCCTTGCCGACCAGGGCTACGATGTGCTGGTGACCGACTGAGACTGAGTCCGGCGCGATCCTGTGGCTTAATTGCCGCTACTTGATTGCCGATAGTGGAATGGCGCAGCAGCCTGGCTGCGGGGGTAGACCCCGTGGCCAGGCTATGGCCTTTAGGGGTTCGTCGCTGTCGGCAGGTTGGGCATACTACAGTGCGCGCAAGTGCGCGCAGAGCAGAAACGACTCCATCGGGCGAGGAGGAGCCTGCCCGATTCTTGTAGAAATACCATAGGTGGAGGTGAGTATGCATGGCGCGTCAGCAAGGCTACGTGATGAAGGTTCATGGCCAGATGGTGGACGTGCTGGCCAAGAGGGCCAAGGCATGTGAGAGTTGCGGAGCCTGCAAACTCGCCGATGCAGGACCCACCAAGATCACGGCGGTCAACAAGGTTGGCGCGGCTGTAGGCGATTGGGTCGAGATCGAACTCAACGATGCCGACATGCTGCGCGCCGCTGCCCTCGCCTACGGCGTGCCACTGCTGATGTTCCTGACAGGTCTGGTTCTGGGCGAGCCGTTGAGCAGGTTGCCGGGCCTGGGGATAAGCCCACTCGTGGCGTCGGTAGCAGCAGGATCCGTGCTTCTGGTCGCCGGATACTACTTTGTCCATCTGTATGACAAGTCGCTCGGCCCTAGCCGGTTGATGTCCGCCGCCGTCGCGATCATCGACCCGGTGGATGTGTGCCCGTCGGGCGAGGGCTGTCCTCGAAGGGACGCAGATGGCACGGAGGCGTAGGCATGGTATGATGAAAAGGATACCGGATGTCGTCGTGCGACGGATGCCCCTTTACCTTCGCGCTGTTGAGGACTTCGCGAGGCGCGAACATGAGGTGGTGTCCAGCCAGGAACTGGGTGATTGGACAGGCCTCACCCCAGCTCAGGTCAGAAAGGATTTCACGTTCTTCGGCGAATTCGGCAAGCAAGGGATCGGCTACAACGTAAAGTTCCTGCGCCAGCAGCTCAGGGAGATCCTAAGGATCAGCGAGAACGTACATGTTGGCCTTGTAGGATTCGGTAACCTGGGCCGTGCACTCGCACACTACCTCATAGACTCACACGTGACTGACAATCCGGAGTTCGGCTCGCCTGATAAGCTGCGCGTTACCGCAGCATTCGACGTAGACGAATCCATAGTGGGCACTGACTATCGCGGCATGCCCATATTTCACGTTGACCGTCTGAGTGAAATTGTGCACGAGCATGGCATCAAGATCATCGTCATCGCAGTACCGGCCAGGCACGCCCAGGCCGTGGCCACCAAGTGCGCCGAAGCGGGGGTCAAGGCGATTCTCAACTTCGCTCCGGTGACGCTGAACGTCCCGGATGAGGTCAAAGTCCACCACACAGACCTCACGTTGGAGCTGCAGAGCCTGGCTTTCTACACAGCGTAGAGCCGGTTGGCAGTGGGAAAAGGGGGTACATCGGTTGCACACGCGGAAAGTCCAGGCGATAGTCCTCGTCGCCATCACGCTGGTGGTCATCTGGGCAGTGGGCGCGTCAAGCAAGCAGCAGTCTTCGGAATACTGTAGCTCATGCCATACAGTGACCTCCCAGTCGTGGCAGCAGTCGGGCCACGCTTCGGAGGGATGCTACGATTGCCACGCTCAACCTGGCCTCAAAGGCTGGATACAGAGCAGGCTCGATCTGCAGAGGATGATCAGAGTTTCGAGAGAAGGCGGCCAGCCCACGTTCGCGATGGAGTTCAGCTCCCAGAAGTGCGCCAGCTGCCACACAAAGGCCCTCACCATCAATGAGACCGATGCCCTTCGCATGCCTCACGGTCTGCATGATGGCGTCGGCTTAGAGTGCTACGAATGCCACAAGGGTCTGGTTCACGGCACCGATGGTACTCAGCCCGTCGGCATGACCCACGACACGTGTATCCAGTGCCACGAGGGCTGGATCAGTGACGAAGAGTCATGCATGAAGTGCCACAAGAGCTACGAGCTGGCTGAGACCGACACCATGAACATACCGCACGGCACACATGCGTTCATGAGTTGCGGCACTTGCCACGGCCCGATGTGGCCGCCGGAGGCTGTCGGCAACTATGAGATGAACCACGACACCTGCATTCAGTGTCATGAAGACATCATCTCAGATGTGAACCAGTGCAGCGTGTGCCACAAGCCGATCACTGTGGCCGAGACCGACACCATGAAGATACCGCATGACACACACGGCTTCATGCAGTGCGGTCAGTGTCACGGACCTCAGGCTCCGGCAGAGGCCGTCGCGGCCTATGCCATGAGCCATGACACCTGTATTCAGTGTCATGCCGAGGAGATCAGCGACACCGCTTCCTGCATGGAATGCCACAAGGTATCGCTGGTGGAAGAGACCGCGGCGATGTACATACCCCATGAGGTGCATGCCTTCATGGAGTGCGGCACATGCCATGGCCCGCAGGCCCCCGAGTCGGCCGTGAAGGCGTACAGCATGAGCCATGACACCTGCATCCAGTGTCATGAAGAAGAGATCAGCGATATCAAGGCGTGCAACACGTGCCACAAGGAATCCACGGTAGCCAAGACTGCCGAGATGAAGATACCGCACGCCCTCCACGCCAAGATGTCGTGCGGCAGTTGTCACGGCCCGCAAGCGCCGGCGAAGGCCAAAGCCGCCTACTCCATGAGCCATGACACATGCATCAAGTGCCATGCGAACCTGATCAGCGATACCAAGCAGTGCAGCAAGTGCCATATCGCTTCGAGCGTGAAGGCTACTGATACGATGAACATACCGCACAAGGATCATGCGAAGATCAGCTGCGGGCAGTGCCACGGGCCGCAGGCACCGGCAGCGGCCGAGGCAGCATACACCATGAGCCATGACACGTGCGTCAAGTGCCACGCCGACCTCATCGGCGACACCAAGAAGTGCGGCGTGTGCCACGTGTCGAGTGAAGTGAAGCAAACAGAGAGCATGAACATACCGCACAAGTTGCACATGAACATGCAGTGCGGGTCATGTCACGGACCGCAATACCCGCCCGCAGCTGAGGCAGCCTACAGCATGAGTCACGACACGTGTGTCAAGTGCCATGCCAGGATCATCGGCGACACCGACTCCTGCGGCAAGTGCCACCGGTCGTCAGATGTGGTGGAGACAGCGGCGTTCAACATACCACACGCCGCCCATGCCAAGATGGAGTGCGGGCAGTGCCATGGCCCTCAGACGCCGGCCAGTGCCGAGGCGGCATACAGCATGAGCCATGACACCTGCAGCAAGTGCCACACCAAGTGGCTTGCTGATGTGGATGCATGCGAGAAATGCCACAAGGTGCCTGCCATCGACGAGACCGACGCCGTGAAGATACCGCACGAGCTCCACAGCTCCATGGTCAACTGCGGCGGCTGTCACGGCCCGATGGCTCCCGAGGAGGCCAAGAACGCCTGGAGGCTCAACCACGACATATGCGCCCCATGCCACGACATGGAAGACTACGACGCGTGCGAGACCTGCCACAAGTGGTAGGGAGGGTGCGATAGAGAGACAACGACATGATGAGACCCCCGGCTGTCGCCGGGGGTCTTCGCGTTCTCAGATGCTCTTCAACACCCGCTCATCCAGTCTCCGCACCATCGACCTGCAAACGGGCGTGAAGTGCTTGAGCCAGAACTGGCACGCCTCGAGGTTCGTCGCCTCGAAGTCCACCGAGCATCGAACGAATCCTTCCATGGCGGCCCATTCCATAACTGCCCCAAGCAGCGCCCTCGCGATCCCCGTCCCTCTGTATTCCGGCAGCACGTAGGCACCGTTCACCGCGAACTTTGCATCGCCGTTGACTATCCAGGCGGCACCCTCCTCAACCGGCGTCACCTTCATGTAGCCCACGGCCTGCGTATCGTGCCACGCCATCCATGCTACGTTTCCCGGAGACTCCAGCATGTCGCTGAGGTCGGTCGTGCTCTGCGGCTGCAGGTACGGCCTGAATGCGGGTGATCGGGCCAGGTGACGATTGTGTCCGTCTACCAGGCGGAACCAGGCCGGCACGTCCTGCTGGCGAATCTCGGAGATCCGGAGACCTTTCGGAGTGGCCCCCGTGATGGGTTCAACAGCGCGTACCGCATCGATGCAGGTGAACCCGAAGCCGTTCCAGACGAACGCGTCCAACGCCTCGCGGGCACAGCTCAGGAGATTGACTGCGTGAGTAAGGCATCGGTCTTCAACCCACTTCTGACCCAGGGCTTGGTACATGAGACGATAGAGAGCGAATGACCCTTCCTCAATGGACGCATTTGCCCACTCGGGGCAGTAAGCTCCTCTATGTACGCCGAGCAGTTCATCGATGTAGAGACCGGTCATGTAGGCGATCATCCGACGGTTCTCGAACATCGCCACGCCCGGGTGCCTGTCGAGGCACCATCGCAGCATGGGGAGGACGTTGCCTGCATCTCCGCTCCGTTCGTCCAGCCCAGGCGCCGTCTCGCGCTGGCGGCGGTAACCGGCAACGAAGAGCTCACATGCTTCCTCCAGATGAGACTGCTTGAGGTCAACAACTTGCACTTGGTCACATCCTCACGCACCAGGGGCCGAAGTCGGTGGGCGACTACTCGTAGGTGTTGACCAGTCGGAAACCCCGGGTGGCTCCGTCTATCTCGAACACGTTCCACCGTGTCCTGGACAAGAGTACGGAGTCGCTGGTAAATGTGCGCTGGAACGCTCCCGCAGTGACAGTCACCCTGGCGCCGCATCCGGAGAAGCTGTGAGCAGTCGAGGACTTGCTGACTGAGTAGGAATATGTGCCGGCACTCAGCGGATCCGTGATCTGGATAGTCTCTGAAAATCCTCGACTGAGGGGCGTTTCGCCATTGTCGCCAGGTAAGACGTGTCTGTCACCCGGGGGAGTCCAGAGGCCGTCGAGATTGACCTCGGAGTCGTCCCATTCCAGCTTTATGGTGATCGTGCCCACCTGTAGTTGCGGCAGAAGCTCAACGTCCCGCATGAGCGTCGATCCTGCGGTCAAGTTGTATTCCTTCGTGTCGCTTACGTAGCCAACTTTTGCGTAGCTGACCGTGTGGCGTCCGGCACCCAGAGTCAGGAGATAACGGCCATCACTGTCAGTGGTGATCATTTCGGAACCACTCGATACAAGTACGTCCCCGATTCCATCATTAGTCACCTGATCCAAGACGAAGCCAGATACTGCGCCCGGGTTGATCGGGCCACAGCCGGCTGTAAGAAAAGCGGTGGCTGCGACTAGTAATAGGGAGACCACGGCTCTGCGAATCATCTAAACACCACCCGTCTAATGCCAATAATTGGGAGCCGAACGATTGCCATGAGCCAGTTCGCCGTGAGAGCATGAGGGTGGACTGACTACCTCAACGAGAATACCCGCGTACCGGCCCTCCTTTCGTGCCCGCTATCCGCACAGTCGACAACACCCGACTCCCAGCTACCCCATGCGCTCTCATGGGCGGAAGCTACTGGTTGTGCCATCTATTCGACTTTCCATCCAGTTCACCTCCTTCGTGCCGCTGTGGTGTATCGAGTTCAGAAAGGGGCTAGTCAGATGGATCGCGCCGGCAACGGCCCTGGAAGGGGCGAGGGTGACCGTAGGCTACGATACCAGTGACCTGCTCGAAAGCTCGTTCGTAGCCGCGTCGGATGCTCGATCGTTCGACCCATTCACCGATGCCTATCATGTGGAGGCCACTGTAACAGCGACGATGACGGGTACTGACGCAGGAAAGGAGCCGCAAGTCTACTCGTCTGCGCTGAGGATCACCTTCGATAAGCCGGAGGGGCCCCCTGTGGATCTGCTCAACCCGCTGGGCCTGGAAGTGGAAGGCACTCTCGACATCCCCTGTGGTGACAGGATACACGACAAGTATCGACTGGATGCAGTCATGACGATGTTGGGCTTCCTTGGCGATCAGACGATCCCGACGACGACGCTCACGTGCAGCGTCGAAGTGGACTTCACCACTGGCCTGATAGTAGACGCCACGCTGACTGGGTGGCAGACAGAGGGCTAGCATTCTTCATCACGCGACCGATAATCGTACGCCCTGGTTGTGTCGGACGCAGTGGTCCGTCGCAGCCGGGGCGTGTTGCTGGCGTGGTCTGGATTGCTTCGGTGCCTGCTGTCGCCTTCCGGTAGCCCTAGGTCACGGCAGGACTCTCCACGGGACTCATCGAATACTGCTATATACTGAGGCAATGACTGCTACAGGTGGGAGGAAGGCCCGGTGAAACCGCGTTACCTCCTCTTTCAGAAGGCTGAGGCTGCGCTGATCGAAGAGAAGAGCAGCAAGCTGTTTGGACTCACCAGGCTACTCGACCTACACCTTGTGGGCTCCTACGATGATCTGTTGCTGTCGGCAGGTGGCGCGGCGGCCATCAGCGCGTTGCCGTCTGACCGGGTTCGTATGCTCAATGAACGTCTCGGTCCCTTCACCGATGAGCTGGCGACGGCCTTCCCCGGCGTCGGCGTGGGCTACTACTCTCGCGACTTGAGGGCCATCCTCACATACGGCCCGAGCCGCGACTTCGGCTCGAAGGTAGGTGCCGGCCTCGGCCCCGACCACCTCGGATGGCAGGTGATGGCCACCGGCAAGGAGACGGTCGCAGTCGGGTCGATGGTACGGGGCGAGATCATGAACTGCATGCGTCCGCTGGTGCGTAAGGGCAGGACTATCGGCTTCGTGTGGGCCAACGAGGATCTGGAGGACATCTACGCCCAAGTGCAGGTAGGCGCGGGCAGGCTGTTCTTCTCCCCCGAGATCGAACCACTGCTCGGTCTCACAGGCATACTGCTTTTCGCCTCTAAGGCTCTTCTGCTCAGCGTATCCTCAACATACAATGGGTCACCGGCTACCGGCCCCGAATCCGCTGTCTCGCATATGAATAGGAGACTTGAGCAGCTGAAGCGCTATCTCGAGCTGTTCCTTAACACACTCAGTCTTGCAGTGATACTCTCTGACGCCGATGGCCGCATAGCCTTCGTATCGAGGGGAATACGCGACATCCTGGGAGATCCTCCCGAGTCCTTCGTGTCGCGCGACATCCGCGGTGTTCTGCGGGGAATGGGCCTTGACCCAGAGGTCGTGCTGGACGAGTCGCCTGAGGGTTCGCTCAATCGGTTTGTGAACGTGTCGATCGCGACGGATGAAGGTACGCGCCAGATAACCATGGTATCCACTCGAGCCGAGTGGTCAGGGGTCGAGCAAGCTGAGCTGACCGGCGGAGGCCGATTCGGTCACATAGTGATACTGGAGGATCTCAGGGAGGCCGAATCCAGTGTTGAGAGACTGGAGCGGGCAGAGAGACTGGCGGCCGTCGGAGAGCTGGCCGCTGCCGTTGCGCACGAGATCAGGAATCCCCTGACGATACTGAAGGGCGCCGTTAGCCTGGTTCCGCAGCGTCTGAACGATAGGGAGTTCCTTGAGCAGTTCTCGCACATCGCAGCAGCGGAGATGGACAGGATCGACGGCACCGTGGGGTCGTTGCTGAGGTTCTCCCGATACTCGCAGCCCGAAATGGTGCCCATCGACATCAGGCAGGTAATCGAGAAGGCATGCGACTTCATATCTGAGTACGGCAGGGAACGGGGCGTGGCTGTGGAGCTGATGAGCTCCGCAGATGTGCCGACCCTTTCGGGCGATGCCGACCACCTCACGCAGGCTGTGCTCAACCTGATGCTCAACGGGATTCAGGCAATGCCCGCAGGCGGCACCCTTCGAGTAGGGGTGAAGTGGCCTTCTGGCTCGCGCTACGTTCAGGTCATCGTTGCCGATACGGGGACCGGAATACCTCCGGAGTTGCGTGACCGGGTGTTCGAGATGTTCTTCACGACGAAGGAGAGTGGCACCGGCCTGGGACTGCCCTTTGTTCAGCGTATAGTCTACGACCACCATGGATTCATCGAGTTCGAGTCTGACAGAGGAAAGGGAACCACATTCGTCATCCGCCTTCCCGTGATGTCGCAATCGCAGAGTAGGATCGGCCGGACTGAGGTGAGTTCCATTGACTACTGAACGGATACTCGTTGTTGACGACGAGCCGAACATGGCATGGCTCTTCAGCCACGCAATCGGCGACGACTACGAGATCGTGGCAGCTCCCTCCGGGGAGCGAGCCCTCGAGCTCCTGCGCTCGGTGCACATCGACTTGATGGTTCTGGACTTGCGGCTTCCGGGTGCCGACGGCATCGACACACTCAAGCTGGCGAGGGAACACGGCTTTAGGGGGCCCGTGATCGTCATGACTGCTTTCGGCGAGGTCAAGACGGCTGTGGCTGCGATGAGGCTCGGGGCACACGACTACGTCACCAAGCCCTTCAATGTGGATGAGCTCAGACTCACGATAGAGTCTTCTCTCCGGTCGGTTCGAGGGGCGGGTGGGGGGCATGATGCGCCCGGAGCCCTCGAGGAACCGGTGCGCCTCCATGAGATGATCACTGTGTCAGCGGAGATGCGCGCGGTATTCGAGATGGTGGAGCGAGTAGCTGCCAGCGACGCATCGGTGCTGGTACAGGGAGAGAGCGGCACGGGCAAGGAGTTGGTGGCCAGGGCCATCCATCACATGTCGCCGCGAAACGACAAGCCCTTCGTGCCCGTGAACTGCGCGGCCCTCCCAGAGAGCCTCCTTGAGAGCGAGTTGTTCGGCTATGACGAGGGCGCCTTCTCGGGCGCCCGAAAGTGCAAGCCCGGACGGTTCGAGATCGCCAGCGGCGGCACCATATTCCTTGACGAGGTAGGCGACTTGCCCCTCGCCATGCAGCCCAAGATACTTCGAACTGCAGAGGAGAAGGTCATCGAGCGGTTAGGTGGCACTCAGCGGATCGCTGTGGATGTACGAATCGTGGCTGCCAGTAACCGCGATCTTCGTCGGGAGGTCATGGAGGAAAGGTTCCGCCAGGACCTCTACTTCCGACTTGCCGTCATAACCATACCCATCCCGCCCCTTCGCAACAGGAAGGAAGACATCCTGGTACTCGCCGACTACTTTCTCAGAGAGTTCTGCGCCGACCTCGGGCGGCCGTGCCCGTCGCTGAGCGACGATACTGCCAGGGCGCTGCTGGCCCACGATTGGCCAGGTAACGTCAGAGAACTGAAGAACGCCATGCAGCACCTGGCCCTGATGTGCGATAGCAGCATCGTTGAACCCCGGTGCCTGCCCGGCTGGATCCATCCGATCGGTTACTCTGACCCTGACAACTATGTCGATGACTACCTGCAGTTGTACCAGGTGTCGCTCAAAGAGTCGAAGCGTAGGGCCTTCGCAGCTACAGAAAAGCGGCGGATAGCTGAAGCACTCCACGTCTTCAATGGTAACCGCACCCGGGCTGCCCAGTCGCTCGGAATCTCACGCAGATCACTGCAGCTCAAGATCAAGGACTACGGCTTGTAGTGGAATCCCCCCGTGAACACTGCGACCCCCTCGAACCCCGCCAAGCCCGTCGACGCCGTCAACCCCGTCAATTGCTCACACCCGGCCAGGC
>DBQN01000010.1:3422-8383 GCA_002305255.1 Firmicutes bacterium UBA1393 | reverse complement strand
CACCTTAATCTGACGGGGGTGTTAGCATGGTCCGGAAGATGGGCGAGTTCTTCACGAGAGTAATGGAGCGGTACCTACCTGACGCGTTCCTGTTCGCGATCATCCTCACGTTCATCTCGTTCGTCCTCTCTCAGATCTTCACCGACGCAGGTTTCATAGGGGCGATTAATGCCTGGTGGGGTGGCATCTGGAGCATACTCACGTTCGCCATGCAGATGACCCTGATTCTGGTGACAGGTCATAGCCTGGCCCTGGCCCCGCCTGTCAAGCGTCTGCTTGCCAGCATTGCTCGCGCAGCAAACAGTCCGGCCAAGGCTGTGTTCCTCGTGGCACTGGTCGGGGGGATCTGCTCCTGGCTGCAGTGGGGGTTCGGCCTCATTGTAGGTGGCTTGCTTGCGGTGGAGATCGCCAAGCGTGTGGAGGATGTAGACTACCCGCTGCTGATAGCCGCGGCATACGCCGGATTCCTCACGTGGCACATGGGCATCTCGGGTTCAGCCCCGCTGACCATCGCAAGCGCGGGCAACGCTGCGAATCATATTGAGCGACTCACCGGGCGGATCGTGCCGGTAACTGAGACCATGTTCGCCAGCTGGAACCTGTGGCCGGCCATGTTCCTCATCGTCAGCGTGGCGGCTCTGCTGGCCATGGCCATCCCTGCCAGGGGCAAGGCAAAACCGCTCTCGAAGGAGGCCATCCTCCTCCTAGAGGAAGAGGAGAAGAAGGAGGAGGCCGAGAGGAAGAACGTCCGGAACGACACATGGGCTCAGCGAATTGAGAACTCGCTGATCATCAACTACCTGTTTGCCGCAATGGGCGTCGTGTACCTAGTCAACTACTTCATCGAGAAGGGATTCACGCTCGATCTTAACCTGGTGATAGGGATCTTCCTGTTCCTCGGGCTCATCCTCCATGAGCGTCCCATCAACTATGTGCGCGCGGTCAATAAAGCCATCAAGGGCGCCGGCGGCATTGCGCTGCAGTTCCCGCTGTACGGTGGTATCCAGGGCCTGATGATGGGTACCGGGCTGGCGTCGGTGATCGCCGGATGGTTCGTGGCGATATCGTCTACCCGCACATTCTACATGCTCCAGTTCTGGGCGGCAGGTCTGCTGAACGTGTTCATTCCCTCCGGAGGCGGACAGTGGGCGGCTCAGGGCGCCATCACTGTCGAGGCTGCTCAGATGATAGGTCAGGAGCCTGTGAAGGCGGCCATGATGGTGGCGTGGGGCGACCAGTGGACCAACATGATCCAGCCGTTCTGGGCGCTGCCGCTTCTTGGCCTGGCCAACCTCAAAGCTCGTGACATCATGGGTTACACCACGCTCGTCGTCATTTGGGCCGGGGTCGTGTTGAGCGTGGTGGCACTGCTCATAGCTTGACGTGCGAGGGCAGGCTGAATGACCGATGTTAGGCCATGTTGAGTGGCGACTGCAAGGTGGAGGTGAAATGTTGACGTGACGAAACTCAGAACAATCGACGATGCGCTGGCACGGCTGACTGACGGGATGACCATCATGGTAGGGGGGTTCCTGGCAACAGGGTGCCCGCATGTCCTCGTAGACGAAATAGTCAGGCGGGGCGTCCGCGATCTAACGTTGATCGCGAATGATACCGCAATGCCTGATCGGGGATACGGGAAGCTGTTCGTATCCGGGCAGATCAAGAAGGTAATCTGCTCGTACATGGGCCTCAACCCTACGTCCATCGCCCAGAAGTTGGACGGCACTATCGAAGTTGAGTTGGTGCCGCAAGGCACTCTGGCTGAAAGGATCAGGGCGGCAGGCTCAGGCCTTGGCGGCATACTCACCCCAACGGGTGTGGGCACTATTGTTGAGGAAGGCAAGACCAAGGTCGAGATCGGCGGCAGAGTCTACCTTGTGGAGCTCCCTCTCAAAGCTGACATGGCCCTGATCAACGCGGCTGTGGCCGACCATGCAGGCAACCTGGTGTACCGCAAGGCTGCACGGAACTTCAACCCGCTCATGGCGATGGCTGCCGACTACGTCGTGGCCCAGGCGGCACAGGTGAAGGCAACCGGTGAGATCGACCCGGATCACGTCATGACGCCCGGTGTCGTGGTAGACGCAGTAGTGGAGGTGAGCTGAGGTGGCTGCGATGGATCCTCGAGAACTGATCGTCAAGCGCGTGGCCAAGGAGCTCAAAGACGGTCAGGTGGTCAACCTCGGAATCGGCCTTCCGACTCAAGTTGCCAAGCATCTGCCTGAAGACGTGCGCATCATCTTGCAGTCTGAGAACGGCTTCGTGGGTTTGGGCAATCCTCCGGCGCCTGGCGCTGAAGACCCGGATATCGTGAATGCCGGTGGCCAGCCTGTGACTATCAACCCCGGTGGCACGTTCTTCGACTCTGCCATGTCGTTTGCCATAATCCGTGGTGGACATGTAGACGCCACAGTTCTTGGCGGTTTGCAGGTGGATGAAGAAGGGAATCTGGCCAACTGGGCCACGCCCGGAAAAGTGTTCGGAATGGGAGGCGCGATGGATCTGGTGGTCGGTGCTAAGCGAGTGATCGTCGCGATGGAGCACCTCACCAAAGACGGGAAGCCCAAGATCGTGAAGAGGTGCTCGTTGCCCCTCACCGCTACGAAGGAAGTAGATCTGCTGGTGACTGACATGGGGGTCATCGAGTTCACCTCGGATGGGCCCGTGTTGCGCGAGATTGCGCCCGGGCTCACTGTAGATGATGTTGTCGCCGCCACAGAGGCGACACTCATCGTGCCTGACGACGTCGTGACCATGAGCGTATAGGCGCGTCGCAGGGAACGGAGCCCGTTGAGGGACGTGGACAAGAGAAGAGCATGATGAGGCCCCCGGCAAAGGCCGGGGGCTCTCTGTGGGCTTAGAAGGTCGGCATCAGGGTCAGATGATACGGTTCATGCATGTTGTAGTTGTCAGCCGTGGCCGCCTGGATCACTACGTAGTAGCGCGCCAGCGGCGGGAGCTGCAGCACAGCTTCTATGTTCATGCCGACGCCGCCCTGGTCGTGCTCGAATACCTCCTTGCCGGCGGAGTCGAGAACACGCATGGTGTAGTCACCCGGCTGTGTGCAGGAGATCTTGAGCTTGCCCAGGAACGGGGCGTCGAAGGTCCACCAATCCTGGTCGGAGCCTGAGGAGATGAACCCCTCCACCGATTGCCCCAACTGTAGCAGGCGGGCCTGCTCGGGTTTGTCGTTGGGCTCATTCTGGTCGGTACCGGCTGCACGCACTGAGGCGGTCAGGCGGTACGGTGTCTGTGCGCTGTAGTCGTCACTGCTGGCGCCACGCACTTGTATGTAGTAGTTGCCTGGCTGGAACACATCGGCGCTGACGGCAATGTCGTTGCCAGCGCCCCCGAAGTCGCCGCCGGCGAGACGTCTGGCGCCGGTGGAGTCAAACATAGTGAGATAGTAGTCAGCCGGCTGAGTGCAGACGATGTGGATCGTCGACGCACCGGGAACCGCGAGTCTGAAGTAATCGAGGTCGCCCGGCTTGTAGATGAATGACTGAATCTGTCTTCCTGACTCGATGGCCGTGGCCTGGGCTATGGTGTCGTTCGGCTCAAGTGCGTCGGGAGTGATCTGTGCGAACTCAGCGCGCAGTGTGTATGGTGAGCTTGACCAGTATGCGCTGGAGTAGCCTCGTACCAGTATGTAGTAGATGCCGGCTGCCGGCAGCTCGGTCTCAAGCTTCATAGTCGTGCCGAACGAGCCGAAGTCGCCGCCGGAGAGCTGCCTGCCGGCGGAGTCTACCAGCGACATGTACAGGTCAGTTGGCTGAGTGCAGGTGATCTTGACGAGTCCTTGCCCGGGTGCCACAAAGGAGAACACGTCGTAATCGCCTGAGGTGGCTATGGCTGCAGTCACATCAAAACCGATCTGAATGGGGTTGGCGGTGACGGCGTCATTGTTGGGCTCAACTTCGACTCGATAATACTTGGGCTGAGGCTGGGGCGCTGCAGACGGCGGAGACGTGGCTGGGGGCGTCGAGGCAGTCGGCGGTGTGCCCTGCTGTGCGCCGGTCGATCCGGATGCCGCCAGGCCTGCCGGTGCTGACGGGGTCGCCGGCGCAGCTGGCACTGCCGGAGCTGTGGGCCCGGTCGGAGCCGTCGGCGCCGCGGGTGAAGTGTGCGCCGGGCTGAACTGAATCGATGCGATCTCTGTCACGGAGTGTGCGGCCATGGTGCCGTCGGGAGTGCACACGACGACATGGGCCACCCCACCCAGCATGAAGAAACCTACGAGTTCAGCCGTGTATTGGGTGCCATTCACAAGCGTCAGAGTGGAACTGAGGGCGACAGTACTTAGTAAAGCGACGCACACAGCTGCGCCTATGAGCGATAGAGCGATCCTTCGGATTCTCAAGGCTACTCATCCTTTCGCAAACGTGATGGGCCGTGTGGCGAACCGTTTCTGCCTACTCGCGTGGTTGACCTTCAACACACGGATAATCGCGATGAAAGTAGGGGCCAGGGCGCCAAGGCCCCCCCCCTCGGGGGAGACCTCGGCGGACGAGGGTCTGATCATTCACAACACCAATTACTCATGGGCTATGCTGCGCCTTTGCCGAACCGAACTGCGGTTGACCCGTGCTATGTGCACCTGTATCATTGGAGATGCGAGTCTTGAGGTGTCATTTTCATGGGGGTGGCCTGATGTACAGAATCCTGGAGAAGCGCCTTCTTGCCCCGGGGGTTCACCGCCTCGTCGTTGAGGCGCCGCTGGTGGCCGCGGGTGCAAAGGCCGGAAACTTCGTAATAGTACGCACCAACAGCGCTGGTGAAAGGATCCCGCTGACTATAGCAGGCCACGATTCGGAGCGTGGCACCATTGTCCTGGTCGTTCAGGAGGTGGGCAAGAGCACTATGGAGATGGGGAGGCTGCAGGCAGGCGACGCCTTCCTGGATGTGCTCGGGCCGCTGGGTATGCCCACTCACATAGAGAAGGTGGACAACCTTGTTGC
>DBQN01000010.1:956-3283 GCA_002305255.1 Firmicutes bacterium UBA1393 | reverse complement strand
GGCGCGCTGGAACAGCTCATTGAGGATGGCCGCAAGTTTGACCAGGCCATTGCCATAGGCCCGGTGCGCATGATGCAGGCTACCTGCGGCGTCACTTCCAGGTACGACATACCAACCATCGTCAGTCTCAACGCAGTAATGGTAGACGGCACAGGCATGTGCGGCTGCTGTCGCGTTACCGTGGGCGGACAGGTGAAGTTCTCCTGTGTCGACGGACCAGACTTCGACGGGCACAAGGTGGACTTCAACGAGCTCTTGGCCAGGCAGGCGTTTTTCCGGGATGAGGAGAACCTGGCCAGGGAGAGGTTCCAGCACGGGGAGGGTGGATGCAGATGCCACGAGAGATGATCGAACGTACTGAGATGCCCAAGCAAGAGCCTGAAGTGCGCCGGCACAACTTCGATGAGGTCGCCCTGGGCCTCGGCGCCTGGGCTGCGCAGCGCGAGGCTCAGCGATGCCTGCAGTGTAAGAACAGGCCCTGCATGAGCGGCTGCCCGGTAGAAGTGCCCATCCCTGACTTCCTGGCGCTGGCCGCTCAGGGCAAGTTCGAAGAGGCCGACGCGAAGATAAAGGAGAAGAACAGTCTTCCAGCCATATGTGGCAGAGTATGTCCGCAGGAAACCCAGTGCGAACAGGTATGCGTGCTCGGGCGCAGGGGCAAGCCGCTGGCCATCGGCATGCTGGAGCGTTTTGTGGCGGACTATACGCGGGAGGCCAGGCGTCAGCGGGGCGAGGACCCCTCGTCAGGAGGCCCGCTGAGCTGCAATGTAAACCGAGTGGCCGCTCGCGTGGCCGTAATCGGGTCGGGGCCCGCGGGGCTCACATGCGCGGCTGAGCTGGCGGGATGCGGCTACAACGTTGACGTGTTCGAGTCGCTTCATGATACCGGGGGCGTGCTCCGCTACGGGATTCCCGAGTTCAGGCTGCCTAAGGCCATCATCGACCAGGAGGTCAACTACGTGAAGTCGCTTGGGGCCAACATCACCACCAATGTGGTGGTGGGAATGACGATGAGTCTCAGGGAGATGCTGGACTCAGGCAAGTACCAAGCGGCATTCATAGGGGCCGGAGCCGGTCTCCCTTACTTCCTCGACATACCCGGGGAGAACCTGAACGGGGTATACAGCGCGAACGAGTTCCTCACCAGAGTAAACCTGATGAAGGCGTACAAGTTCCCGGAGTACGACACCCCTGTGAAGATCGGACGCAGGGTGGCCGTAGTCGGCGCCGGCAATGTGGCGATGGACGCCGCACGCACGTCGCTGAGGCTAGGCGCGGAGCGTGTGTACATCGTGTACCGCAGGTCGCGCACGGAAATGCCGGCTAGGCTGGAGGAGATAGAGAACGCCGAAGAGGAAGGCGTGGAGCTGATGCTGCTCACCAACCCCACACGCATTCTCGATGACGGACGCGGCGGCGTGAAGGCTATGGAGTGCGTTCGCATGGAACTGGGTGAGCCTGACGCCAGCGGCCGTCGCCGGCCGGTCGTCGTGAAGGGTTCGGAGTTCATCCTGGACGTCGACACGGTCATAGTTGCGGTGGGTCAGGGGCCGAACCCTCTGCTTACGCGAAGAACCGAGGGTCTGGCTCTTACCGAAAAAGGGAACATCAAGACCTTCGACGAATTCGGAGCTACGAGCATTCCCGGCGTGTGGGCCGGTGGTGACATAGTGACCGGGGCCGCTACAGTCATCAGTGCGATGGGGGCGGGCAAACGCGCCGCACAGGGCATTGATAGGTGGCTGCGGTCGAAGATCGAAAGCAAGCCGGAGGTGGAGTGAGATCATGTTGACTGATATCCAGATAGCCCAGTCTACGAAGCTGCGCCCTATAGCCGATGTCGCGCGCGATGCGGGACTGAGAGAAGACGAGATCGAGTTCTATGGCTCCAAGAAGGCAAAGGTGTCTTTGAAGGTGCTAGACAGGCTGGCCGGCAAGCCCATGGGCAAGCTCATCTACACTACTGCCATTACCGCGACGCCCGCAGGAGAAGGCAAGACGTGCACGGCGGTAGGCGTGACTCAGGCCCTGGGCAAGCTGGGCAAGAAGGTTATGCTGTGCCTCAGGGAGCCGTCACTGGGCCCGACATTCGGAGTGAAGGGCGGGGCGGCAGGAGGCGGGTATTCGCAGGTGCTGCCCATGGAGGACATCAACCTCCACTTCACCGGCGACATTCACGCCGTGACGACGGCACACAACCTGCTGGCAGCGCTGCTCGACAACCATCTGCAGCAAGGCAATGAACTGGGTATCGACACCCGTAGGGTCGTGTGGCGCCGAGTGATGGACATGAACGATCGCCAGCTCAGATACATCGTGTGCGGCCT
>DBQN01000010.1:0-948 GCA_002305255.1 Firmicutes bacterium UBA1393 | reverse complement strand
CTGTGCCTTGCCACCAGCATGAGCGACCTCAAGGCGCGCCTGGGCAGGCTCGTCGTGGCATACAACAAAGAAGGCAAGCCGGTGACGGCGGCTGACCTAAAGGCCGTCGGAGCCATGGCGGTGCTGCTCAAAGACGCTCTCAAGCCCAACCTGGTGCAGACCGTCGAAGGTCAGCCGGCATTCGTGCACGGCGGTCCGTTCGCGAACATCGCCCACGGCAACAACTCGGTCATCGCCACCCGTATGGCCCTCGGCCTGGCGGATTATGTGGTTACTGAGGGTGGGTTCGCCGCCGACCTGGGCGCCGAGAAGTTCTTCGACATCGTTCACAGATTCACCGGGCTCAAGCCCGACGTTGCCGTGCTTGTAGCCTCGGTGCGTGCGCTGAACATGCACGGTGGCGTGCCGAAGGCCAAGGTGGCGGAGACCAACCTCGAGGCCCTTGAGCGTGGCTGCGCCAACCTCGACAAGCACATCGAGAACTTGCAGAAGTTCGGCCTACCCATCGTAGTCGCTATCAACCGGTTCCCCACGGATGATCCTGAAGAGCTGGCCCTGGTTAAGGCGCATTGCGACGCCAGGGGCGTGCGCAGCGCCATCTCCGAGGTCGTCGCCAGGGGCGGCGAGGGCGGCCTGGAGCTGGGCAAGGCTATCCTAGAGGCCCTGGAACACGACGAGAATCATTTCGCGCCTATCTATGACCCCGAGCTTCCCATCAAGGAGAAGATCGGCATACTGGCGCGTGAGATTTACGGCGCCGACGGCGTAGTGTACACCGCGTCCGCCGACAAGGACATCTCTCGCCTAACCAAGCTGGGCTTCGACAAGATGCCCATCTGCATGGCGAAGACGCAGCACTCCCTTACCGACAACCCCGACCTGAAGGGAGCGCCCAAAGGTTGGGAGCTCACCATCAGGGAGGTCAGGGTGTCGGCCGGCGCAGGATTC
>DBQN01000087.1:10822-11045 GCA_002305255.1 Firmicutes bacterium UBA1393 | reverse complement strand
CAGTAAAGGGCTCCGCTATCTGTGGAAAGTGGGGTAAAGGCTCTCGAACGACGACTCGCTGTCGCTCCGCTGGGCTCCGTCGATCTGGTTGATTGAAGCGCCCCAGCTCAAGCGGCTGCGCTTCCAGAGTCCTACCTGAGGGTGGAGGCCCGCCCACGAGCCCCAACAGCTTTATCCCGATTTCGACAGATAAGGCGGGGCTTTACCCCGATTCTCTCAGTAA
>DBQN01000087.1:9956-10702 GCA_002305255.1 Firmicutes bacterium UBA1393 | reverse complement strand
CCCTGATAGGGCTACTCGGTTACACCGGGTGAAGACGCAAAGACCACGCTGCAAGCAGATCCTGCAGCGTGGCCATAACAACACCGATATTACGGCATGGGCCTGCGCCAACACCCCGCGAATGCATCAACACCTGCGTGAGCAGGGAGATATGCGATTCGATCAGACTGTCAGCTCTATCCTCATGCCTCTAGATCCTTTCGGGAGGGTTTCGTGAACCCTACGCGCATAGCATAGCACATGCGCCCGCCGGGCGCCATCAGCACCGCGAGCCATCGTCGCGCGAACCACCGCGTGTGGCGGGCCGGCCGGCCAGACCCCGCCTAGCTTAGCGCGGCGATGACCTCGTCGATATGCCCGTCCAGCTTCACCTTGGGGAACACGGCCGTCACGATGCCGTCGGCATCCACGATCACGGTGGTGCGGATGGTGCCTTCAGTGGTCTTGCCATACATCGTCTTCGTGCCCCAGGCTCCGTATGCCTTTATAGTGCCTAGCTCCACATCGCTCAAGATGTCGAAGTTCAGCGTCTGCCCCGAATGGAACCTCTTGTGCGATGCTACGGAGTCGCGGCTGATCCCAACGATGCTCACGCCCATGGCGTTGAGCCTCTCGCGCGCGTCGCGGAACGCCACCGCCTGCCTGGTGCAGCCGGGCGTGTTGTCGCGGGGATACACGTAAACCACCAACCTGCGACCGCGGTAGTCCGCAAGCCGCACGATATCGCCGTCTTGATTCGGCAACGC
>DBQN01000087.1:6416-9866 GCA_002305255.1 Firmicutes bacterium UBA1393 | reverse complement strand
CCTCTATGCCCTCCGCGACCGAACGCCGTCGCACAACGTCGATGGGGTACGCGCTCACGACGGCCAGGGCAGCGACCATGCTGACAATCGGCACCATGGTCATGAGGATCGTAAGCCCACGTGCCACTGTAGCAGGTTGTGCCGCTAGGCTCGGATCATATCCGTACGCGCCCATCACCGTGCTGAACACGATGGCCTGCATCGAGACGCCCAGGCGGATGATGAAAGCGTTCGCACCGAAGTACATCCCCTCACGGCGCCGGCCGGTATTGAGTTCGTCCTCGTCAACCACATCGGCGATAAGCACGTCTACCAGCACCAACAACCCCGATAGCCCGAGGCCGATGAAAGCAGTCGTCGCCATCGCCTGCGCCAGGGTACGCACAAACAGGAACGGCGCAAGTCCCAGCGCAAAGAGGAAGATCGAGGCCGCCACAGCCCTCTTCGGCCCGATTCGGGTGGTGATGGCGCTCCAGACCCACACCATGGGCAGCGCGACCACAAACATCGGCGCCAGCACCAGCGTGTTCTGGGCATCGCTCAGGCCGATGACATACTTGCAGTAGAAAGGCAGCACCGCCTGAACCAGCACGAACGTGAACTGCACCAGCAGATTGACCCCGACGAAGGTGACGAAGGACTTGTTTATGAAGGTAGACCGGAGCGCCTGTACGATGCCGAGACCCTGTGCCTGGCTGAACTGCGGATCCTCCTTCGACCCCGCGAGACTGGCGTAGATTGCCCCTCCTCCGGCGATCGCGAACGCGATGCCCATGCCGGTCCAGCCCAGAGCCGCCCTGAATTGCGGCGCCAGCACCATACCGATGACCATGCCCACGATGCCCAGCGCCTGCTTGATGGCTGACACCGATGATCTCTGCGATAGTTCAGGGTACATCTCGGGGTAGAGCGCCGTCCAATTGAGGATCACCATGGAGTAGAGGCCATCGAACAGGAACACCGTTACCAGGTAATACGCGAACAGCCTGACTGGGCTGGCCTGCACTGCGGCAGGCACAGCCCAGATCATGATGAATGCGAGGCACATCGGCAACGATCCGAAGAGGATGAACGGGATGCGCCTGCCCCAGCGAGTGGAGGTCATATCCGACCACTGCCCGGCCAGGGGATCGTTGATCGCGTTCCACACTCCAAATGCTGTCATCGCGGTTCCGTAGAGCGTCAGAGGCATCTTGAGCACGTCTACATAGTAGAGCTGCGCCCACGACCCGAACGCCTGATACAGCATGCCCGCTGCCAGCGAGCCCAGGCTGTAGAGCAGAGCGCCGGAGAGGCCCTTCGTACGTGAGCCGATGAACCCGCTCATCTGCTATTTCGCCTCGTTCAGGATGGTGATCCTGCCCTCAAGCTGGGGCGCCACCGATCCTACGGCCTTGATGTACTCAGTGAACGCGTCTCGCAGCCACAGCTTCGTGTCGACTACCACCTTGCACTCTGCAAGCATCGTGTAGAAGTCGCCGCCGCCTGTGAGGAAGTCGTTCGCGACTACGCGGTACACCTTGTCGAGCTCGATGGGCTCATCACCCACGGTCACCGACACGATCCTGGAACCGGCAGGCTTCGCGGCGTCGAAGGTGTACTTCAGCCCCGATACCTGCAGGAACTGGCCTGCTGCCGACGGGTACGGACCGACGCCATTCTCGAGGGCCTTCCAGATGGTGTCGCCGGTGGCCTCGATCACCACTACCCTGTTGTCGAAGGGGAGTATCGTGTAGGCGTCCTTGAGCGTGATGGGTCCCGGCTGGATCGATGCCCTGACGCCGCCGCCGTTCTGCAGCGCTATGTCGGCTCCAGCCACCGCGGCCAGCGCGTCAGCCACCAGGTTGCCGAGGTTCGACTCCTTCAGGCGCACCGTCGCGCGCTCGCCATCGAGGAACACCGAAGTCGAGCCGATGACCTCGCCCATCTTGACATCGAGCTCAGCGGCGTAATCGGCTATCAGGTCGGCTACGCCCTGATGCTCCGGCAGGTTCTCAGTGATGAACACGTGTCCGAAGTTGAAGCCGATGATGTCGCGCCCTAAGAAGTTGATGTTGAGCACGCCCACGGCTTCGCTGTGCTTTCCGGCGGAGATCAACCAGGTGTCGCCAATGAGTTGCGGGAAAGCCACGACGTCATTGCCGCCGCCGAACTCGAAGTCGATGCCGGCAACCCTCTCGGGCAGCTTGTAGTTGTCTCCGTGCAGGTGAGCCAGGGTGATGACCACGTCGGCTTTGCCGCGCACGGCCTCCACCTGTCGCGCTGCTGCTGCGAAGTGGTTCTCGAAGGTGATGCCTTTGACGTTGTTCGGGTGAGTGTAGGCCGCGCTGCTGTGGTCAGTCAGGCCTATCACTGCGATCGTACGCCCGGCCCGCTCCAGCGTTACGCGTGGGAGCAGGTGGGCAGGGTAGAGGCCGTCCACGTAGGTGTTGGCCGACAGGAACGGGAAGTCGGCCAGGAGCGCATTGCGCTTCATCGCGTCCTGCGGGTAGTCGAAATCGTGATTGCCTATGGCCATTGCGTCATAGCCCATGATGTTCATGACCTCTATCACAGGCTTGCCCTGGAACATGTTGGCCACATTCGAGTTGTAGGGAGCGTCGCCCACATCGAGCAGCACCACGTTGGGGTTGGCTGCCTTGAAGGCCGTGACAAACTCGGCCATGCGGGACATGCCGCCGATGAAGCGCTCAGACGTGCCGGGCTTGTACGGCTCTAGGTGGCCGTGGATGTCAGCCGTGACGAGCACCGTCACAGTGGCGAACCCGTCAGAATGGCCGAGTATGGCGTTGAGATACCGGGCGGCCTGCCGCCGGGTGAGGAGGGAGTCGGCCGCCTCAGCGGCGACTGCACCGATGCCGAACTTTTCGTTCAGAAGGGCCTGGAGGGTCTGGGCGTCGGCGCCGCGGTCGACCCCGAACACGACCCTTGCCAGGGCGTCAAGGAAGAATCCCGCTGTGGCGCCTTCATCAGGGCGGAAGCGCCCGTCGCCAGGGTCAACAGCTCTCACTTTGTAGAGTCCCTCGATAGACTCCACCAGCGGGTGGGAGTCGATGTCGGAAGCCGAGGGCACTGCGAATCCCTCGTCGATTACGCCCAGGGGATCGGCGTACTCGAACTTCTTCTGCACAGGCTCAGCCGTGATGAGCGGCTTGATCCTGGCCAGCTGGAACGAGCTGACCAACACGTCGGCTACTTCGGCTCGTGTGATGGGCTCGTCGGGGCGCACAGCCGCAAGTTCGCGCAGTGCGGCAGCCTGTGAGCGGGTCGCGATCTCCTGGGCACCGCCCGGCATGGCGGCACCCAAACAGACGCTGATAGAAAGGCCAATTAGCACCACCAGGGACAGGATGACACGACCGAGCATACCGCGTCTCTTTTCCATTAGTACCAACCTCCTCGCCTTGGACTATTCATGGAATTGAGACGTTATTGGCTTTCGGGCAGTCA
>DBQN01000087.1:5779-6384 GCA_002305255.1 Firmicutes bacterium UBA1393 | reverse complement strand
ACGTGA
Organism: Firmicutes bacterium UBA1393; assembly: GCA_002305255.1. Taxonomy (GTDB): domain Bacteria; phylum Bacillota; class DTU025; order DTU025; family DTU025; genus UBA1393. Next base: position 6,378 of record DBQN01000087.1, on the reverse strand, counting down.
ACTCGGCGCAGGCGCGAGAGGTTGTTCCCGTATGCCGACTTGAGCCAGTCGGGGTCGTCGGGATCGGGCCATCCCGCGTAGAGGCCGTCGATCCACTCTGCCGCGAACCGCCTGGCATCCGCGGCCCAGGCGCGTGCCGACTGCTCCGACGTGGGAGACGCCCAGTGCGCAGTGGTCTCCATGATGTAAGGGCTGTTCCTCCAGGGGAACGCACAGAAGTCGGTGGGGTGCTCCGACACCGCGCCTCCCAGGGCTATGAGGCGAACGCGTGAGGCTACAGGCGCAGTCTTCAGGCCTGCCAGCACGGCGGTTCTGATGTCACGCGGCACGGATCCCGACACTGCCGCGCCACACCGCAGCATTGGGTGGGGGCCTTCGGGTTCGGCGAAGGCACGCACCGCGTCACGCTGGCTCATTCGTCGCGTGTTGACGTTCACTGCCGCGCCTGTGCGCAACATGGGTGATATGAGACTGAGCAGTCGGTGTTCGGTGCCGTGGAACTGACCCGACAGGCGCACCAGGTTCTTGTCGAAGCTAAGCGCAGAGCTGAGACCGCGATCCGTAGAGGGCGCCCAGTCTTGCCATGCAGCCCATACCTG
>DBQN01000087.1:0-5748 GCA_002305255.1 Firmicutes bacterium UBA1393 | reverse complement strand
GCCCAGAACAGGTCGGGGTTCTCGGCGAACGAGGCTCTGACCAGCTGGCCGTCGGCGTCGACCACTTCCGCCTCGATGACCGCGTCACACACCAACCCCAGAGAGCGGCAGGACATTCCCACCCCGCCGGCGAGGGCTGTTCCAACTAGACTGACCTCCGGGTGCATGCCCATGGGCACCCGCACCGAGCGCGTCGATAGCACGTCTGCGGCAACCAGCGACGTGGCGCCTGCGCCTACCGACACCGTCTCGCCTGATCGAGCCAGCGTGATGGTGTTGATCCTACTCACATCGAGGATGATGGAGCCTGACTCGAAACATGCCTCTGCCTGTCCGAACCTACTGTTGCGAATCACCAGGGGGATGCCGTGCTCTCTGCACCGGATCACGGTGGCCGACACGTGTTCGGGTTGACACGCGAACACGATCTCCCGTGGGGCCTTCCATCCCCTTCGGCTGTAGCCCGAGAGTGCCCATCGGTAATCGGGGTCGCCGGGCCGCACCACGTGTGCGTTGCGGTCGGGCATACGGCCTCACATCCTCCCGCCTCTGGCTGTGTGAACAGCACTAACATCGTATGACGAGGGACCGTGGGGGGTGCGGGGAAGCGGGTGAGGACGGTGTGGGTGGCCGCCGAGAGGTCACAGGACGTCGAAAGGAGTCGGAGGAAGGCGAGAATTCTGCGAATTCCCGTGATTCTTAAGCTTGACACAAGCGCGACGCACCTGTATACTTCACGTTAAATATCCAAGGCGTCTCAATTCCGCAACGAGCCTACCAGCATGTCAGATGCGCAGTCCACCGTGCGTGGCGTTAGTTTCATGCGTCCTGCTTCAGTACATGCAGACTGATAGCGGCACCCTCCGCGGCGATCGCCGCGGTTAGTGCGCCCCCGCAAGGGGGCGACATCACTATATAGTACCTGGGGGGAGATGCAGATGTTGAGAAGGTCCATTATTCTAGCACTAGCGCTGCTGGTCCTTGTCGGGGCGGCATCATACGGCGCAGAGGAGATCAAGATCGGCCTAATTACGTCTACCACGGGGGATACGGCGACCTTTGGGATCTCCGTACGCAACGCTGCTCTCCTCTGGGAGAAGCAGGTTAACGCCCGTGGAGGCATCCTCGGCAGGCAGGTCAAGATCTATGTGGAAGACGACAAGGGTATGCCCAGTGACGCTGCGAACGCGGCTCTGAAGCTCATCAATCAGACTAAGGTTCCTGTCATAATCGGCGCAGTGACATCCAACTGTACCCTGGCCGCGGCCCCTATAGCCCAGGCCAACAAGGTACCGATTCTGACGCCCACTTCAACCAACGTGACCGTGACCCAGATCGGGAAATACGTCTTTAGGAGCTGCTTCCTTGACCCGCTCCAGGGCCAGGTGATGGCCAGGTTCGCCGTTTCGACGCTCAAAGCCTCCACCGCCGCCATGCTCTACGATGTGAGCAGCGACTACAGCATGGGCCTGGCAGAGAGCTTCAAGAAGCAGTTCGAGGCCCTCGGCGGCAAGGTAGTGGCCTCTGAGACCTACTCTCGCGGCGAGTCCGATTTCTCCGCGCAGCTGACGAAGATCAAGCGGGTCGATCCTGACGTGCTGTGGCTGCCTGACTACTACAACACTGTCGGGCTCATCACCAGGCAAGCACGGCAGCTGGGTATCAAGAAAGCCACATTCATCGGAGTCGATGGTTGGGACTCCTCTGACCTGGTTCCGCTGGCCGGCGACTCCATTGAGGGTGGTTACTTCAGCAACCACTACAGCGCAGAGTCGACGCGTCCCATGGCAGTGGCGTTCATCAAGGCATACACAGACGCCTACAAGGCCACCCCGGACGCCCTTGCGGCCCTTGCATACGATGGCTGCCTCGTCGTCGAAGACGCCATCAGACGTGCAGGCAAAGTCGATTCTGAGGCGATCACCTCAGCCCTGGCCACCACCAAGAACGTCGAGGCCGTGAGCGGTGTGCTCACTCTCGATGCCGACAGAAATCCCATCAAGGACGCCGTCGTGCTGCAGGTAAAGGGCGGCAAGTTCGTCTACGTCACCTCTGTTTCGCCATAAGCAACAGCGGTAGACAGGCAGCAGTCGAAGGTGTCAGAGACCGGCAGGGAGGCGGGGCCCCGCCCCCCTGCCTCTGTTAGGAGTGGTCAACCTTGTTACTCGGCTTCGACATGAGCCAGATACTGCAACAGCTCGTGAACGGCCTCGCCCTGGGCAGTGTGTACGCACTCATAGCCCTGGGCTACACCATGGTATATGGAATCGTCAGGCTCATCAACTTTGCCCACGGCGACGTGTTCATGCTTGGGGCCTACTACGGCTTCTTCGCCATAACCAGGCTGCACATTCCCTTCATCCTGGCGATGCCCATCGCCATGGGCCTTGCGGCCCTTACCGGTGTGATAATCGAGCGTCTGGCTTACAGGCCCTTGAGACAGGCGCCCCGCATTGCCGCGCTCATCACCGCCATCGGCGTATCGCTGCTCATCCAGAACCTTGGCCTTAAGCTGTTTGAATCGAGACCGCGGCCCTACCCGCAGATCATGCGCACGATCGTGTGGGACGTGGGAGGCGTCGTGTTCTCCAATACCCAGATCGTGATGCTAGGCGTCGCCCTGCTGCTGATGGTGCTCATAAGCCTCTTCGTGTACAAGACGAAGACAGGCAAAGCCCTCAGGGCCGTCGCGTTTGACCGTGACGCCGCCAGGCTCATGGGCATAGACTCAGACAGGATAATCTTGATAACCTTCGCCCTGGGCTCTGCGCTGGCCGCCGCCGGAGGAGTGCTCGTGGGCTTCTACTATAACCGGATCACACCCACCATGGGCACGATGTACGGTCTGAAGGCCTTCGTCGCCGCAGTCGTGGGCGGCATCGGCATAGTACCCGGTGCGATGCTAGGCGGCGTGATAATGGGCATCGCCGAGGTGTTCGTCGTCGCCTTCGTGTCCTCGACGCTCAAGGATGCCATCGCCTTCGCGGTGCTGATAGTCGTTCTGCTCGTGAAGCCTGCCGGCCTCCTGGGCAGGGCTGTAAGGGAGAAGGTGTAGTCAGTGGGTAACAGACGACGCGGTTCCATACTGACGTCCCTGGCGGTCACGGCCGCCCTTGCGGTCGGCTACGGCATCGTATCGTTCATGGCCTACAAGTCGTGGCTCAGCTCGTACCATGTCCAGATACTGATCTGGGTGGGCGTCAACGTCATCATGGGAGTCAGCCTCAACCTGATCAACGGGTTCACCGGCCAGTTCTCCCTGGGCCACGCGGGCTTCATGGCCATCGGCGCATATACCGCAGCTTACTGTACCAAGATCCTCGGGTTGCCCTTCGCCGTTGCCCTCATCGCAGGAGGCATCACGGCATCTGCGGGTGGCCTGCTCGTGGGTGTGCCCACGTTGCGGCTTGCCGGTGACTACCTTGCCATCGCTACGTTGGGTTTCGGTGAGATCATCAGAGTGGCCATCGTTAACCTCAGTGTCGTCGGCGGCCCGCGCGGCCTCGGTGGCATCCCCGCCCATACCACCTTCCTCTGGGTGTACTGCGTGGCGGTTCTGGCGGTGGTGGTGGTCAAGAACATCATAGGCTCACGCCATGGCAGGGCGTTCATCGCCATTCGTGAAGACGAGACCGCCGCCGAGACCATGGGCATCGACACCATCAAGACCAAGATCGCGGCCTTCGTAATAGGTGCGTTCTTCGCCGGTGTTGCCGGAGGGCTTTACGCGCACAAAATAACCTACATCGACCCCGGTCAGTTCGACTTCATGAAGTCCATCGAATCGCTGGTCATCATAGTGCTCGGCGGGATGGGCAGCATCACAGGCAGCGTCGTGGCGGCGTTCATCGTGACGTTCCTGCCCGAGGTGCTCAGGCCACTGGCCGAGTGGCGCATGGTTGCGTATTCGCTGATGCTAATTCTTATCATGCTGTACCGGCCCAAGGGCCTCATGGGCTCAGCCGAGGTGTCCATCGCGGGGATTCGGTCGCGGCTTGGGCGTGCTTTCGGTGGCTTCGGAGTGGGTGTCGGCGCGCAGGCAGCGTGCACAGCTGCGGCAGACGGCTCGGGCTGCGGGAGCAGGTCGGGCGCGGGCGGCGCCGACGTGCACGCCAGAGCTGCCAAGTTGCCTCCCGCCATTGAGACACAGGGCGTGTGCATGAACTTCGGCGGCCTTAAGGCTGTGTGCGACCTGAACATCCAGATCGCCAAGGGCGAGCTCACTGCTGTAATCGGGCCCAACGGAGCGGGCAAGACCACCGTGTTCAACATGTTCACCGGTCTGTCAAACGCCAGCGTAGGCGCGGTGCTCTACAATGGGAAGAACATCACGAACAGACGGCCTTCGGAGATCAACGTGGCGGGAATCGCCCGCACTTTCCAGAACATCCGGCTGTTCAGCAACATGACCGTGCTGGAGAATGTGATGATCGCGCTGAACGGGCAGCACCACTACTCCATGCTTGAGTCAGTGCTGCGCTCAGGCAGATACCTGCAGGCTGAAGAGGAGATCAGGAACCGGGCCCTCGCCCTCCTCGCCATCTTCAAGCTCGATAACAGAGCCGATGAGATCGCCGGCAAGCTGCCCTATGGCGACCAGCGACGGCTGGAGATCGCACGTGCCCTGGCGACCAACCCTCACGTACTGCTGCTCGATGAGCCGGCGGCCGGCATGAACCCCCAGGAGACGCAGGAGCTCATGGAGCTGATCAAGTGGGTTCATCGGGAATACGACCTGACGGTGCTGCTGATCGAGCATGACATGAAGCTCGTCATGAATCTGGCGCAGCGCATCATCGTGCTCGACCATGGCGTCATGATAGCCGACGGAACGCCGGCTGAGGTCGTGAAGAACACCAAGGTCATCCAGGCCTACCTTGGCGAGGAGGCGGTGTAATGTCCACTTTGGTCGTAGAGAAGCTGGACGTGTTCTACGGCGCGATACACGCGCTCAAGGGCGTGTCGTTCCACGTAGATAAGGGAGAGATCGTCACGCTGATCGGTGCCAATGGGGCGGGCAAGAGCACCATCCTGAAGACCATTTCGGGCCTGATCAAGCCGGCGCGCGGCAGCATTGCCTATGGGGGGCAGGACCTTTCGGCGATCCCAGCGCATCGGCTGGTGGACGTGGGAATCAGCCAGGTTCCAGAGGGGCGGCGCGTGTTCGCGAACCTCACTGTGCTCGATAACCTCGAGATGGGAGCCTACCGTCGTCGAGATGCCAAAGGTGTAGCTGAGGATCTCGACTGGGTGTTTGAGATGTTCCCGGTGCTTAAGGAACGCAGGCGGCAGCTTGCCGGCACCCTCTCCGGTGGCGAGCAGCAGATGCTTGCTATGGGCCGGGGCCTGATGAGCAAGCCCGAGCTGATGTTGCTTGATGAACCCTCGATGGGCCTAGCGCCCATGCTGGTCAGAGAGATATTCGACATCATCGTGCGCATCAATGCGACTGGCACATCCATACTGCTCGTGGAGCAGAACGCCATCATGGCCCTGGCCATAGCAGACAGGGCATACGTGCTTGAGACGGGCACCATCGCGCTTGAGGGCACCGCGTCCGAGCTGGCGAAGGACACGAGGGTGCGCCAGGTCTACCTTGGGATGGAGACCGCTTAGCCCCGAGGTTCATCGATCCGAGCGTGGCTGCCGAATCGGCCCCCGGTGGGCCATGAGCATCCCGAGTAACAGAAGCTTAGCCGCGATAGCAGACTCGCTGACTGCAATCGCGGCTATTCTCATGTACCGGGC
>DBQN01000067.1 GCA_002305255.1 Firmicutes bacterium UBA1393 | reverse complement strand
TTGCAGGGGGGCATTCTCATGTACGCGGGAAGGCGCCCGTTCGACGAGGTTAACCCAGCACTTGCGCGCAAGCGGCCCGGGCGCGCTGCAAGATGTCCTTGAGGATGGCCGTGTTGGCCTGATCCAGCGTGTGCATGGGCATGCGGGGTGGCCCGCCGTAGTGGCCGATGAGGTCGAGGGCAGCCTTCACACCGGGCACATTGAACCTGCTGGTAACGGCGCGGTTGACCTCGAGGAGTGCCTGCTGCACTCGACGCGCATCTTCGAGCCGCCCGGCAGCGAACAGTTCGACGATGGCTGCGCACTCGTTGGGCATGACGTTGGCAAGGGCTGCTGTGGCTCCAACGCCGCCCATCATGAGCGTAGGCAGGAGGTAACTACCGGAGCCTGCGAACACTGCGAAACCCGGCGTCGCGCCGGCGATGATCTCAGATATCTGCACGATGTCGCCGGAGCTGTCTTTCATGCCCACGATGTTGGGATGTGACGAGAGCTGCACAGGGGTGTCAATGCCGAGGTTGACGCCGGTGTTGCCAGGCATGTTGTAGAGGATGACGGGTATCGGAGATGCGTCGGCGACCGCGCGATAGTGATCGCGCAGTGTCGGTCCGGTCATCGTCGCCTTGTAGAAATGGGGAGGCAGTACCAGGGCTGCGATAGCACCGACCTCGGCCGAGGCCCTGGCAAGTGCTATGGTCGCTCTGGTCGACTCCTGGCCGATGCCGGCGATGACAGGCTTCCTACCTGCGCTGTACTCTACCACCGCAGCTATAAGGCGCGCTCGCTCCTGGACGTCAAGATACCCAGCCTCGCCGTTAGACCCCAGCGCAACTAGGCCTGACAGCTTCGTTGTGCACCACCAGTCTACATTGTCCTTCAGGGCACCCCAGTCTATGTCGCCCGCCGTATCGAACGGAGTCGGGATGGGCGCGAATATCCCCTTGAGCAGCGTGTTGTCCGTGTTCATCTATCGGCCCCCCAAGCAGTGAAATGCAGTCTACAAATGACAAGTTCTACAGTCAGCTGAATTGCCCTGCCCCGCGCACTTCGCTCTTCAGCCAGTGTCGAGTGTGACACCATGATTTCTCGGCCTGGGAGAGGCAATAGTTCCGTCTCGCTGAATCGAAAATTAACATACCTTATCGGTGTTGGAGGAAAAGCAGTGCGGGCGTCGAATAATGAATGTGGTCTAAGATGGCTTTTTGCGCTCGCCACGAATCGACCACCGAACGGAGCGCAGATGGAGGGTGAGAGTATTGCAGGATCTAGCCTGGGCAATAGGACGATTCTTCGTTGACTACTGGCGGAACATAGTGATGCTGGGCATCGGCGGCGTGCTAGTGTACCTCGCAGTGAAGAAGGAGTATGAACCGACACTCCTCCTCCCGATGGGCTTCGCGGCGATCCTCACCAACATACCAGGTTCTTCGGCCGTTGGCGAGCACGGGTTCCTGACCATCCTGTATAACGCGGGAATCGAGAACGAGCTGTTCCCGATACTGATCTTCGTGGCAGTGGGGGCGATGATCGACTTCGAGCCGCTGCTGCGCCGGCCTTTCATGCTGTTCTTCGGGGCGGCTGCGCAGTTCGGTATTTTCGCGACGCTCATTGCCGCGCTCTACCTTGGCAAGCTGAGCGGGGTGTTCAGCTTCATACCTGAGTTCACTCTGAAGCAGGCTGCGTCGATAGGCATCATCGGCGCGGCTGACGGACCTACTTCGATATATGTGGCCCGACTCTTTGCGCCGGAGTTGCTGGCGCCGATTACGGTTGCGGCCTATTCATACATGTCACTCGTGCCACTGATCCAACCGCCTGTAGTAAGGGCGCTCACTACGAAAGAAGAGCGCCGCATACACATGGAGTTTCAGGAGTCTAGGGTCAGTCGAACTGTCAAAATCCTCTTTCCGATCGTAGTCACGCTGGTTGCAGGCATAATCGCTCCGATCAGCGTGGCCCTGATAGGCTCGCTGATGTTAGGGAACCTGCTAAAGGAGTCGGGCGTGGTGGAGAGGTTGTCCAAGTCGGCCCAGCAGGAGCTGGCTAACGTGGTCACGCTCTTCCTGGGTCTGGCCATCGGGTCAACGATGGTGGCCGACAGGTTCTTGACCCCGAGTACGTTGTTCATCATCGCCATGGGGCTGGTGGCGTTCATATTCGACACCGCCGGCGGAGTGCTCTTTGCCAAGCTCTTGAACTTGTTCCTGAAGAACAAGGTCAATCCGATGATAGGCGCGGCGGGCATATCGGCGTTCCCAATGTCGGCTCGTGTGATTCACCGGATGGGGCTTGAGGAAGACCCCACCAACTACCTGCTGATGCACGCCATCGGAGCGAACGTAGCAGGTCAGGTCGGGTCGATCATCGCCGGTGCGATGATCCTGGCGCTGATCCACTAAGCTACTACAGACAGTATGACTTGCTTGCCGGCCAGCTTCGGGTGTGCGCCGGCATGAAGGGAGCGTTTCATATGAACCAGTTCGCAGAGGGCTGGCGCGTCACCGGACTGGGGTTGCTCTCAGTCTTCGGAGTGCTGCTGCTGCTGTACTTCATCCTCGGAGCGCTTGTGAGGGTGTTTCCGCACAAGAACGACGATAGCGATACCGTGTAGACTCTGCCGGGCTGCGGAAAAGGCGCCGGATGGGCGGCA
>DBQN01000039.1:25516-30609 GCA_002305255.1 Firmicutes bacterium UBA1393 | reverse complement strand
TCGCCATCCCAAACCGCGAACGCGTGAAATCTGTGCATCTCAGGGGCCGTGTCGGTGGCATCCGTTTGGAGCGAAGAGAAAAGGATCAGTCTGCCCTGCGGGGCAGACACTCCTTATTGCGTCTAGCTGCGGGAATGCGACAGGCGCCGAACAATCCGTGGCGACCTCGCTCACGAACTCATCAGCGGCACCCGCGGGCGTGTCGTTGGCATAGCGAGATACCGATTACTGGGCACTTCACACCTTGAAAAGCCGAAATGTCGCCACTCCAAACCACGAACGCGTGAAATCTGTGCATTTCACCTGCCGCTGAATCGTGTCGGCCGCGGCGCCGCGCCGTTACTGCTCCAGGAGTCTCTTGACGGTCTCCTCGATCCCCGCTTCGATGAGGCTCACGTCTCGCACCTCGCCCAGCTGCTGCGCTGCGACGAGCGCCTGCGCTGCCGAAGTGCTCCTGCGGTCGAAGGCCAGGTCTACCTGGCGCGAGGACTGATCCACAGCTGCTACGACGACTGCCCCGTCTCCGAGCTGCTGGCCAACAGCCAAACGGGCCGGCGGCGCGCCGGCGAGCTGCAGTCTAACAATTGTGCGCAGGCCTGCGCTGGCAACAAGCGACTCGAGGTCGCCGTCGAACATCAGTCTCCCATGGTTGATCACCATGACGCGCCGGCACAACTCCTCGATGTCGCGCATGTCGTGGGTGGTCAGGAGTATCGTGACGCCGCGCTCGCGGTTTACCCTGGTCAGGAAGTCGCGCACCTGCGCCTTGGCCATGACGTCGAGGCCGATGGTGGGTTCGTCGAGGAACAGCACTCCCGGGCTGTGCAGCAGCGCCGCCGCGAGGTCAGCCCGCATGCGCTGGCCGAGTGACAGCCGTCTCACAGGCACGTCGAGGAACTCGCCCAGCTCCAGAAGGTCGGTGAGTTCCCTCATGGCGCGGCGGTAGTCGGCCGCCGATACGTCGTAGAGGGCTGCCAGGATCTCGAAGGAATCGACGGTGGGCAGGTCCCACCACAACTGTGTGCGCTGGCCGAACACCACGCCGATCCGGCGCGCTACCGCTTCGCGCTCGCGCACGGGCGAAACGCCGTTCACCAGCACCTGGCCTGACGTTGGGTGCAAGATGCCGGCGAGCATCTTCACGGTGGTGGACTTGCCGGCGCCATTCGGCCCGATGTATCCCACGAACTCGCCCTGCTCGATGTCGAAACTCACGCCGTCTACGGCGGTGATGTCGCGGGTGCGTGCGGCAATTACCTGTCGTAGACTGCCCAACAGGCCCGGCTGCCGCACTGCCACCCGATACACCTTTCTGAGCTCATAGGCAGAGACTGCGATCATTGCTTCGACCTCCTATGTGCCTGTGCTGGAGTAACGCGACACGCCCCTGTTCCACAGCCACAGCGCGGCGGCAACGGCCAGCGGGCATCCGATGGCAGGCCACAAGAGGTCAGCCTGCGAGCCACCTTTGCCCAGAATGAACCTGAGGGGCAGGTAGTTGCCTAACCCAATCGGCAGCACGCTCAGCAGCAGCTTGCGCATCCACGACGGATACACATCGAGCGGATAGGTTGTGGCGGTGGTCGGTGCGATCATGGTGAACACCTGCAGTTCGTCGATGCGGGTGAGCCAGAACCCGGCGGCCGCGGTGGCGAGGCCCACGGCGAAGTAGAGAAGCGATGTCCAGGCCATGGCCAGGGCCAGCCATGCCCAGTCGCAGCCCGCCACGGCGCCGACGGCCGCGAGGCGAGGTGCCGCAACGGCGAAGGCCGCGATGCCCTGTGCGAGGAATGAGAGCCGGCGCACGCCCGTGCCCTGGGCGAGCAGCGTGAACAGCGGCGGCCATGGCCGGATGAGCAGCGAGTCGAAATCCCCGGTCACCATGTAGGCCTCGAACCTGTCGAGCTCGTTGCAGATTAGCATGTAGACTCCATTGCCCACTCGTGTCACCGCGAAGAGCATGGCGATGTCCATGGTGGTCCAGCCCATGATAGGGCCGAATCTGGCGAGCACCGCGACTATCAAGATGAGACTATCGGCTCCCATGATCGCCTGGATGAGGGTGTTCCCTATAAAATCGAGCCTGTACTGCATCTGCCCCCGAAGGCTCGCTGACACGAGCACCCAGTATACCCTGGCGACGGTGCGGAGGCGCTGGCACCAACCACCTGTCATCCTCCCTGCACCTCCAGACGCCGGCGCGCCCGCCCGGTGATCGCCCGGGCGATGATCGTGAGGGCGACGGCCCAGCCCAGGCCTGCGATGATCGGCATCGGCCCCGACAGGCCAAGGTAAATTCGTGTCGGGAAGTACGCCAGGTGAGCGAAGGGAGAAGCCTTGGCCAAGAGCTCGAGGCCGCGAGGCAGCACCTCGAGGGGCATGGATATGCCTCCGAGTAACGTCTGGGCTGAGTAGACGGCCCACGACGCCGTGCGGATCTCGGTGGTCCAGAAAGACGATACTCCCACCAGGTAGCCGAGGGTCAGGCCCACATATCCGCCGACTGCGAGCTCAGTAAGGGTGAAGAACCATACCACCGGCGACGCGGGCAGGCACATACCCACGAAGAGTGCGAGGCCCAGGCCCACCGGAACACCGCGGAAGAGCAGCCCGTAGAGCTGAGAGCCCAGCTCGAAGGCGATCTTGTAGAAGAAGAAGTCCATCGGGCGCGTCAGCTCGACAGCGATCTTGCCCGACCTCACCGACTCGGCCACCCTGTGGCGAATCCCCATCCCGAACTGGGTGAACCACGCAATTACCTGGTTGAAGCAGATGTACTGTACCATCACCGACGGGGTATAGCCATCGAACCCGTCAGCAGGAGTGACGGCAAGCCAGAGAGAGATGTAGATGAGTCCGAACACGACACTGGCAGCGGTCTGCACCAGGTGAGCGGCTGAATACTGAAAGTTCTGCACGAATCCCTTGCGAAAGAGGACTCCCCAGCGTCTTGCCATCAAACGCATCCAAAGCCTCCTCCCCGCTCCAGCCTACACCCGGTCGACTCTGTTCTGCAATGATGGTAGTATCAGGCTGAGGTGAGCTGCATGACACAGGAGGACGTGCTTCGGGAGATCGTTTCGTCCATCGTGCGGGCCGTCGATCCCGACCGCATCATCCTGTTCGGCTCGAGGCTGAACCCGTCGGTTCACCCGGCGACCGACTACGACATCCTCGTGCTCAAGCGGGGCGTCACTAACCGCCGCCGCACCGCCCAGCAGATCTACTTGGAGCTTTCGCACATCCCGGCGCCTGTCGACATCATCGTCGAGGATCTCGACGGCATTGAGGCGCATCGTGAGTCCACTGGGTTCGTGTACTACGATGCTCTGCGAGGGCGTGTTCTCTATGAGAAGTAGAGCGTCGAACGAGAAGGGATGGACGGTGTGGCTCACCCGCGCAGCCAGCAACCTGGCCCGCGCGCGACAGGGACGGCACTGCGCGGAGGTGCTCTACGAGGATCTCTGCTTCGATGCTCAGCAGGCGGCAGAGAAGTCCCTCAAGGCGCTGCTCGTCTTCTTTGGCCTGACGCCTCCGAGAACGCACTCTATTGGGTATCTTCTGAAGATATTGCGCGACGCAGCCAAGCTCCGGGGCAGGCTCCAGATTCCGGCCGAGGTGCGCCAGGCAGCGGTTCTGTCAGACTACGCGGTGACCACGCGCTACCCCGGCGACTGGGAGCCTGTAGATGAAGACGAGTACCGAGAGGCGGTTGACCTCGCCGAGGAAGTGTACCGGTGGGTGCTAAGCACCATTCAGCGCCACGACTAGCTCGGCTTCAGGCAACTGTGGGCTGAACCTCAGCTCGATCCGGCCATCATGCGCGCCCTCGGCTGACATCACCATTGTGTAGACGCCCTCTGCGAACTCGCCGTCGATGGTGGCTTCGATCTCCGGATGGTCAGCCGTCAGCAGCCACTTGATCACGCCTCGGCCATCGGGGCCGGTGACCTCGATATCCAGCTCGCCCTCGCCGATGGATGCCGACGCCCACAGCCTCCTGCCGCCGGCAACGGAGAGGCGCTCCTCAAACTGGCCATCCATGTTCCTGAACTCGTACACCCTGTGGTCTGTGTTGCCGTTCACCATGATACCCGCGTAACCGGTGCGCAATCCGGGTTCTGCCTGCATCGAGCCAATCCTGAATCCGCAGCCCAGCACGAACACCAGGCTGATGATGCAGGCTATCCTCACGATCTGGACCAAAGCCCTGCGTCTCAAGGCCACCACCCCCACTGTCAGCATCAGGACCAATCACTAATCGCACATGTCGATACTATAATGAAATGCCGGCGCGCGTACCCCCCAACTATATTGTAGGGACCCTGGCCAAATGGCCAGGGTCCCTACCTATCTTCATCCGTTACTCATCTGTCAGAACCGGGGCTATCTCATATTTTGAGCTTGACCCAGTCAGATACGATCTTCACAGAGCTGCCGTCAGCCTCGAACTTGGGCTTTGCGAACTCCATGAAGTACATCGACGCCTTGCCCGACCGGAAGTCGGGGGTGTAGGTGATGCCCTTGGCCATGATGCCGTCCCAGTCCCTCATGCTCTCCAACGCTGCAATGAGACTGTCGCGGGTGGGATCTTTCCCGGCGCGCCTGAGCCCCTCAGTGAACACCTCGGCCGCGATGAAGCCGGCTGCCGCATACGCCGACGGCATCTCGTTGGGGTAAGTGGCCTGGTAGATCTCGAGGTATTTGGCCGAGTCGGCGTCGTTGCCGAGCACCGGCACCCATCCCGGGGCGATGACGCCCACGCATGCGTCGCCGGCGAGGGCGGGCATCTGCACGGGGTCAGCGTTGACGTATGTCGTCGCGAACTTCGCGGTGAGGCCCATTACCTTCGCCTGCTTGAGCAGGCCGGCAGCGGGCTTCAGAGTCGAGTAGATGACGACTGCGTCGGGCTTGGCCTTGATGAGCTTGAGCACCTGTGAGCTGAAGTCGACGTCGGCGGCGCCGAAGCTCACGGTCTCAACGGCCTCGAGTCCGTAGATGGCGAGCTGCTCGCGCACACCGCGCGCGCCCTCTGAACCGATGTCGGTTTGCTCGATGGCCAGCGCAACCCTCTTGAGCCCGAGGTTCTCCAC
>DBQN01000039.1:24513-25419 GCA_002305255.1 Firmicutes bacterium UBA1393 | reverse complement strand
GCTGCCTGGAACCCGTCGTCTTCCACAATGAGCTTCACCTTACGTCCGTTTACGCCACCCTGGGCGTTGAGCCAGTTGAAGTATGCCTCCATGCCCTTGCGCATGTTGATTCCAACAACCGAGGCCGGACCGGACTGATCCTGGAACGCTCCGATAAGCACCTGCGTGTCGGTGATGCCAGGCACCGTGGCGGCCGCAGCCAACCCCGCGATGAGTAGCACAGCAATGAGAGCCGCGGAAAGAACCATCCAATTCCTCTTCATGCGTCTGCCCTCCCTATTTGTGTGTATGTCTCGCCAGACTGCTGTCGGCGGTCGAGACCATTTCAGGTTCGTTGTCGGATTCGTTGGAGTGCCCCACTCCCAGATAAGACCGCTTCACGTCTTCGCTCTTCAACAGGTCGGCCGATGCGCCTGAAAGCACGATTCTGCCGTTTTCCAGGATGTATGCTCTGTTCGAGATGTTCAGGGCCAGCCTGGCGTTCTGCTCAACCAGCAGAATTGTGACGCCCTCCCGGTTCAAGCTGCCGATTATCCCGAAGATCTGCTTGGTCACCAGCGGCGCCAACCCAAGCGATGGTTCGTCGAGGAGAAGCACTTTGGGGTTGGCCATCAATGCCCGACCAATGGCCAGCATCTGCTGTTCCCCGCCGCTAAGCGTGCCGGCCGGCTGCTTCTCGCGCTCCTTCAGAATGGGGAAATGCCCGTATACGCGCCTAAAGTCGCCCGGCACGTTCTGCCTGTCGCGCCGCGAGTATGTGCCTATCAGCAGATTCTCGCGCACCGACAGCTCAGGGAACACCTGCCTGCCCTCGGGGGCCTGCACGACACCGAGGCCGACGATGTGCTCAGGTGCCAGCATGTCAATGCCCTTGCCCATCAGCTCGATGCTGCCGGCCGAAGGCCG
>DBQN01000039.1:16497-24506 GCA_002305255.1 Firmicutes bacterium UBA1393 | reverse complement strand
CAGGCCGTACGATACGTCGATGTTGCGAACGTTGAGCACGGCTAGTCCTCCTCTCCCAGATACGCCTGGATCACCTGGGGATTGCGCTGCACCTCGTCGGGCGTGCCCTCGGCGATCTTGCTGCCGAAGTTCATCACCGTGATCTTGTCACACAGCCCCATGACGAAAGACATGTCGTGCTCCACAAGCAGCACTGTCATGTTGTAGCTGTCGCGGATCATCCTGATCACCTGCGCGAGCTCTCGGCGCTCAGTAGGATTCATGCCGGCGACGGGTTCGTCGAGTAATATGAGACTCGGTCTCAGCACCATGGCCCTCGCCAGCTCTACGAGCTTCTGAACTCCATATGGCAGACCGTGGGCCAGTCTACCTGCATAGCCTGGGATCCCCAGCGACTCCAGCACCTCAGTCGCCTTCTGCCTGAGCTCAGCCTCTTCGCGCAGTGCGGCGGGCATGCGCAGGGCCGCCGACAGGAAATCCGCGCGAGACGAGGTGTGGAGGCCGATCATGATATTGTCCAGCACGGTCTGGCCGCGGAAGAGCTCGACATTCTGGAAGGTGCGGCCTATGCCGCGCTTCACCACCTCATGTGCCTCGCAGTCAAGCCGCCGCCCTTTGAAGGCGATGGTTCCGGCATCCTGCTTTCTGAAGCGCGACACCGCATTGAACACCGTGCTCTTGCCTGCGCCGTTCGGCCCGATGAGCCCGTGGATGGAGCCTTCGGCCACCGAGAAGCTCAGGGAGTTGACGGCAACCAGGCCGCCGAAGCGCACGGTGACGCCGTCAAGCTGCAGCATTTCCATCCTTGCTCATCCTCCTTTTCGCCGCAAAGGACCTTACCTTGGCGGGCAGGCTGACCAGTCCGTAGGGAAGGAACAGCACCACAAAGACTATCGACGCCCCGGCCAGCACCAATGGCAGATTCTTGACCCTGCTGAACAGGTGCGGCAGGAGCGTCATGAAGATCGCGCCCAACACTGATCCTTTGATGCTCCCCAGGCCGCCCACGACGATGGACGCCAGCAGTGTCATGCTCACTGAACCGCTGAAATCGAAGGGACTCACGTATTTCACCAGGTGCGCGTAGAGTACACCCGCGACACCGGCGTAGAGTGCGCTTATGGCGAACGATGCCACTTTGTACTTGGCGAGGTCTACCCCCATGGCCATGGCAGCGACTTCACTGTCGCGCACGGCCATGAGGGCCCTGCCGGGGCGGCTGTTTATCATGTTGATTGCGGCTTCTATCATCAGCCACGCGACGATGAGCGCCAGGAAGTAGAACTTCAGATCCGTGTCGAACCTGAAGCCCAGTATCGTGGCGACGGGCACCTTCATGCCCTGATATCCCCCGGTGAGGACCTCCCATACTGCCGACAGCTGGCTCACGGCAACGCCGAACCCGAGCGTGCAGATGGCCAGATAGTGGCCGCGCAGGCGAAGCGCGGGCACCCCGAGGGCCAGCCCCAGCAGGGCGGCGAGGGCAGCCGATATGAGCATCGACAGGATGAACGGCACTCCGTAGCGGCCGGTGAATATGGCCGATGCATAGGCCGACACAGCCATGAAGCCGGCGTGGCCAATGGATATCTGCCCGGTGAACCCCGTGAGGATGTTCAGGCCCACACACGCGACGGAGTATACCAGGAGCAGGCTATACACGTACACCACGTATGGCCTGTCGAGGGCCGCCGTGATCAGGGGCAACGCAACCAACGCGGCTGCGAGCAACAGACGAGTACGCAAAGGCGACTTCACCGCAGCCTACACCTTCCTTCTCTGAACCGACCCCATGAGGCCGCTGGGCTTGATGAACAGCACTGCCATGATGAGCGCGAATGCGAAGGTGCTTTTGAGCTGCGTTGAGATGTAGCCGGCAACCAGATTCTCGAGCACTCCGAGGAGCAGGCCACCGACTACGGCTCCGGGGAGACTGGTGAACCCCCCGAGCACCGCCGCCGTGAAGGCTTTGATCTGTATCTCAGCCATCATGTTCGGACTGAGGAACGCCGTGGGCGCCACCAGAATGCCTGCTACGGCTCCCAGAACCGCGCTGATGCCCCACGTCATCGCGTAAACCTTCGGCACAGGCACGCCCATGAGCCGCGCCGCTCGGGCGTTCTGGCTCGTCGCCCTGATGGCCACGCCTGCCATGGTGAACCTGAGCACGAGATAGAGCACGAGCGCCATCACCAATGTGGTGCCCAGCACCAGCAGGCTGTCGCGGGTGATTATGAGGTCCCCCACGAACAGCGGCATGCCTGATACGGCGTACGGAAAGCTCACCGGATCGAAACCGAAGATCCATCCTGCCGCCCCGCCCAGCACCATCAGAAGGCCGAGCGTCATGATCATCATGCTTATGAGGGGGCCGTTCTGAATGGGCCTCAGGAACACCCGCTCCACCACGACGCCAAGCACGAACGCGAAGGCCAGCGCCCCTACGACGGCCAGAGGGTAGGGGAGGTTCGCCCTCACAAGAAGCGTGTACGCCACGAATGTGGATACCATGGCCATCTCGCCGTGCGCGAAGTTCACAATGTCCATGGTGCGGTAGATGAGCACTAGCCCCAGGGCAGCCACAGCGTAGAGGCAGCCTGCCGACAACCCGCTCACCACTTGTTGGCCGAACAACCAGCCCACCCCCTCACTCGTCTTCCAGTAGCTCTATCTCCTTCTGAATGAAGGCCACGGCCTCTTCGACGCG
Source organism: Firmicutes bacterium UBA1393 (assembly GCA_002305255.1). Lineage (GTDB taxonomy): Bacteria > Bacillota > DTU025 > DTU025 > DTU025 > UBA1393. Next base: position 21,799 of record DBQN01000039.1, on the reverse strand, counting down.
GGCGAAGCGCCGTTCATACCCGCTCTGCACATGCCTGACGGCGATGCGCATCTCGGAGCGGCATGGGTTCGCNNCGCTGGCCCGGCGGCTGCGGTGCCAGCGACTGCAGTGTCAGCGATCGCGGTCTCGGACGCCGCCGGCTTGACGAACCGCATGATAAATGACGCGATGACGGTCTCCCGACTCATGAAAAGTGTCTCCTACCTCTCCACTAGGAGCGATATTCCCATGCCGCCTCCGCAGCAGAGCATCGCGAGGCCGCGGTGAGCGCCTCTCCTCTTCATCTCATAGATCAGGGTTACGAGGATGCGTGCCCCGCTGGCGCCGATGGGGTGGCCCAGTGCGATGGCCCCGCCGTTCACGTTCACGCGCGCCGGATCCCAATCAAGTTCTCTGGCAACCGCCAGCGACTGGGCTGCGAATGCCTCGTTGGCCTCGATCAGATCGATGTCATCGAGCTTGAGCCCTACCTTCTTGAGCAGCTTGCGCGTGGATGGCACGGGGCCGATGCCCATGATGGACGGCTCCACTCCTGCCCAGGCCGCGCCCACGATAGTCGCCAGAGGCTCGAGGCCCAGCGAAGTAGCGCGCTCCTCGGCCATGACCACCATAGCTGCGGCGCCGTCGTTGATGCCGGAGGCGTTGCCTGCGGTGACGGTGCCGTCCTTCTTGAATGCTGGTCGCAGCCTGGCGAGGGACTCGATGGTGACGTCGGGCTTGGGATGCTCGTCCTTCACGAAGGGCACAGGATCACCCTTACGCTGGGGTATCAGCACCGGCACGATCTCGTCGGCAAACTTGCCCGCTGCCATTGCCGCGGCCGCCTTGGACTGACTTGCGACGGCGAAGGCGTCTTGCTCCTCGCGGGTGATGCCATACTTTTCTGCAAGATTCTCAGCGGTGATGCCCATGTGGGTGTCGCCGATGGCACACCAGAGCCCATCTTTGATCATGGAGTCGATGATCTGGCCGTGCCCCATCCTGTAGCCGTTCCTCGCCTTGTCGAGGACGTACGGCGCGAGGTTCATGTTCTCTGTGCCGCCGGCCACCACCACATCAGAGTCGCCACACGCGATCTGTTGCGCTGCCATGGCCACGGCGCGCAGGCCGGAACCACACACCATGTTGATGGTGGATGCCGTTGTGTCCACCGGAACGCCGGCCTTCAGCATACCCTGACGTGCCGGGTTCTGCCCCTGACCTGCCTGCAGGATACAGCCCATGAGAACGTCGTCGACTGCTGCAGGCTCGATGCCTGCCCTCTCGATGGCCGCCTTTGTGACTACGGCTGCAAGGTCAGCCGCGGGGGTGTTTGCGAGAGTGCCCCCGAATGTGCCGATGGCGGTCCTGGCTGCGGATACGATGACAGCTCTCCTCATGATGTTGTCCTCCCCCTTCTCTGTGTTATCCTTGTCTACTCCGAGTGTACGTGCGTGCCTCCTACATCCTGAACGCGGCGCCGGCCTGGTTGTAGCCAACGCCTGAGCCTACTAAGGCCACTAGCTGGCCGGGCTTGATCTTGCCCTTTCTCATCGCGTCATCAAGGGCCATGGGGATGCATGCAGAACCGGTGTAGCCCATCTCGTGCATGATCTGGTGTGCCCTCTCCACGGGCAGCCCCAGATCGGCCATGACGAGGGATATGGAGTTCGTGTTGACCTGGGTGAAGATTAGGTGATCGATCTCGTCGAGCTCGAACCCGCCGCGCTCAGCCAGTAGGCGCGTGACCTTGGGCCAGCCCTGATGGTTGACCTCCGGAGGATACCTCTCAAGGAGCTTCACCTTGGTGCGCCCGGCCTGTATCGATTCGCAGGTGGCCGGCTCGTAGGTGCCGCCCGAGTAGATACCCCAGTTCTTGTGGTAGGCACCGTCGGCATTGAAGGCGCTCGACACGAAACCGGGCTTGTCGCCTGCTGTCAGCACGGCCGCTCCGGCGCCGTCACCGTAGAAGAACGATGTGATGTCGTTCTCGTCGGCCAACTTGCTCATCATGTAGGCGCCGATACACAGAACGTTCTTGATCCACGGGTTGGCCGCGATGTAGCCTGCTCCTGCCGACATGGCCGTGGGGAACGATGCGCAGGCACAGCCGATATCGAAGGTGCCGGCGTTCTTGGCGCCCAGCTTGTGCTGGACCACGACCGACGTGGCAGGAGTGATGTAGTCGGGGCTGTCGGTGCCCAGGAGGATCAGGTCGATCTGCTCCGGTTTCAGCCCTGCGGCATCGAGGGCGGCCTGGGCGGCCCTTACTGCTAGATCCGACGTCGCCCACTCGCGCGGCGCTCGGAAACGCCGCTTGATCCCGGAACTCTCCTCGAACTTGGCGACGATCTGGCCCAGCCCGGGGCTGACCCTGTCCATTCTCTCCGCGAACTCGGCATTCGAGAGCTCGGTCTCGGGAAGGTAGCGGCCCGTGCCGACAATGCGAGCGTAACGTTGCATGCAGGTCACTCCTCTGTCTGGAATGGTCTAGAATGTGTATTGAAGCGCCCGGGCTTCAGCCGCAAGCCACTCGCGGAAATCAGGGTGGGCGATGGCGATCAGGCTCTCGACCCGATTGCGCACGTTCATAGACTTCAGGCAGGCTATGCCGTATTCGGTGACCACGTAGTCGACATTCGCCCTGGGGATGCTTACGATCTGACCGTCTACGAACGCGGGCACTATCGTGGAGATGGTGCCGTTCTTCGCCGTAGACCTCAGCGCCAATATGGACTTGCCTCCTGCCGACATCTGCGCGCCCATGCACGTGTTGAGCGCCCCGCCGCTGCCACTGTACTGCTTGGTGCCCAGGCTCTCCGAATTGGCCTGCCCTGTGAGGTCGACCTGCAGCGTGGTGTTGATGCTCACCATCTTGTGGTTGCGCCCTATCACCCAGGGATCGTTCACAACGTGCCCGGCCAGCATCTCGACGCCTATGTTGTCGTTCACGAAGTCGTAGAGCTTCTGCGTTCCCATCACGAACGTGCCCACGATCTTCTCAGGCCACTGGCCCTTCAGCCGGCCGGTGACTACGCCTGCGTTGAACAGGTCGACCATCCCGTCGGTGACCATCTCAGTGTGGATGCCCAGGTCTCGCTTCTCCATCAGGCAGGCTGTCACCGCGTTGGGAATGCCGCCGATGCCGAGCTGCAGCGTTGATCCGTCTTCTATGAGACTGGCCGTTAGCCTTCCTATCTCCATCTCCACGTCGGTGGGCTGGATGGGCTGCGCCTCTAGGAGCGGCACCGTGTTCTCCACGACGTAGTCGACCTGGGAGATGTGCACGTGCGTGTCGCCAAGCGTGCGAGGGAGGTTCTCGTTGATCTCCAGCACAACCAGGTTCGCCGCCTTCATCATCACCTTCTCATAGGTGAGACTGAGCGACAGCGACATGTAACCGTTCTTGTCGGGCGGAGTGGCAGTGCCCCAGTAGATGTCGGCCGGGTCATTCACAGCCTTCTTCGGACCGCACTCGTTCAGATGGTTTGGCAGGAACGTGACGGTGCCGCCGGCGTGCGCCCTGTAAGAAGACGGCCCGTAATACCACGCTTCGTTGAGGAAATGGCCGCGCATCTCCGGCTTGAGGAAATCGTAATCCTCAAGCAGCAGGCACGACATGACAGTGACGTCGTGAAGCTCGTCCTTGCGCGAACCCAGCGCGCGGAGGAGGCCCGTAGGCTGGGCCGCAGCCATGGCAGTAATGATAGACTGGCCTGACTGCACCTTTGAGACAGCTTCCTCGATGGTGACCAACTTGCTGCGGTAGAGTTCCCTAACGTCCATGCTGAGCCCTCCCTCTTCGGCCCAATCGAGACCGCGTTACAGGACGAGACCGCCGTCTACCTGCAGCGTCGCCCCGTTGACGAACGCTGCCTCGTCAGATGCCAGATAGAGGTATGCATAGGCGATATCTCTGGGCTCAGCCAGTCTTCCAAGAGGCGTTTTCTCCCTGATGGTGGTAAGCACCTTCTCAGGTACTGTCGACATCATCTCAGTCATGGTGTAGCCAGGCGCCACTGCGTTCACAGTGATCCCCTTGCGGCCGAGCTCCTTTGCCCACACCTTGGTCATGCCGATGATGCCGGCCTTCGTGGCCGCGTAGTTGGTTTGACCGAAGTTTCCGTACACCCCCACTACTGAGGAGGTGTTCACGATTCTGCCATAGCCTCGAGCGATCATGAGCGGCGCGATCGTCTTGGTGCAGAGGTAGACGCCTTTCAGGTTCACCGAGATCACCCGATCCCACTGATCATCAGTCATCTTCACGAGCTGCGCGTCAGCCGTGATTCCGGCATTGTTCACCAGCACGTCGATCTGCCCGAACTTGGCCATGACTGCGTCGGCCAGCGCCTGAACGCTTGCGGGGTCAGTGACGTCAACCCTCAGGGCCATCGCCTCGCCGCCCTTGGCCTCGATGGCAGCAGCCACCTCTGAGGCAGACTCCTCGTTGATGTCACACACCACGACCCTGGCTCCCTGCTCGGCGAAGAGCAGGGCAGCTTCCTTGCCCAGGCCCCGTCCGGAACCGGTGATGATGGCTACCTTACCGCTGAGTCGCATTCGCATCTGCCCCTCTCGCTGTGAATTGTATGATACTTCGCAGGATTCCCAACACTCAGCCGACGCGGCGGGCGCGCAGGGCCGGGGGCTTGCCGGCGGCCCGGCATGCAAGCTCCCAGCTTGCCGACATTGCAGTTCGCCGGCCTGCGTGCGGCACAAATGACAATCAGCTAGCTTGATGCTAATGCATGGGCGTTACAGGAGGGTTACAGATGAGTTACAGAATCGAGGAGTCGTTGCGATCCGGCGGAGTGTAGGCGACGGCGAGGGGGCAGAACGGTGGTGGTGGCGTGGGAGCAATGGGGCACACGCGATGGGGCGGGCGCTTAGCCTCCAGATGGAGGCTAAGTCGAGCAGGAGTCATCTTGCTGGAGGTGTTGCGGTGACTTTCGCCTCCGGCTGGAGGTGAAGTCCGTCGGCGTGCCGCCCGGTGCCTGGCGACGATGCGCGGCAGCCACATTGGGCGCGAACAGCCTCGACAACACAGCTGCTAGAGAAAGTGTGGTAGGCATGCCCGCGGGCANNCCGCTCGCTCTCGTCGCGACGGCCGCCGATCCGGGAGGCATCTCCTCCAGTTGGAGGCTTCCACAGGTCAGACACCTCCAGCTGGAGGTGTCCTGGCGGTTTTCGCCTCTGGCTGGAGGTCAACGTCCCTCGGAGCATGCTGGCACCGGAGGACGATGCTTTCCGCCGACTCACGGCATGAGTGGCCTCGCCAACGTCCCTGCTAGAGAGGGTGTGGTAGGCATGCCCGCGGGCA
>DBQN01000039.1:0-16449 GCA_002305255.1 Firmicutes bacterium UBA1393 | reverse complement strand
AGTACGAGCGGGCACATGCGAACCCGCAGACGACCCCGCATAGCAGACAGACACGGCAGAGCTCATCCAGTGCTCGCCTGCCGCCGGCGATCAGTCATCCGCGCGCGCCAGATCGACGTCAAACCAGAAGGCGACGCCGCCGTCTACGTTCTCGCATCCGCAGGCGTTGCCCTGAGCTTCCTGCATCGCCTTGACGATGCTCAGCCCGAGCCCGGTGCCGCCGATGCTTCGGGTCCTCGCCCTGTCGGCTTTGTAGAACGGCAGCCAGATAGATTGGAGGCCCTCCTCGGGAATGGGCTCACCGCTGTTGAACACCGCCACTCTTGCCTTCTCCTCGGCCCCGCCGTCACCCGCAACCCTGCTCACATCGATGTTGATGATGCCATCGCCGCCTGCGTAGTTGATGGCATTGGTCACGTAGTTCATCAGCACCTGTTCAACCATGTCGACGTCTGCCACCACGTCAAGCCTTGGCTCGCCCGTCACCGTGAGCTTCATCTGGTGCTCCTCTAGCGACAGCCCGTTCTTCTTCACGACCTTGCCCACGAGGTCAACGATGTCGAATGCGACCCTGCTGGGTTTCATGTAGCCCGATTCGATCTGGTTCAGCTTGAGGAGCTGAGCCACCAGCCGGTTCATGCGCGCCGCCTCGTCGATTATGACATCACAGTAGAAGCCTCGGTTCTCCTCGTCTTCGTTGACATTGAGCTTCAGGCCCTCGGCGTAGCCCTGGATGAGGGCGATGGGTGTCTTCAGCTCGTGCGAAACGCTGGAGATGAACTCCTTGCGCATCTCATCGATCTTGCGCTCGCGCTTCACGTCTTCCTGCAGTTGCCTGTTGGCCTCCGTAAGGTCGCGGATCGCCCCTTCAAGCCGCTTCGACATGGTGTTGATGCTGTTTCCCAGGGCACCTATCTCGTCCTCCTGGTGCCCTGAGTATTCCGACGAGAAGTCCAGCTGCGCCACGCGCTCGGCGATGAGCTTCATATCCTCAACAGGCCTGGTGAATCTGGCTGCGTACCAGTACGCAAGCACAGCTCCGACCAGAGCCATCAGCGTGCCGCTGATGAGAAAGAACCTGTTAGCAACGGATGCACTCTTCTGCATCGGCGCAAGCGAAGCCCTGAGCGACGCGTATCCCCCGTCGGAAAGCACACCTATGAGTGTGATGAAGTCAAGCTTCAGCCTGTCATCCCTGGTCGAACTGTGCACAATGTAGTCAGAGTTCGGCCTGGCCATCATCTGAGCGGGCACGCCCTGTGATGGCTCCATGTTCCGGGCCGTCGGTGTCGGCGGCAGCTCATACGGACGCGCCGGCGGTCTATCAGGGATTGAGGAGTACACGGTATTGGAGTTGCCGTCGATCACGTTGATGACAATGCCTTCTTTGCGCTCCATGGTCTCAAGCCCTAGATGGAGCGCAGCAGCGTCACCAGCTTCGTAAAGCCTCCGCACGCTGCGGTAATGGTGGATGAGGGCCTCTGTCTTCTCCCTCTGGTAGTACGACTCGAGGAACTGCCAGTTCAGCGCCCATGACAGCAGCACGTAGGCCGCGACGACGCCAACTATGCCCACGAACAGCTTGCCTCGAATGGTCTTAACCCTCGGGAGCCTCACGTCTCATCAGCCTCGAATCTGTAGCCTACTCCACGCACCGTCTGGATATAGTCAGCAGCAGCCCCCAGCTTGGCACGCAGGCGTTTGACATGCGTGTCGACGGTTCGGGCGTCACCAAAGTAATCGTAGTCCCACACCGAGTTCAGGATCTGATCGCGCCCCAATGCGCAGCCTGCGTTATCGATGAAGTAGGTGAGCAACTCATACTCTTTCGGACTCATCTGAACCCGCTCGCCGTTGACCGTGACCGTGTGCTTCGCCCCGTCTACCTCGAGCACGCCGAAGCGCCGCAGATCGCCGCCGCCCGTCTGCGCCCTGCGCATCAGGGCCTTGGCCCGCGCGACCAGCACAAGCGGGCTGAAGGGTTTCGTCACATACTCGTCGGCACCGATGTCAAAGCCGAAGAGCTCGTCGCTCTCCTCCGCCCTGGCAGTGAGTATGATCACTGGCACGTGCGATCTCTTCCTTATCTCACGGCAGACCACCCATCCATCTAGGCCGGGCATCATCACGTCGAGTATCACGAGGTCGATGCGGGGGTCTTCCAAGAACATGTCTAGCGCCTGTTTCCCGTCTTCAGCCTCGAGGATCGTGAAACCCTCTCGCCTCAGAAAGTCGGCGACAAGCCTTCTCATTCTGCTCTCGTCGTCAGCTACAAGCACTCTGGCCACGTTCTCGTCCTCCCCCGCCATCGCGTCATGCAGTGCCACGCCGTAGCGCGCACATTGTGCTTGCGTTCAGCCGGCTACTTGCCAATGAGACTCATGGCGTCGCCGCCGGTGAGCACGTGAATCTTCAGGATCTGCACGAACACGTCGGCCCTGGCCTGCACAGCCCTGTACTGAGACTGGCTGGCGGAACTCACCTGGCTGTCCAGTTCGTACTGCAGCATCTCGCCGTGGTTGAACTTGATCTTCGCCACGTCCAGGTTCTTCACTGCCAGCTCGGCGTCGATGATTGCCATGTCGAGACTCCTCTTCAGTGACGCCAGGGTTGCGAGGGCGTCATCCACCGAGGTGATGATCGACTTCTCGGCACTCTCCAGCTTCTCCTTGGCGTCCTCATAGGTCTTCTGAGCTGACTTCATCTCAGTCTGGGTGGCNNGCCGCCGAGAAGTAGTTCGAACTGGCCTTCCGCGCAGCCTCCAACGTTGCCTCTCTATCATAATCGCCGATACCTGTGTAAAGCCCGCTCACATCGGTCGTGAGCACGATCTTGTCAGCCACCGGCACGCCTATCTTCTCGCAGAAGCTCTGTCTCGCCTGTTTGAAGCTATTCTCCGCCTTCACGAGGGCGTCCTGCGCCGAAATGCTCGAACTCTCCTGTTGCATCACCGAATCCTCAGTGACCAGGCCGGCGCTGTAGCGCAGTCTCGCAACGCGGAGCTTCTCGTTGGCCACTGTCAGCGCCACCCGCTTGGCATCGAGGTCACGCTCGCTCTGCCCAAGGCTTGCGTACGCCTGCACCGCGCTGATCACCGCGTTGTTCGTGGTCTCCCTCAACGCCATCTGGCGGACGTCAGCTGTGTTCTTCAGTTCCTCCACTGTGAGCCTTGCCTGCTTCTCCTCAACAGCCCTCTTCCACGCCGTGACCGCATCGTCGGCGCTCTCCTGTGCAGTCGCTACATCGTCGGCATTGGCCACGTATGCCGTTATGTAGTCCTGAAGGCTGATCTCCAGCACGCCGTCGGTCTCGGCCGCCAGGGCGCCTCCACCGCCGAACGCGGCGACAATCGCAAGAGCCATGGCCAGTATGAGGGATGCTGTCTTGTTCGTGAATGTCAGTCTCATCTGCTTAACCTCCACATCGTTTCGCTGCTCATTGCAGCCCGCAAGTGTTCATCAGGGTATACCAGGACTGCCATACGCCGCCCCAGTTCGACATGTAGTTGTCACGTGCTGTCTTCAAGTTGAGCTGGGCCCTCTCCATATCCACCATGAGCAGTTCGCCTTCTTCGTAAGCCCTCATCGCATCGTCGTATGTCTCCTGTGCATCCTCCAGCTGCGCCTTCCACTTCGCCGCCGACCAGATATCCATGGTGAGCTGTTCGAGGCTCTTGCGTACTTCCGTGGTGAGCGACTCGCACTTGTCCTCGAGTGCCTTCTGCTTCTGCTCAAGTGCCATTTCAGCCTTCCTGACATCCAGAGGGCGTGACGCCGCCAGGCTCCAGCTGGCCGACACGCCTGCCGAGATGCCGCTTCCCGTCGCGGCCTGCGCCTGAAGCGACACCGAAGGCATGAGGCTCCGCGCCTCACGGAGGTTCTCCTCTGCCGACTTCACGTCTTCTCTGGCGCGCACGATGCTCATGCTGTTCGCCAGCGCTGCCTCCACCAGGACCTCCAGTGCCGGGATGTCGAGCTCGAACTCTGGCAAGTCCTCGAAAGACGCCCCTTCCATATCCGCTCCCGCCATCTTCGCCAGTTCCGTCCTTGTCCATCTCTCGGAGTTCTGCGCCTTGGCCAGAGCGATCTCGCAGTCTAGCAATGTCATCGACGCTCGCTTCACCTCGGCCTCAGCCGCGATCCCCGCGTCCACCCTCCTCTTCGCGATCTCCAGCGCCTTGGCGGCCAGGCGATGCTCCTCCCTTGCGGTCTCGGTCGCCTTCACCGCCTTGAGAGCACCGATGTAAGCCTTCTGTGCAGCCAGCACAATCGACGCCTCCGAGGCCGCATAGTCCAGCCGCGCCAGTTCAGCATCGGTTAGTCTCTGGCCGCCCGCGTTACCCGCGCCGCCCATATTCCACACCCTGGGCACGGAGTAGGTCACCTTCGCCGACCCCGATGACCGCGTGAAATCATAGCTCCCGGTAAGGGTGAGGCGCTCAGTCAAGGGGATCTTAACCGTAGCCTTCGCGGTTGCACCGGCGGACCCGGCACCGGCGGTTCCCTCACCACCTGGATCTGCCGTCGTGCCGACGCTCCCGCTCACCGTGATACTCGACGCCTTCCACTCCTTGCTCAGCTGATCCCATATGTCAGCCGACTCGAGCTGCACCTTCGCGTCAAGCCCGTTCCTCCACGTGTCGACTGCGGCCGCTACGAAGGCGTCCACTGTCCACACTCGCCCCTGGGCCGGAGCCGCCACCGCGGCCATCGCCGCCGGCGCCGCCACGGGCGCGGTCTCAGCGGCAGCCGCTGACGCGGTCGCCGAAACCGCCACCGAACAGGCGATTACCGCTGCCACGGTGACCGCGACGCGCGCCAGTCTTCCAGCAGTCGTCATTCGTATCTCAACCCCTCTATAGGATCTAGTTTCGCTGCCCTGTAGGCCGGGTAGGCTCCGAAGAACACGCCGACGATGAGCGACAACGTGAAGCCGAGTATCACAGACTGCATGTCTACTGCCGTCGCCCAGCCTGACACCTTGCTGACCACGGCCGATCCGGCGAAGCCCGCGGCCACGCCCAGCCCTCCACCTGTGAGACTGATGGCCGCCGCCTCAAGCATGAACTGGAGCAGCACCTCGCCGTCTTTCGCGCCTATGGCCTTGCGGATACCGATTTCCCTGATCCTCTCTGTCACCGACACCAACATGATGTTCATGATCCCTATGCCGCCCACCACCAGCGACACCGCCGCGATCCCCGATAGCAGCACCGTCATGGTGCCGGTCACGTTCTCCACGACTTCGAGCATGTCGGCCTGGTTTGATACTCTGAAGGAGTTCTCGTCGCCAGTGAGGATCAGCAGAGTCGCGTAGATCTGGTCGTAAGCCTGGCTCATCACCGACTCGTCGGCGGCCTGGGCCACAATGGTGCCTATGTTCTCGTTCCCCGTGATGCGCTTCTGCATGGTGGTGTAAGGAACATACATGACGTTGTCTCGGCTCACAGAGGAGCTGTCTCCCTGAACCTTCGTGACGCCCACCACAGTGAACCGCACGCGATCCAGCCGCACCTTCTCCCCCACCGGGTTGACGCCCTCGCCGAACAGCTCTTTCGCCAGGTCAGCCCCGAGCACGCAATTCCAGGTGCTCAGCTCGATGTCTGAGTCCGACAGGAATTCGCCGTAGGCCATCTTGAGGTTCCTTACCTCCATATAGTTGGCCGTGGTTCCCATGATCGATGTCGACATTCCCTCTGAGCCGTAGGACGCAGTGCCCTGGCTCTGCACCTGGGGTACAACGTGCTTGACAGTGGGGATCTGTGCGATAACTGGCAGTAAGTCGCTGTTTATGCGAGACCGCTGCGCACGGTATCCACTGCTAATGGTAATGAGGTTCGTCCCGAGCGCCTGTATTTGAGACTGCGTCTGTCGCCGCGCGCCTGTGCCTATGGATACCGTGATGATTACCGCCGATACTCCGATGATGACCCCCAGCGCAGTGAGGATCGATCTGAACGGATTGCTTGTTATGCCGCCCAACGCCAGCTTGAGGTTGTCGGATGCACGCATCAGGCAACACCCCCTACGTCGAGAACAGATGCCGCTGCCGGCGCCGCCACGGTGGACGCCGCCGCCCCGCTCTCAGGCGGCGTGATCCTATCCTCCACGCACAGGCCGTCTCTGAACGTCAACACCCTTGGCGTGTATCGCGCTATGTCGGGCTCGTGGGTTACTATCACAACAGTGATGCCCTGCCTGTTCATGGCCGTGAGGACTTCCATGATCTCGTAGCTGGAGGCGCTGTCGAGGTTGCCGGTGGGCTCGTCGGCCAGCACCAGTCGGGGCTTTCCAACCAGCGCCCTGGCTATCGCCACCCGCTGCTGCTGCCCGCCTGATAGCTCGCTGGGACGGTGCTTCGCCCTGTCGGCGAGGCCCACGGTTTCCAGGGCCGCCATGGCCGCCTCGCGCCGCTTGCGCGGATGCACCCCCGCGTATATGAGCGGAAGCTCAACGTTGTTCACGGCGCTGAGTTTGGGAAGCAGGTTGAACGACTGAAACACGAATCCGATGGTTCTGTTTCTCACCTGCGCCAGCTGGTTCGAGTTGAGGCCTTCCACCGGCCGGCCCTCCAGCAGATAGGTGCCTGAGGTCGGTCTGTCAAGACAGCCCAGGATGTTCAGGAGGGTCGACTTGCCTGAGCCCGAGTGTCCCATTATCGAGACGAACTCGCCTTCGTTCACAGTCAGGCTGACGCCGCGCAGCGCGTGCACTTTCACCGAACCCCTGCCCATCGAGTAGGTCTTGGTTACATCTTTGAGCTCAATCACGCTCATCGCTGACACTCCTATCTGCGCTGGAACCCGCCTGTGATCCCGACTGGCGCTCCTGGCATGGCGCCGCCGGGCATCACTGCCGGCATCGAGTTCTGTCTGTTAGAACCGCCCTGACCCGCACCGAATCTGGAGTTCTGCGCACTGCCTGCCCTTGGGTTCGCCACTGCCACCATGTCGTTGATGGTGAGTCCGTCTATGATCTCGACACCTGCTTCGGCCACCAGCCCCACAGTGACTTCCCGCATCTCAACGCTGCCGTCGGACTTGTAGATCCTCGCCATGCTGCGGCCTCGCGTCATCTCGAGTGCGCCCAACGGCACGATGAGGGCGTTCTGAACACGCTTCACCACGATGTTGGCCTCGGCGCTCATGCCCGGTCTCACACTGGCGTCAGGATTGTCGATGCTGATGTCGACATCGTAAACCACTACTCCCGACTGGGTACGGCCGATCTTGCTCACGAACGACACCGAGCCAGAGTATACCCTCGTGTCCAAAGCGTCGAAGGTGATCTCAGCAGGCTGCCCCACCTGCACTGTGCCGACATCGTACTCATCCACCGAAACCCTCACCACAGCGTCGGAGAGCACCGTGATCACCGCCGCGACGCTGCCCGATGTAATCGACTGCCCCCTGACAGCATTCAGCGTGCTCACGACGCCGGATGCTGTTGCCCTCACCACACTGTCGGCGTTCTTAGTCACGAGCTTGTCGAGCTTGAGCTGCGATGACCGCAGCGCCTCGTCGGCATCGGTCACGGCCGCCTTAGCCTCCCTGAGTTCAGAGGCCGTAGCCGCTGCCGCGTTGTAGAGCGACTGGATCTTCGATAACTTCTCCTTGGCGTTGGTCAGCGCGTCGCGCCTCTGACGCACCTCGGCTTCTGCCTGGAGCACACCGTCCTCGTCGCGCTCAAGGCTGAACAGCACGTCACCTTCCTGCACCTCGTCGCCGGAGCTCACAAACAACTCCGCCACGACGCCGGTTTTGCCGGAGTAGACATTGACGGTGCGAAGTGCCTGTACATTGCCTGTGGCGTATATGTCGGTGGAGAGCTCACCCCTGCGAACCTGGATGGGTATGTAGGGGTCCACCTGCGTGGCCGAGTTCGATGTGGGCCTTGAACGCCAGTACAGCCAGGCGCCGGTCGCCGCCGCCGCCAGCACAAGTAGAGCGATGAGTAACCGCGTGCGCTTCATAGAAGAAGACCTCCGTTCGTCCCTGTCTGAGTAGAGACTAACGGAGGTCTGTGTCAATTGTGTGAACGTGACCTGACAGATTTGACTGTTGCGCTCGCCCGCCGCGCTACCGGCGCCGTTCCCGTCCCCGTCCCCGTACCCGTCCCTGTCCCTGTCGCTGCTCCCGCCCGAGCCCGAGCGGGCCGAGGGGTACCAGCAACACGCCCAGGGCAAGCACAAGGCCTGCCGCAGCATACGCCTTCTGGTACCTTCTCTCATAGTACACCAGGCTGGTGCCTGGCTGCGGCAGCGGCACCGGGTCGATGGGTATTCCGCTCTTCGTGGCCAGTCCCTTGATATCAAGGAAATGTAGCACCGGGATGCCCCTGTTTATGAACTCGTACACAAGCCCCATGTCGGGCGTGTCGATCTTGACAGGTGGTTTCGTCACAAGGCCGTTGGGAAACTCCAGCGAAGCCAATGTCGAACCGTAGTTGGGCTCTGCGCCTCCCACATTTATGAACGCCTTCATGTCGCCCGCCGCCTCGTAGACGGCCAGCCGCCTGCGTATGCTCTCAACAGTGTCGGCAGGGAGAAGCAGAGGATGGCCGGAGCGCTGCGCGATGTCGAGAATGACGGGTCGACCGTCAGTGAGGATCCCGGCCTCGCCCGAGTCCTCCGGCCCGCCCAGGGAGATCATCGCAGGAACGTAGTCGAACACGCCTGCGGCCCTCAGCGCATCGATCATCTCCACCGATGTGACGCCCGGCACATTCGCGCCATACTCCGACGCCCCGATAGACGGGATGACCACCGGCTCGACGCCTGTCGTCCAGCATGCCGAGAGCACAGCGAGGACAATCCCTGGGAACGACCCACTCGCCCCCACGGCCACCTTGTCGCCATTCGTGATGCCAAGCTCGTGGAAGTACTTCACGGTGAGCGCGGCAAAGTCCGGATTGGTGGCCGTCCGTTTCGATGTCAGGTTGCCCGGCGTTGTGGTGATGTCAGTCAGCTCTTCACCTATCAGCCCCGTGGCGTTGACATCGTCAGGGCTCACCCTTATCCCCAGCGCCAGCCTGTGTGCCTTCACAGCCGCCGTCGCTTCAATCATCTTCTCAGCCGCCGCGACCATCACGTCGTAGCTCTCGTGCTTCGCCATATAGCTCGTGGAGAAGGTTAGCCAGAGCGTCAGCGCGACCACAGCGGAAGCCAACGCCGCCCGGAGCAGGCTGTGCATGCCCCTGTTGCCGGCTCTGCCCACATATCTCACGTTACCGATGATGCTTCTCATGTTGCCCATCTCGCCGTCTAGAAGATAAGGATCAGCGCGAGCCTGACCACGCCGGCCACTGCCAGCGTCGCCAACGCAGTCCGCACAAACCCCTGCTTGTAGGCATCGTTAGCAATAAGACCGGGCACGATGTGCCCCACGACCCCAAAGCCCTGCCCGAGCTGTGGAGCCAGCGAGACTGCCCTGCTCAATGCCCATCCCACAACGAGACCGCCGAGGACCATGGCCATGAACCGGCGTCTGCCGAAGAGTATCACTCGCAGCGATATGAGCCTCACCAGCACGTAGGTGATTCCCGCCACGGCCAACGTCGCGGCAACGCGCATGGGCTGGTCCATGTAGAGGGCGAGATACCCCGGACCGATCAGGCCCCCCGAGAGCAGGCCGCCTAGCTCTGATACAAGAAAACTCAGAATGATGCCTATCGTAACGGACACGTTGATCATGGTTTCACAGCTCCTGCCTGGCCCAGTATGAACTCAGTGAGTGCGCTGCCCGCACCCTTGGTGTTGCCCGCAAGGAACAGCAGAGCCGAACCACCTGCAGGCAACGCCGACGCCACCCGGCCGAGTATCGCCACAGGCTGCCTCTGGCTGATGGCGGTCACGCGCGAGGCTCCGGTCGCGATTGGCGCTCCGCTGGCACCCGCCGCCGCGCCGTTGGCACCCGCCGCCGCGCCTGACGCCTGCGGCGTCAGCCTAATGGCCAGCGACTGCAAGTCACCCACGTAGAAGATGGCATCTGCCCCCAGACGTGCAGCCATGGTGGACATCTCCTCGACTCTCTGAGGCCTGTCCCCTCTGTTGTTGACCAGCACAAACGTGGCATCATACTGCTGCCGACAAGGGACTACGAAGTCGTCCCACATCTTCAAAGTCGACTCGACGTCGTTAGCAGCGAACGCATTCACCACCCGGAGCGGCCGGCCATCAATCACAATATCCACCACCGGGCTGACTCCGGGGTCGGGTGCCGCCTCGACCATTCCAGCGAGGGCGGTGGCTCGATCCACACCCACCAGTTCACACACTTTGAGTGCTATGGCCACGTTCTCAGGGAACGAAGTGTAAGCGAAACGTGCAAGCTCATCATGGCTCACCGATGAGGCGTCGGCCAGCTGGAGCACGCTGCCGCGCCGTTCGCACTCGGCTGCCAGCAAGTCTGTGAACTCACCGTCGACTGTCACCAGGTGCCCGTTACTCGGCACGGTGAGGGCCAGGGTGGCCGCCACATCGTCAAGCTCCGGCCCCATCACATCGAGGTGATCGCGCCTGATGTTGGTTATCACCCCTATCGTCGACTTGACGAGCTGGTGCTCGTAGACGATCTGAGTCTCGGGTTCCAGCGCCATGCACTCGACTACGAGGGCCTCGGCTTGCCCACGGCAGGCCTGTCTCGCAACCCACAACTGCTCAGATATGCGGGCCCTCCCTCGTCGCCTGATGGGTTCTTCACTTCCGTCAGGCAGAATGAGCCTGGGCGTCGTGCCTGTTGTCTTCGCGAACGTGCGAAGGCCGCCTGCCCTGAGCCCTGCGGCAATCAGTCTAGTAACCGTAGACTTGCCCCGCGTGCCGTTGACGTTCACCCGAATCGGTATCGATCTGATCCGCCTCTGGTGAAGCGCGTTCTCGACGAGCCCGGCCACCAGCAATGCGGCTGATACTGCCAGAACAATCAGATTGCTCATCTTGGCCTCCTTCCCACACATAATAGCACATCCCGCAGGCAGCTCAGTCTGGTAACCGATTGCGCCTGGATGAGCCAGCGAAACTGGTAGCGACTTGCCTGACAATGCATAACATTGACCCCAACAAATACACTTGACGGAGCAATCATCCGCCTATGTGCAGTTCTTCACTCACATTCCGGCCCGTGCTACAATTGTTAGAGGGGAAGAAAGGTTAGAGTACCGCGTCAGCCCCGGCGCAAATGGGGGCATGGATCTACTCGAAAGGAGAATACGCATGAAGAGGTTTTCCGCACTGTTGCTTCTCTTCGGACTGCTGATGCTCATGGGCGCCAACCCAGTATCGGCCGCCATCACGGGAACTAACCCTCCACCCAAGTTCGAGTTCCCGATGCTGCTCAGCAATGCCGGGCAGGGGCCGGATGGTAAAGGCACGAGAACGATACTTACGTTCAACCCCACTTCCAAGGTCGCACTCCGCTACGAGACCGATTACTTCTACAACGCAGAGCCGCAGCCAGCCGACATCGCCAAGTACAAGACCATCGTGTTCGCCATCAGCTCAACTGCAAAGGGCCTCGGTGCCTCAGGGATCACCATCGAGGATGAGATTGCCCGCCTGAAGAAGGTCGTGGCTGAGGCGAAGCGGCTGAAGATCAAGATCGTTGCGCTCGTTCTGAACGGAAAGGACAACAGAGGCCTCCCGGGCAGCGCCAACGAACAGAGCATCGATGCAATCGCCCCCTTCGCCGACTACATCATCGTGAGGAAAGACGGCGACTACGACGGCAAGTTCAAGAGTCTCGCCGACAAGAACAAGGTACCCCTCACCTACTTCGACAAGGAAACCGCGATGACCGACGTGCCCGCTCTGTTCACAGCCATGTTTTCCAAGTGAGTAAGTGCGCCCTAACCAGGGCGCACACTCTTGGGGGGTAACAACATGACCATGACTCTTCAGACAACGTATACGCTGATCGCCATGGCGGCGACGTTCGCATTCTGCAGCTGGAAGTTGAAGTCGCCGGAGATCTC
Source organism: Firmicutes bacterium UBA1393 (assembly GCA_002305255.1). Taxonomy (GTDB): domain Bacteria; phylum Bacillota; class DTU025; order DTU025; family DTU025; genus UBA1393. The sequence goes on along the minus strand of DBQN01000039.1, from coordinate 4,483 downwards.
GATGGCCATCACAGCCGTGGTAGGAGCGCTTGTCGCCGGGTTCGGACTGCCGGTCCGCCTCCTCGTAGAGGGCACCCTGACATACTTCGACCTAGCACTCTTGTTCATCACTGCATCTCTGTTCATGAACTTCTACTCAGAAATCGGAGCTACAAACGCACTGGTGCGCAATATCGTGCAGAGTTTCTACAACATGAAGTGGCTCATGCTCTTCCTGCTGGCCTTCGTCATGCTCGTTCCCGGCGCCATCACCGGTGCGGGCAGCGTGTCGATACTGGTGGTCGGCGGGCTAGTCGCCACGGTGTTGGAGTTCATGGGCATCCCACCCGCCCGCAGAGCAGCATTCGTGTTCGTGCTGGCAATCCTGTCGGCAGCGGCGCCCCCCATCAACCTGTGGGCAATGCTCCTGGCAGCAGGCGCCAACATGCCCTATGTGGGCTTCAACAAGATCCTGCTCCTACCCGTCGTCATTGTCACAATCTTCGCAGTGTTCTACTACGGAAGAGGCGCCAAGCCTCGCTCCAAGGCCGAAGTCCTCGCGTACCTGCCGCCGGCAGCAAAGGGCATGACCTGGTGGCGGCTGGTGCTTCCCTTCGCGTTGTTGCTGGCGTTGATCCTTCTGGCGCAGTATAAGGCGCATTCGATTCCAGTCATCGGCCTTCCCCTCACCTTCCTGCTCTGCGCAGTGCTGGTCATGCTGATCGATCCCGAGCGCAGGGGCTTGAAGCGTTGGTGGGAAGTGACTACTTACACGATAGAGATGGTGTTCCCCCTGGTTGCTACGCTCGTCAGCGTCGGCGCCCTCGTGGGAATGCTTGCCCTCACCGGCGTGAGGGGTCTCATCGCGATCAGCTTCGTCACACTCCCAATAGTGTGGATCTACGTGACGGCTCTGCTGTTCTGCCCGTTCGCGCAGGGTTCCCTGTCGTACGGCAGCGCAGTGATACTTGGAGTGCCGATCATCTTCCGCATGAACTCAGTGGGCATCAACGTCACAGTCGTGGCAGCAGCCCTCTCTCTCATGTTCCCGTTGGGTGACTGCCTGCCACCGTCAAGAATAGTCGGCCGCCTGGCGATTGAGAAGACCGGCTTTAAGGGCTCGTACACCGAGTTCCTCAAAGAAGTGGCCGCTCCGTGGATCGTCCTGGCTGCCATAGCACTCACGATGCTCGTCCAGTGGAGACTGTTCGTGCCGCTCACCAAGTAGTCAGGGAAGCTAAGGAGGGAGTCCAATGGTGTTTCTGCAGGAAGTCATCAGGCAGATCTACTTCCTGATGTCGGCTTTCTTCGGGTTGCTTCTCCTCAGAGCTCTGTTCAAGAGGACGACCCGCACGAGTCTGGTTTACGATATCGTATACGCCTACGCGATCATCCCATTCCTGCTGCGCGCGTTGCACATTCGGTAAGGAGGGAATACACATGAAAGGCGCTACTCTCAGGAAGGTCGTCTTCCTGCTTGTGTTCCTCGTCCTCGCCGGCTTCGCGGCAAGGGAGTTTCTGGAGCTCAGGCATTTCAAAGAGACAGTAATTGTGTCCGAAGCATTTACGGAGAGAAGAATGCTGTCAGACTGGCTGCCCAACTTGAAGAACACCTGGGGCGATACGCCGGTGTACTTCTTTGACTCGGGCGTGCCCGGAGCCACAACTCTCATCATAGGCGGCGATCATCCATATGAGCCTGCCGGCACCATTGCCGCGTACGTGCTAATGGAGAACCTCCAGATCACGTCGGGCAGAGTAATCGTCGTCCCCAGGTCTGACATGAGCGCCTCCACACAGGGCATCGTCGGGAACGGCTACCCTCAGTTCCTGCACATCCCGACCTCCTGGGGCCAGCAGGTATACAGGATCGGCGACAGAGAGACGGCCCCCCTCGACCAGTGGCCTGATCCCTTCACCTACGTGCACTATCCGTCAGGTCAGAACCTGGCATACCAGGACATCAGGAACCTGAACCGCGCGTATCCCGGGCGGCCCAACGGCACCCTCACAGAGCGCATGGGCTACGCCATCATGGAGCTCATCAGAAACGAGAAAGTGGATTTGACCATCGACTTCCACGAGGCGTCTCTGATGTACCCAGTCGTCGACACCTACGTCGCTCACCAAAGGGCCGAGGAGCTCTCCTTCCTGGCCGCAATGTTCTCTCAGGCGGAGATGCCCATGAAGACAGAGGTATCACCGAAGAACCTCCACGGCCTCGCCCACCGCGAGCTTGGAGACTTCAGCGATACCCTGGCGGTACTGGTCGAGACTGCTGAACCATTCATCGACCGAGTCGTCGGCAGAGTCACAGAGCAGCTGATGATCGACGGCAAGGACGAGTTTCTGCAGAGGGCAGCCGACAAGGGTCTGCTCTACACCTCGTATGACATCAACAACGCCCAGACCATCGACAACAGAGTCGGGCGCCTGCTCACCAGCGCATACCAGCTGATTAACGTCTACAACATGATGCACCCGGAAACCCCGTGTGGTGCGATGTTCCCACTGTACACCGATGTCATGACGAATGGGACCGGTTACTACCTCCAGAACCCCGCCGAGGTAGATCCCTCGCGGGTGTTCGAGAACTGACGGACGACCGGCAACCAGCGACCGGCGGCAACCGGCCGACAGCGGACAGAGAACAATGAACAACAGACGATAAGCAATGAGCAAGGAGGAACCGCGCGAGCGGTTCCTCCTTCATCTTCTGTAGGCTTCTGTGCGCCGTCAGCCCTGTTCTCTCTCACCACGTCCGTGGCTTGCAGATGATCTCTTCAATGCGCAGGCGGAAGATGTCGTTGGAGTGGGCCGGAACGACTACGGCCGCTGTGTCGGCGCCTGACGATGTGCCCCCCACAGCAACGACGCGCTCGCCAAAGGGGACGAGCCCGGCATCAAGGGCCATGATGGAGATCTCCGCGCACACCTTGACGCCCTGCCCTAACATGCGAAGGGCTGCGGCAATGATCTCAGGCGGGTATAGCCCCCCGAACTTCAGACGCAAGCTCCTGTCTACGCCGGCCAGCACGTGGGTGGTGGTGAGCACCTGCACTCCGTTGTCGGTCAGCAACGCCCTCTCCTCGCGGCGCATCTCGTCGGCGCCGGGCGCCGAGAAACCAACGTGATGCGTCACACACACGACGGAGAGCCCGTCGACGCCGACCTCCAGCGCCCTTCTGACTGTAGCGCCGCTCGACGACGCTATCACGAGCCATCCGATGTTGTGCTCCTTCGCATAGGTAATGGCCTCTGTCAGCGTTGCTGTAGTGTTTGCGGGTCCTGCAGTGTCCCAGATCACAGTTGGCACCTCCTGACATGGGTACTCTATTTGATGATCTGCGCCAGTATTGCCGCCGCCAGTATCGCCGGCAGCATGTCAGCCACGCGCACCTTCTTTATCTCTAGCATGTTCATGCCTATACCCACGATTAGCAGGCCGCCGGTGGCCGTCATCTCGACGATGGCCGCGTCAGTGAGCACGCTCTTGACGCCGGCCGCGGCCAGAGTCAGGCCGCCCTGGTAAACAAGGATACTTACCGCCGATAGGGCAACTCCTACACCCATGGTGGCACCGAACACGATGGACGCAACGCCGTCCATGATGGCCTTCGTCAAAAGGATCTGATAATTCCCTACAAGACCATCCTCTATCGAGCCGATGATGCTCATCGGGCCAACGCAGTAGAGCAGACTGGCAGCCAGAAAGCCTGCCGCCAGCCCCGTGCCCTCCCGCGCGAACCGCGCCTCGAGGCGCTTCGTGCCGGCCTCCAGCCTTGCCTGGATGTCAAGGCCCGTGCCGATCACAGTGCCCAACACCATGCTGAACAGCACGATGAGCGTGTTCTGCGTCTTCAGGGCCATGGAGAGGCCCATGAAGCACGTGAAGATTCCCATACCCTGCATCACAGTGTCTGACATTCGCCGGGGCATCCTCTGCTTTAGTGCAATGCCGAGCGTCGTCCCTGCCACAACTGTTGCCATGTTGATGAGTGTTCCCGTCATCGGCGATTCCCCCGTCGGTCGCGGCGCCCCCCGGGCACTTCGCTATGCCGCCATGATACCACAACCGCCTCTCAGCACGCCATCTACACTCGTGCCCGACAAGCAGCTCTGGTAGTCCCGCAGCGCCATGCGGTGGGCGAGATGGGGCTCGCGCCCGAAACATCGCCCCCGCCGCGCTCTGAGCGGTTCCGATGAGCCACCTGTTGCGGCGGTCGAGGGGCGACGGGCGACGCGTGGACGGCGCAACAAGGCCACGAAACGCTTTATGTGGATTTCGGAGGATAGGAGAGCCGGATACTGTGAGAATCGACGTAAACGTCCGCGGATACTGGCAGAATCGAGGTATTCCCGATCAGGCCCCGAGCGGCGAGAACAGTGTGCTCAAGGCGCAACGCGTAGAGCTGCGGGTTCGTGATGTGCCCTCTTGGGACAGCGCCGCCGGACCGCAGTCCCCTCGGCCTTGCGAGCCCTTTACATCGATTCAGACAGATAC